>NZ_CP027707.1:5701875-6002500 GCF_003850345.1 Pseudomonas chlororaphis subsp. piscium
GTCGTACTACGACGAAGCCAGCTTCAACAAGACCGACGCCATCAGCACCCCGGCCAGCCTCTCGGCCGCCGGCCAGGCCATCGCCGCCAGCTGCCCGCGTCGCCTGTTCCTGCCGACCGCCGACGCGCGCCTGATCGCGATCAACGCCGACACCGGCAAGGTCTGCGAAGACTTCGGCAACAAGGGCGCCGTGGACCTGAAGGCCGGTATCGGCCCGTTCACTCCGGGTGGCTACTACTCGACGTCGCCGGCCGCCATCACCCGTAACCTGGTGATCATCGGCGGCCACGTGACCGACAACGAGTCGACCAACGAACCGTCCGGCGTGATCCGCGCCTTCGACGTGCACGATGGTCACCTGGTGTGGAACTGGGACGCCGGCAATCCCGACGCAACCGCTCCGCTGCCAGAAGGCCAGACCTACACCCGCAACTCGCCGAACATGTGGTCCCTGGCCAGCGTCGACGAGAAACTGGGCCTGATCTACCTGCCGCTGGGCAACCAGATGCCTGACCAGTGGGGCGGCAACCGCACCGCGGGCGCCGAGAAGTTCAGCGCCGGCACCGTGGCCCTGGACATCGACACCGGCAAGCTGCGCTGGAACTACCAGTTCACCCACCATGACCTGTGGGACATGGACGTGGGCAGCCAGCCGACCCTGGTGGACATGAAGACCGCTGACGGCATCAAGCCGGCGCTGATCCAGCCGACCAAGCAAGGCAGCCTGTACGTGCTGGACCGTCGCGACGGCACCCCGATCGTGCCGATCCAGGAAGTACCGGCGCCGGCCGGTGCAGTCGAAGGCGACCACACCGCGCCGACCCAGGCCCGTTCGGACCTGAACCTGCTGCCACCGCCGCTGGAAGAGAAAGGCATGTGGGGCGCCACGCCGTTCGACCAGATGCTGTGCCGCATCCAGTTCAAGGAACTGCGCTACGAAGGCCAGTACACCCCGCCATCGATCCAGGGCAGCCTGATCTACCCGGGTAACGTCGGTGTGTTCAACTGGGGCAGCGTGTCGATCGATCCGGTCCGTCACCTGCTGTTCACCAGCCCGAACTACATGGCCTTCGTTTCCAAGCTGGTGCCGCGCGCCGAAGTCGCCGCCGGCAGCAAGCGCGAAAGCGAAACCTCCGGTGTGCAACCCAACACCGGCGCGCCGTACGCGGTGATCATGCATCCGTTCATGTCGCCGTTCGGCGTACCTTGCCAGGCCCCGGCCTGGGGCTACGTGGCCGGTATCGACCTGACCACCAACAAAGTGGTGTGGAAGCACAAGAACGGCACCAGCCGCGACAGCTCGCCAGTACCGATCGGCCTGCCCATCGGCGTGCCGAGCATGGGCGGCTCGATGGTCACCGCCGGCGGCGTGGGCTTCCTCAGCGGCACCCTGGACCAGTACATCCGCGGTTATGACGTGAACAACGGCAAGGAACTGTGGAAATCCCGCCTGCCAGCGGGTGGCCAGGCCACGCCGATGAGCTACACCGGCAAGGATGGCAAGCAGTACGTACTGGTGGTCGTGGGTGGCCACGGCTCGCTGGGCACCAAGATGGGCGACTACATCATCGCCTACAAACTGTCGGAATAAGCCTTACCGGCGGTGAATGAAAAGGCGGCTACCTGCGGGTAGCCGCCTTTTTTTGTGGGTGGCGTTTGGGGGTGTTGCTTTGACCTCTCGCTCCTGCGTTGTTCGAGCTGACGTCATCGCGAGCAAGCTTCGCTCCTACAGAAGCAGGATCGTGGTGTTCCGCTCCGCTTCTGTAGGAGCGAGGCTTGCCCGCGATAGGGCCCACCCAACCACCACAAGGCTCCCGGACGATAACGACTCGTGTAGCCGCTGCCGAGCCCGCGAGGCTGCGACCGGCCGCGAAGCGGACGCCAAATCAGACAACGCGGTGTATCAGGCCGATGGGGGTACCGCCCTTGCGTCTGCTACGCAGACGATCGCAGCCTCGCAGGCTCGGCAGCGGCTACAGGCCAATGTCGATCCGAGATCGGTGTGGCAGTGGCTACAGCGAAAATTCCTACAACACGCGTCGACTCCTATCACCTTGTCCCGCCGGGCCCCGGACTCTATGGTTTGGCCTGTCACTGCCAATTCAGTGACAGGGCGTAGGAACCCTTTTGATGACCCTCGGCGCGTACGCGTCCCGACTGATTGCGGCCCTTTTAAGGTGTCCGTAAGATCAGCCGCGGCGGCTGTGCGCGGGCACGTTTCGACGTGGCCGAGTCCCTGGGTATTCGGTTCCTACCCCGCGCACGGCTGCCACCCAAGCCCGTAGGAAGGCTGTTGGCGGCTCAGATCCCTACCCGGAGCCAGTTCAATGAAAAAAGTCGTTCCCGATCCACCCGCCCTACCCACCAAACCCCGCCGCTACATGGCCCTGACCAGCAACGACTGCAGCATCCCCGCCTTGCTGATCGACACCGAGGCGCCCCTGGATGTGCTGCACGAAGCCGCCGCCCACCGCATCCGCGCCGCGATCCAGTTGCTGGAAAACATCGCCAGCGACGCCAACCTGCACAGCAACCCGGCGCTGCTCCAGGACTTCGCCCAGCTCTGCGTCATCCCCCTGCGCGATGGCTGCGACCTGCTGGACGTACTCGGCCGGCGCCTGCAGGAACAACTGCTGACCTGAACCTCGATCCGGGGCCGGCGACTCCAGCCGGCCCTGCGCCGACGCCCGTCCCCAGCCCAATAATTGCAAAGGGACATTAGCCCATCTGTGCTAATCGACCCTCCCCCACCCCGGCGATATAGTGCCAACCACTCACCCGCTCTTCTCAACACCGCCGCTCTGCGGTGTCGGGGCCGGCTGCGCCGTAGAAAACACAACAACGCCAAGGAAGAATCACCATGAACCTCCACCCCACTGCCCGTACCCTCACCCTGCTCGGCGGCCTGGTGCTCGCCCTGGGCGGTTGCGCCATTGCCAAACCCAGCAACGACGACCTCAAGACCCGCGCCCAGACCACCCTCGGCAAGCCCGTGACCACGGTCTCCAATGTGCGTAGCGACGCTTCCCAGACCTACTTCACCGCCAGCACCAGCAACGGCGAATACAATTGCGTGTTGCCCAGTGGCGGCATGGTCGCCTTCGCCTCCATGGGCGGCGTCGTAGCGCTCCCCGCCGAGTGCACCAAGCAGTAAGCCGCGGCCCCATCACCGAGGTTCACAGCGACAGACTTCATACCGTGGAGCAGGGCCTGCGGATGTCTGGCCGTAGTGCCCGGAGCGGCCACACAGCGTTGCTCAGCTGGAAATCCGCGACTTCAACAGCCAGGCCTCGAAGGCCGCGGCGCTGAGCGGCCGGCTGATCAGGTAGCCCTGGGCCGTGTCGCAATGCCAGCGCTCCAGCAGGCGCAGGCTGCGCTCCTGTTCCACCCCTTCGGCCACCACCTTGAGCCCCAGGTTGTGGCTCATCTCGATGGTGGAGCGCACGATCACCGCGTCGCCGCTGGTTTCGTCGAGGTTGCGGATAAACGACTGGTCGATCTTCAGCTCCTGCACCGGCAGCCGCTGCAATTGCGCCAGCGACGAATAGCCGGTGCCGAAGTCGTCCACCGACAGGCTGATGCCGCAGTCGCGCAGGCTCTGCAGCACCTCCAGCGCCTGCTCCGGGTGACGCATGATGGCGCTTTCGGTGATCTCGAAAATCAACTGCTCGGCGGACAGCCGATAACGCTGCAGCAACACGCTCACCCGCGCCGCCAGGTCGTGGCCATGCAGGTCGTCCACCGAGATGTTCAGCGACAACTGCAGGTGCAGCCCGCGCATGTTCCATTCGGCCAGTTGCCGCATGCCCTCCTCGATCACCCACAGGGTCAGGCTGTTCATGCTGCCGGTGCGCTCGGCCAGGGGGATGAATTCCGCCGGCGAGACCATGCCGAACTCCGGGTGCTGCCAGCGCAGCAAGGCTTCGGCCTGGTGCACATGGCCATGGCGCAGGTCGAGCTTGGGCTGATACAGCAAGAACAACTCACCTTCCGCCGCCGCCCGACGCAGGTCGCGGATCAGCCCGACCTGGCGCTGATGGGCCAGGTCGCGGTCCTGCTGGTAGATCTGCAGGTAACCGGGCTGGGCGGCCGCGTCATGGCGGGCGATGGCGGCGCGGCTGATCAGCTCTTCCGCCGATTGCCCGTCGGTGGGGTAGACCGCCACGCCGATGCACACCTGGCGCTGCACTTCATCGCCATGAATGGTCTGCGGCCGGCTCAATAATGTGTGGAGCCGATCGGCCATGGCCACCGCGCCATCGATCTCGGTATTTTCCAGCAGCAACAGAAACTCGTTGGCGGTGATGCGCGCGGCGGTGTCGCCGGTGGATACCGTCTCCGACAGCCGCCGGCTGACTTCGCGCATCATCTGCTCCACTCCCTCCGGGCCCAGGCCTTCGTTGATCGCTCGATAGTCCTCGATGCCCAGGTACAGCAGCACCACCTTGCGCCCGGCGCCGATGGCGTTGCTCAGACGTTCCATGGCCAGCGCCCGGTTGGGCAGGCCGGTCAAGGGGTCGTGCAGGGCGTTATGGGCCAGTTGCAGCTCGCGGCTGGCGATCCCGCTCTGCATGGCGTTGATCGCCTCGGCCAGCAAGCCGAACTCGTCGGTGCGCTTGAGCACCACCGGCACCTGGTAGTTGCCGGCGCCGATACGCTGGGCGGCATCGGCCAGCACATTCAACGGCCACGACACCCGCCGCGCCATGAACAGGGCGCCAGCCAGCGACACCACCAGCGCCGCCAGGGCAATCGCCAGGAACTCCCGGTCCAGCGGCGCAAAGGCCTGCAAGGCGTGATCCAGAGGGCTTTGCAGCAACGCCAGAACCTTGGGGTCGTCGGGATCGTCGGTATTGGCCAGTTGCAGGGCCTGATTGAGAAAGCGCTTGCCGTGGGCATCGCTCAACTGCGGTAGGGCGCGCCAGGACGAGTTGCGCAGGGTGGTGATGATGGTGGCCCAGAAAATGTCCGGCTGAGTGCTGAACAGTTCTCCCGCGCGCCCGTCCTGCAGGGTGAGGAAAGACACTTCCAGGTTACTCATGGAGCGCAGCTCGCTGGCGAACAGGTCGTCCATGCGAAACGCCATGACCACCCGGTTCATGTGCATCGGCGTCAGCACCTGCCCCTGGACCAGCAGATAAGGCTGGCCCTTGAGCGCGACGATCAACATGCTTTTGTTCTGCCGCAGGGCCGTGCGCAATGCACGGTCATAAGGGAAATGCTCGCGCTCGGCGATCGCCCCCAGGGTGCTGGCGATCACCGTGCCTTCGACGCCGAGCACGAACAGCTCGCTGCCGCGGGTGCCGGTGCCGTGCTGACGCAGCGCCTCGAGAATCGCCTGGGAATCGCCGCTGATCACCGCCTCGCGAAACTGCGAGTCCACTACCAGCCAGTCCACGCCATAACGCAAGCGTCGGCCGCGCAGTTCTAGCAGGCGTTCGAATACCCGGGCGCCGGTTTGCAGCTGCACTTGCGCCTGGTTTTCCACCGCATGATTGGTCGCGGCCTTGACGGCGAAATACACCACCCCGATCACGATCAACAGCAATAACGCCAATATCCCGGTGATCCTTACCTGGAACGTATGGCGCCACTTCATGAGACGGCTCTCGTCGCCGCGACCTCACTGTTGTCGACCTTGCACACCCACGGCGACACCCGCCGCTCCCCGCTGAAAAGTCCCTTGATCATTACGCGTCCCTCTGGGCAGCTAAAGATGCGTCAAATAAATGCCATTTCCCTGACAACATTTAATCGGTCCAGATTAGACCGCCGAGAGAAGAAGATCACGCAATAAAATCAGGGGGTTCTCAATGTCATTTTTCTGTCACCGCCAATTTACCAGCGTTCCTGCGCAGAAATGACAGCCTCGCCATCGCCGTTTTGAAGACTGCACCGCGTCCCGGCGACAAAGACTGAAATAATTGATCCGGCCCATGGCCCATTGAAACCGCCCGTCACCTGCCCCATCTAACTTCGCATACCCCATTGCGCAGGTGCCCCATGAGCGACCAGCAAGAACTTCCTGAAACCATGAGTGAATACGCCGACCCGGAAAACGCCGAACTCCATACGTCCTCCGGCAAGGGCCTGGCCCTGCCCGGGCAGAATCTGCCGGACAAGGTTTACATCATCCCGATCCACAATCGACCGTTCTTCCCCGCGCAAGTTTTGCCGGTGATCGTCAACGAAGAACCCTGGGCCGAAACCCTGGAATTGGTGAGCAAGTCCGAACACCATTCGCTGGCGCTGTTCTTCATGGACACCCCACCGGAAGACCCACGGCATTTCGACACCTCGGCCCTGCCGCTGTACGGCACCCTGGTCAAGGTGCACCACGCCAGCCGCGAGAACGGCAAGTTGCAATTCGTCGCCCAGGGCCTGACCCGCGTGCGCATCCGCACCTGGCTCAAGCATCATCGCCCGCCGTACCTGGTGGAGGTCGAGTACCCGCACCAGCCGAGCGAGCCGACCGACGAGGTCAAGGCCTATGGTATGGCGTTGATCAACGCGATCAAGGAACTGCTGCCGCTCAACCCGCTGTACAGCGAAGAGCTGAAGAACTACCTCAACCGCTTCAGCCCCAACGACCCGTCGCCGCTGACCGACTTCGCCGCCGCGCTGACCTCGGCCACCGGCAACGAACTGCAGGAAGTGCTGGACTGCGTGCCGATGCTCAAGCGCATGGAAAAAGTCCTGCCGATGCTGCGCAAGGAGGTCGAGGTCGCGCGCCTGCAGAAAGAGATTTCCGCCGAGGTCAATCGCAAGATCGGCGAGCACCAGCGCGAGTTCTTCCTCAAGGAACAGCTCAAGGTCATCCAGCAGGAGCTGGGCCTGACCAAGGACGATCGCAGCGCCGACATCGAGCAGTTCGAGCAGCGCCTGACCGGCAAGGTCCTGCCGCCCCAGGCGCAGAAACGCATCGAAGAGGAGATGAACAAACTGTCGATCCTCGAGACCGGCTCGCCGGAGTACGCGGTCACCCGCAACTACCTGGAGTGGGCCACCGCGGTGCCCTGGGGCGTGTACGGTGAAGACAAGCTCGACCTCAAGCATGCGCGCAAGGTGCTGGACCAGCATCACGCCGGGCTCGACGACATCAAGAGCCGGATCCTCGAATTCCTCGCGGTCGGCGCCTACAAGGGCGAGATCAGCGGCTCCATCGTGCTGCTGGTGGGCCCGCCCGGCGTGGGCAAGACCAGCGTCGGCAAGTCCATCGCCGAATCCCTGGGCCGGCCGTTCTACCGCTTCAGCGTTGGCGGCATGCGTGACGAGGCCGAGATCAAGGGCCACCGCCGCACCTACATCGGCGCCTTGCCGGGCAAGCTGGTGCAGGCGTTGAAAGACGTCGAAGTGATGAACCCGGTGATCATGCTCGACGAGATCGACAAGATGGGCCAGAGCTACCAGGGCGACCCGGCCTCGGCGCTGCTGGAAACCCTCGACCCGGAACAGAACGTGGAATTCCTCGACCACTACCTGGACCTGCGCCTGGACCTGTCGAAAGTGCTGTTCGTGTGCACCGCCAACACCCTGGATTCGATTCCCGGCCCATTGCTGGACCGCATGGAAGTGATTCGCCTGTCGGGCTATATCACCGAGGAAAAACTGGCCATCGCCAAGCGCCACCTGTGGCCCAAGCAGCTGGAAAAGGCCGGGGTGTCCAAGGCCAGCCTGAGCATCAGCGATGCGGCCCTGCGCGCGGTGATCGATGGTTACGCCCGCGAGTCCGGCGTGCGCCAGCTGGAAAAACAGCTGGGCAAGCTGGTGCGCAAGGCCGTGGTACGGCTGCTGGAAGAACCGGACGCGGTGATCAAAGTCGGCCCGAAAGACCTGGAAGCCTCCCTGGGCATGCCGGTGTTCCGCAACGAGCAGGTGCTCAGCGGCACCGGGGTGATCACCGGCCTGGCCTGGACCAGCATGGGCGGCGCCACGCTGCCGATCGAAGCCACGCGGATTCATACCCTCAACCGTGGCTTCAAGCTCACCGGGCAACTGGGGGACGTGATGAAGGAGTCAGCGGAAATCGCCTACAGCTATGTCACCTCGCACCTCAAGCAGTTCGGTGGCGATGCGAAGTTCTTCGACGAGGCGTTCGTCCACCTGCACGTGCCGGAAGGCGCCACGCCGAAGGATGGCCCGAGCGCCGGGGTGACCATGGCCAGCGCCCTGCTGTCCCTGGCGCGCAGCCAGCCGCCGAAAAAGGGCGTGGCCATGACCGGCGAGCTGACCCTGACCGGGCATGTCCTGCCCATCGGCGGGGTACGCGAGAAAGTCATCGCGGCGCGCCGGCAGAAGCTCTTCGAGCTGATCCTGCCGGAAGCCAACCGCGGCCACTTCGAAGAGCTGCCGGACTACCTCAAGGAAGGCATCACCGTGCACTTCGCCAAGCGTTTCGCCGATGTGGCGAAAGTGCTGTTCTAAACGCAGATATGTAGGAGCGAGGCTTGCCCGCGATGGAGACAACGCGTAGTGCCTGACGCACCGCGTCATCGTTCATCGCGGGCAAGCCTCGCTCCTACAGAATCGCTACCCCACCACAGATTCCCCCATCTTCGGTTATGCTCGCCCTTTGTCATGACCGGAGCTTTCTGACCCATGTCACCGATTCGTCTGTTGCTGCCCCTCAGCCTTGCCCTGCTCGCCGCCTGCGCCAGCCAACCCAAGCAAAACGTCACGGTCGAGAACCAGAGCGAATGCCCAGTGCAACTGAGCAACGGGCAAAACCTGATCCTGACCCTGCCGAGCAACCCGAGCACGGGGTATCGCTGGGCGATCCAGGACTCGGCCGGCGGCGTGCTGCGTAAAGTCAGCCCCGAGGTCTATAGCAACCCCAAAGACCGTGGCCTGGTGGGCAGCGCCGGCCAGTCCACCTGGCGCTTCCAGGCCTTCGCCGCCGGCACCGGGCGCCTGCTGCTGACCTATCAGCAACCCTGGGCCCCGGAAGTCGCGCCGGTGAAAGCCTTCGACTGCGCCATTTCGGTCAAGTGACATGGGCTGGCTGATCCTGGCGCTGATGGGCGCGGTGACCTTCCTCTACGGCCTGAGCATCCACGCCACCCTGCTGTGCCTGCTGGTCAAGCCGCTGCCGGTGCTGGCCCTGCTCGGCTGGCTGCACGATGCGCCCCCCAGCGACTATCGCCGCTGGATCAGCCTCGGCCTGTTGTTTTCCCTGCTCGGCGACGTGCTGCTGGCCTGGCCCGCCGACCTGTTCGTGTTCGGCCTAGGGGCCTTCCTGGTCGCGCACCTGGCCTACCTCAAGGCCTATACCAGCGATTGTCGGCGCCTGGCGCCCTTGCCCCTGCTGCTGGCCCTGGTCGCCGGCGCGGCGTTGCTGGGCATCCTGATCAACCATGGCCTGGGCCCGTTGCTGGTGCCGGTGATCGTCTACGGCCTGGCCATCAGCGCCATGCTCTGGCGCGCCCTGGCCCGCCTGGGCAGCGACGTGCCCAAACGCTCGGCGCAACTGGCCGCCGCCGGCGCCGTGGCCTTCGTGTTCTCCGACAGCGTGATCGGCATCAGCCGTTTTGTGGTGGCCTTCGATGCCGCGCCCTACCTGATCATCCTCAGTTACTGGCTGGGGCAATGGGGGATCGCAGCGTCGGTATTCCGCCAGAAACCCCGCTGAACCCTGTAGCCCTGTAGCCCTGTAGCCGCTGCCGAGCTTGCGAGGCTGCGATCGGCTGCGAAGCGGCCGTAACGATCCTCCAGATAAACCCCATGCACAGGCTTGGCGAGGACTGCGTCCTCGTGCGCAGCCTCGCAAGCTCGGCAGCGGCTACAGGCAGGCATCCATCAACCGGACACCTTGTGTCGCCCTTGAGGCGCCGAAGGCCCTTCGGGCCTTATCGCAGCCTGCGGCAGCGGCTACAATGCCGCCCCTCTTTCTATCTCCACCGCTGGAACCGCCGTGAGCAAAGAACCCGACCGCCTTTTCGCCCAGCCCCTGGCCCAGGTGCCCGACTTCGCCTTCAACGAGGACGTGGTGCGGGTGTTCCCGGACATGATCAAGCGCTCGGTGCCGGGTTATCCGACCATTGTCGAGAACCTCGGCGTGCTCGCCGCCCAGTTCGCCCAGCCCAATAGCGTGCTCTACGACCTGGGCTCGTCCCTCGGCGCCGTGACCCAGGCCCTGCGCCGCCATGTGCGCACCGACGGCTGCCGGGTGATCGCGGTGGATAACTCGGCGGCCATGGTCGAGCGCTGCCGCGAGTACCTCAACGGCCAGGACTCGATGTTCCAGGAGCTGCTGCCGGTAGAAGTGATCGAAGGCGACATCCTCGCCCTGGAGTTCCAGCCCGCCTCGGTGGTGGCGCTGAACTTCACCCTGCAGTTCATCGCCCCCGAACAGCGCCTAGCGCTGCTCGGGCGCATTCGCCAATCGCTGCTGCCCGGCGGCGCGCTGATCCTCTCGGAGAAGCTGCGCTTCAACGACCCCGAGGAGCATGCGCTGCTCACCGACCTGCACATCGCCTTCAAGCGCGCCAACGGCTACAGCGAACTGGAAATCGCCCAGAAACGCAGCGCCATCGAAAACGTCATGAAGCCCGACAGCCTCGAAGAACACCGCGAACGCCTGCTGGCCGCCGGGTTCTCGAAAGTCGTGCCGTGGTTCCAGTGTCTTAACTTTGCCTCGTTGATTGCCTTGCCATGATCGATCTGTCCCCCCTCGCCCGCCGTCTGGCCGGTACGCCGCTGGCCGACTGGGCCAACACCCTGCAAGCGCAACTCGACACCAAGATGGAAAAGGGCCACGGCGACCTGGAGCGCTGGCAGAGCGCGCTGGATGCGCTGCCGAAGATCCAGCCAAGCACCGTCGACCTACTCAACGGGCTGACCCTGGACACCGACTGCGACGACGCCACCCGCGCCCAGATGCGCGCCGCGCTGATGGGCCTGTCGCCCTGGCGCAAGGGCCCGTTCGACCTGTTCGGCGTGCATGTGGACACCGAATGGCGTTCGGACTGGAAGTGGTCGCGGGTCGCTCCGCACCTGAACCTGCAAGGCAAACGCATCCTCGATGTCGGCTGCGGCAACGGCTACTACATGTGGCGCATGCTCGGCGCCGGCGCCCACAGCGTGATCGGCGTCGACCCGAACTGGCTGTTCTTCTGCCAGTTCCAGGCGGTGCAGCGCTACCTGTCGGAGCCCGCAGTGTGGCACCTGCCGTTCCCGTTCGAGGACCTGCCGGCCAACCTGGAAGGCTTCGACACGGTGTTTTCCATGGGCGTGTTCTACCATCGCCGCTCGCCGATCGAGCATCTGCTGGCGCTCAAGGACTGCCTGGTCAAAGGCGGCGAACTGGTGCTGGAAACCCTGGTGGTGGAAGGCGACCAGCATCAGGCGCTGGTGCCGGAAGACCGCTACGCGCAGATGCGTAACGTGTGGTTCCTGCCGTCGGTACCGGCCCTGGAACTCTGGCTGCGCCGAGCCGGCTTCAGCGATGTGCGTTGCGTGGATGTGAGCGTGACCAGCGTCGAGGAACAGCGCGGCACCGAGTGGATGAAGTACCAGTCGCTGAGCGACTTCCTCGACCCGAACGACCACAGCAAGACCATCGAAGGCCTGCCGGCGCCGATGCGCGCCGTTATCGTCGCCAGGAAATAAATGGCTCTGTAGGAGCGAGGCTTGCCCGCGATCGGGACGCCGCGTTTCTGCAGGCACACCGCGTTATCGTTCATCGCGAGCAAGCTTCGCTCCTACAGAAGAGGAAGGGGCTCAGCTGCGGCTGGCTCTACGCGCCTTGAAAAACTCGCTCAACACCGCGCCACACTCTTCGGCCAGCACCCCGCCCTCGACCAGTACCCGATGGTTGAGAAAACCCTGGCTGAAGAACTGCCCCTGGCTCTGCACGATGCCCGCCTTGGGCTCCAGGGCGCCGTACACCACCCGGGCGATACGCGAATGCACGATCAGCCCGGCGCACATGCTGCACGGCTCCAGGGTCACGTAGAGGGTGCTGCCGGGCAGGCGATAGTTGTCGACTGCCTGGGCCGCGGCGCGGATCGCGACCATTTCCGCGTGGGCGCTGGGATCGCTGCCGCTGATCGGGCAGTTGAAACCCCGGCCGATGATTTCCCCGTCCTGCACTAGCACCGCGCCCACCGGCACCTCGCCCAGGGCCGCGCCCTGGGCGGCCAGGGCCAGGGCTTCACGCATGAAGTCCTGGTCGCGGCTGCGATCGATGATCCGGGCAGGGCGAATCTGCCGCATCAGGCCACCTCGATGGCGGCCATCAGGCCGGTTTCCATGTGGTCGATCACATGGCAATGGAACATCCACACCCCCGGGTTATCCGCCACCAGCGCCACCCGGGCACGCTCGTTCTTGCCCAGCAGGTAGGTGTCGGTGAAGTACGGGGTGATCTTCTTGCGGTTCGAGGCAATGACCTTGAAGCTCATGCCGTGCAAGTGGATCGGGTGCTGGTACTGAGTCATGTTCTTCAATTCGAAAATGTAGCTCTGGCCCTTCTTGAGCGTAGCGATCGGGCGGTCGGCGCAGGTCTTGTCGGTGATGTCCCAGGCCTTGCCGTTGATCTGCCAAAGGCTCGGTGGCTTGCCATTGTCCACGTTCACCGAGACCGAGCCAACCCACTCGAAGTTGAAGTTGAGCTTCTCGGCGTTATCCAGGTCCGGCTCGGCGATCGGGTTGGCCGGCAACGCGGGCGGCCACTCGGTCGGCGCGTCGCTGTTGGCCACCGAACGGAAGGTACCCAGGCGCACCGGGCCGTTGCGCAGCGCCAGCTCTTCGCCGGCCGGCGGCGCCTTGATCGCCAGGCAGATGCGCATGCCCGGCCCCAGCCAGTATTCCTTGCCCAGCGGGCGCGGCTCGATGGGGTTGCCGTCCAGAGCGTAGATCTGCGCCTCGACGTCGGGGATGTTGATGCGGTAGGTCAGGGTGTTGTCGAGGTTGAGCAGGCGCACGCGGGTGATCTGCCCGGCCGGGATCTCCACCACCGCCTGGGACACGCCGTTGATGGTCGACAGGCGCCCCGCGGTACCGCCACGCGCCGCCTCGCGGGGAATGCTGAAGGGCACGAAGGCACCCTCTTCATCCACATGCCAGCTTTTCAGGCTCAGGGTGCGTTCGTACTTGAAGCCGGTGGGCTCGCGTTCTTCGATGATCAGCGGGCCGACCAGGCCACGGCCCAGCTCTTCGCTGCTGTTGACGTGGGGGTGGTACCAGTAGCTGCCGGCATCCGGCACGCGGAACTTGTAGTCGAAGTACTCGCCCGGCATGACCGGCAATTGCGAGACGTAAGGCACGCCGTCCATTTCCAACGGCAGGCGGATACCGTGCCAGTGGATGGTGGTGGCCACCGGCAGGTGGTTGATGAAGCGCACCCGCAGCCATTCGCCCTGGCGCACCCGCAACTCGGTGCCCGGCGCGGAAGGACCGAAAGCCCAGGCTTCGGTCTTGTGCCCCGGCACCAGCTCCACGTCCAGCGGCGCGGCGATCAGCTGATAATCGTGGCCCGCCTCGGCGTCGGCCATCTTGCCCAGCCAGTAACGCGACGCGCCACCGGCGCCCACGCCAACCACTGCAAGACCGGCCAGACCACCGAGTATCTGTCGACGGGTAAAGGACATGGACTCAACTACCTCACGTATCCGCGGCGGGTCGGGCCCGCAAAAGGCGAATACGATACACCCGCAGTTGAGAAACAGTAAGGGCGGCGCGGCAAGCGGCCGCAGGCAGGTCGTCGGTGCTTGAAAGGACGCCATCGCGGGCAAGTCGGATCGCCACCCGCTCGCACCTACAGATAGGCGGCGCCTGTAGGAGCGAGGCTTGCCCGCGATCGAGTGCGCAGCACTCGCCGCTCGCCAACGGCTACACCGCGGATAGGCCGACGATCAGATGCACCACCCCCCCGGCCAGCGCCATCGCCCCGGGCACGCCGGCGCTACGCAAGGCCGTGGCATCGAGCAAGGTCGGGTCATGCAATTCCACCCGCACCCGGGTCAGGGCCACGCGCTGCTGGGTCTTGAGGTTATTCGCGCCGCCCAGGGCCGCCAATAGCACTGGGCTCAGGACGGCATCGCCGGTGGGGCGGGCTGTGGCTTTCGGCTGGTCAGGCACCAGGTCCGGGGTCAGGGCTTTCCAGAACGCCCGCTGCAATTTCTCGAACATGTTCAGTTCTCCAGAACCAGTGAAGGGGCCAGCGTCGATTGCTGATGCTGGTGCAAGGCGTCGCGCACCTGCTCGGCGCTTTCCAGGCCGAGAATGCGCCCGGCGAGGGCCTGGCATGGGCTCAACTCGACCTCGCGCACGCGGGCCTTGATCGCCGGAATCAGCGGCACACTGACCGACAGCTCGTCCACCCCCAGCCCCAGCAGCAGCGGCACCGCCAGGGTTTCCGAAGCCAGCGCCCCGCAGACCCCGACCCACTTGCCATGGGCATGGGCGGCCTTGATCGTGGAGGCGATCAGACGCAGCACCGCCGGGTGGAAACTGTCGGCCTGGCTGGCCAGGCGCGGGTGATCGCGGTCCATGGCCAGGGTGTACTGGGTCAGGTCGTTGGTGCCGATGGAGAAGAAATCCACCTCCGGCGCGAACAGGTCGGCCAGCAGCGCCGCCGACGGCACTTCAATCATGATCCCCAGCTTCGGCAATTCCTTGAGCCCCAGGGCCAGGGCTTCGTCCTCCAGCATCTGCCGCGCCTGCCGCAACTCCGCCAGCTGGGTGACCATCGGCAGCATGATGTGCAGGCGGGCCAGCCCGGCGCTGGCGAGGATCGCCCGGAACTGTTCGCGCAACAGCTGCGGGCGCTCCAGGCACAGGCGGATCCCGCGCATGCCGAGGAAGGGGTTGGCTTCAGGTTCCATCGGCACATAGGCCAGCGGTTTGTCGCCACCGACATCCAGGGTCCGCACCACCAGGTTGCGCTCCGGCCCCAGGGCCCGGGCGATGGCACTGTAGGTCGCGGCCTGTTCTTCATGGCTCGGGGCGACGCCGCGGTCCTGGTAGAGAAACTCCGAACGCAACAGGCCGACGCCCTCCCCGCCCAGGCCCATAGCCTGCTCGGCCTCGGCCAGCGAGGCGACGTTGGCCGTCACCTCGAAGTGATGGCCGTCGCGGGTCACCGCGGCCTGGGCGGCCTGCTCCAGCTCCTGGCGCTGACGCTGTTGTTGCTGCTGACGCCGGGCCTGCAACTGCTCGATCACCGCCGGCTGCGGCTCCAGGTGCAATTCGCCCTGGTCGGCATCCAGCAGCACCGGCGTACCGCTGGCCAGCGCCAGTACCTGCACCGGCAGGCCGCAGACCGCCGGCAAACCCAAGGCCCGGGCCAGGATCGCCACATGGCTGGTGGCCCCGCCGCCGACCGTGGCAAACCCCAGCACCTTGCGGGTATCGAGGCCGGCGGTCTGGGACGGGGTGAGCTGCTCGGCAATCAGGATCGCCTGCTCCGGCAGGGTCCAGGCGCTGTCCTGCACGCCCAGCAACAACTTGAGCACCCGCTGCCCGACATCCATCAGGTCCAGCGCACGCTCGGCCAGTAGCGGATTGCCCAGGCCCTTGAACAGCTCGGCGGTGGCCTCGGTGGCGCTGTTCCAGGCGAATGCCGCGCTTTTGCCGTCGGCGATCAGGGCATGGGCCTGCTCCAGCAGGCTCGGATCTTCCAGCAGCTCCTGGTGAGCCTTGAAGATCTCGCCCTGGGCCGCACTGGCAGCCTTGTCCCGCAGTGCTTGCAGGGCCTCGGTGGCCTGCGCCAGCGCCTGCTTGAGCTGCTCGCGCTGCGCCGCCTGATCGCTGGCGAACTCGACGATCTCGAGCTTCTGCTCGGCCACCTGCACCACCTGCCCGAAGGCCGACCCCGTCGAGGCGCAGACGCCACGCAGCAATTTGCCCGATGGCGCAGCAACCGGCGCCACGGGTTCGGAGGCGCTCACCGCCGTCACCGCCTCACCACAACCACTCGCCAGCAATTCGGCCAGGGCCTTGATCGCCGCCTCGGCATCCTCGCCCGCCGCGCTGACTTGCAGGGCATCGCCCTGCGCGGTCTGCAACGCCATGATCGCCACCAGGGACTTGGCGTTGGCACTGGCCTGCTGCTTGTGCAGGCAGATGCTCGCCTTGAAGCCCTTGGCCGCCTGGGCGAACACCGCCGCCGGGCGCGCATGCAGGCCATTGGGATTGGGCAGCAGCACGGGTTTGGAGAACAGCGCCTCGCCCTCTTCTTCGGGCTCCGCGCTTGGCGCAGGCTCGCCCGGGCTCAACTGCAACAACGGCTGACCGCTGTCCACCAGCGCGCTGCCCGCGGTCAGCCAGGTGAAGGGCTCGCCACTGACCACCAGCATCAGCGTCAGCAGGCTGCGGGCATGCACGGCGATGTAGTCGGCATCGAACTCGATCAGCGGCTGCCCGGCCTCGACCCGCTGGCCCTCCTGCACCAGGCGGCTAAACCCCTTGCCTGCCAGATTCACCGTGTCCAGGCCGATGTGCATCAGCACCTGCACCCCGTTGTCGTCGGTGACGCTCACCGCATGGCCACTGTCCTGCACGTTGCTGACCACGCCGGCCAGCGGCGCGCGCAGGGTCTGCGAGGTCGGGTCGATGCACAGGCCGTCACCGATGACCCGGCTGGAGAACACCGGGTCCGGCACTTGCTCCAGGGGCATCAGCAGCCCGGACAGCGGCGCGAGCAGTTGCAATTGTTGGGTTGTAGCCATGACTTCACCTGCTGTTTGTTCTTGTAAGTGCCGATGGAGCGCGAGCCCCGACAGCATCGCTTATTTCCACCAGTACTCGATCTGCAATCCGACGTTCGCACCATGCCTGGCGGTGCCGAAAGCGCCGGTGTCGGACAGCGCCGAACCCGCCGCCAGCTCATTGGCCGCGCGCTTGGCGGCCTGGTTCCAGCTGGCATAGGTGTAGTACAGGCGCACCTCGGGGCGCGCCCAGAATTCCGGGCCCTTGGGCGACCAGGTCGGGGCGAAGGTGAACTTGCTGAGCTTGCGCGTGCCACCAGGGGCCTCGACCTGGTCGTGGCCCAGCTCGGTGACCAGCTTGAACTGCTCGCTGATGGCGTAGGCCGGGCGGATACCCAGGGAGATCCAGTTCTGGTCGTTACCGTCGGGGCGGATGTCTTTCTGGTAGATCGCTTCGACCTGCCCACCAAAACGCGGGGTCAGTTGCCAGTCGAAGAACTCCACCAGACGGTAGCTCTTGTTGCTGTCGTCCAATTGCACATTGCCGGTGTAGCCCAACCCGGTGCCCGGGCCTTCGCCGTACTGCAACGCCAGCTTGTTCTTGCCGCCGAGGAAGTCCTTTTGCACATGCTGGGCGGTGATGGCCCAACCCCGATGGGCGTCGCGGCTGTCGGGCTTGTCGATGTAGCTCAGGCCCAGTTCCAGCTCGCCGCCGGGGTTGGTCTTGAAACCGGCGACGTTGAAGTCGTGCCGGTTGATGTAGTCCTTCTGGTACAGGTTGTCCTTGCGCGAGAAGGCGTAGCTGTATTTCAGGTCGCCGATCAGCACGTCCTCGATACCGCCGCCGGTGGCGCTCTGGTTCCAGTAGTAGAAGTCGGAGATATGGATGTCGTTACGCTTGTAGTAACGCCGGCCGGCCCACAGCGAGCCGCCATTGAGGCTGGGCATGTTCGACCATTGGGCATACATCTGCGGCATGCGCGCCGAGCCGTTGTCACCCTGGAAGGTCAGGCTGCGGTCGTACTGGTTATAGAGCGACGCCATGGCGTCGACACTGAATACCGAGCCGTCGTCCAGGGTGTAGAGATCCTGGCGCAGTTCCAGCTCGGCGTACTGTTCGCATTCGTTGCCCAGGCGGTATTTGGACTGCGCGCCGGGCAACTGGAAACAGGATTGCGAGCTGCTGTTGACCGAAGTCCCAAGGCCACTGCGCAGGTAACCGGCGAACTCCAGGGCCTGGGCCGGGAACGGTAGTGCCAGGCAGATGCAAGATGCTGCAAGGCCGCGATTTATTGTTGTTTTCATAAGCCACCCCATTATTTTTATTCTGTGTGTGTGCCCCGCAGGCGCCGCCCTACCGGCGAGCGAAAGCTCGCGGTGTGCCAGGCACGCCGCGCTCTTGCGGAGAAGGTTGTCAGCGGTCGATCAAGTGCAGGACAAAGGACTCGTAAGGCCGCAGGAACAGCTGGCGACTGCGGGTTTCATGGTCCGCGTAGTTACTGATGACCAGGCGCTGCTCCGTGCGCTCGGTCATCACTCCCTCCGGCAACTGCACTTCGCAGGCGCTGCCGTAGAAATTGTTCACCACCAGCAGGCGCTCGCCCTGCCCTTCGCGCAGATAGGCCCAGACCTGCGGATGCTCGGCCAGCAGCTGGCGATACTCGCCGTCCTGGATCAGCGGCTCGCGACGGCGCAGGGCAATCAGCTGACGGTAGTGGTGCAACACCGAATCCGGGTCTTCCAGCTGCTGCTCGACGTTGATCAGTGCGGCATTGGCCGGCACGCCGATCCAGGGTTCGACGCTGCTGAAACCGGCATGGACCTCGGCCTTCCATTGCATTGGCGTGCGCCCGTTATCCCGGGACTTCTGCATGATCGCCGCCATGTTGTCCGCTTCGCTGTCGCCGGCTTCACGCTTGAGGCGGTAGATGTTCAGGGTCTCGACATCGCGGTACTGGTCGATGTGGGTAAAACCGGGGTTGGTCATGCCCAGCTCTTCGCCCTGGTACACGAACGGCGTGCCCTGGAGGAAGTGCAGCGCGGTGGCGAGCATCTTCGCCGAGACCACCCGGTATTCACCGTCGTCGCCGAAACGCGACACTACCCGTGGCTGGTCGTGGTTACACCAGAACAGCGCGTTCCAGCCACCGCCGGCCTGCATGCCGCTCTGCCAGTCGGAGAGGATGCGCTTGAGCTGGAGGAAGTCGAAGTCGGCGCGAATCCACTTCTGCAGGTTCGGGTAATCGACCTTCAGGTGGTGGAAGTTGAAGGTCATCGACAGCTCTTTCGACTCGGGCTGCGAGTAACGAATGCAGTGTTCGAGGCTGGTTGAAGACATCTCGCCGACGTTGACCAGGTCAAAGCCCTCGAAGACCTCGCGATGCATCTGCTGCAGGTACGGGTGCACGTTCGGGCCGTCGGTATAGAAGCGTCGGCCATCGCTGGCGTCTTCCGGGAAATCGACCGGCTTGGAGATCAGGTTGATCACGTCCAGGCGGAAACCGCCCACGCCCTTGTCGCGCCAGAAGCGCATCATCTTGAACACTTCGGCGCGCACCTGGGGGTTGTCCCAGTTGAGGTCGGCCTGGGTATGGTCGAACAGGTGCAAGTAGTACTGGCCGGTCTGCGCTTCGTATTCCCAGGCGGAACCGCCGAACTTGGACTCCCAGTTGTTCGGCTGGTCGCGCCAGATGTAGAAGTCGCGGTACGGGTTGTCGAGGCTGCTGCGGGCCTGCTGGAACCACTCATGCTCGATGGAGGTGTGGTTGACCACGATGTCCAGCATCAGCTTGATGCCGCGCTTGCCGGCCTCGGCGATCAGCAGCTCGCAATCGGCCATGGTCCCGTAGCTCGGGTCGATGGCGTAGTAGTCGCTGATGTCGTAGCCGTTGTCGCGCTGGGGCGAGCGCAGGAACGGGGTGAGCCACAGGCAATCGACACCCAGCCAGTGCAGGTAGTCGAGCTTGTCGACCACCCCCAGCAGGTCACCGGTGGCCTGGCCGCTGTGGCTGTAGAAACTCTTCGGGTAGATCTGGTAGATCACCGAACGCTGCCAGTCTTGCATGGCGGGCTCCTTCAATGGGTTGGGTACTGGCCCTGGGGGCCTTATCGCGGGCAAGCCTCGCTCCTACAAGGGAACGCGGAAATCTGGCTGGCCCGCGATAGCAATCTGTCAGGCGACGCGATACCCCGGCCGGATGATCTTCATGCTCAAGCCGCAGGTCAGCACGAACGGCACCACCAGGGCGACGACCATGCCGACCACGAACATCGGGATGTACTGGGGAATGATCGAGATGAACCCCGGCAGCCCACCGACGCCAATGGCCGAGGCCTGGACCTTGTTCAGCGAGAGGAAAATGCTGCCCAGCGCCGAGCCGATCAGCGCGGCGTAGAACGGAAACTTGTAGCGCAGGTTGACCCCGAACATGGCCGGCTCGGTGATGCCGAAATAGGCGGAAATCGCCGAGGTCGAGGCCATGCTGCGGTCCCGCGCGTTGCGGCTCATGCTGAACACCGCCAGCGCCGCGCTGCCCTGGGCCAGGTTGGACATGACGATCATCGGCCAGATGAAGGTGCCGCCCTGGGTCGAGATCAGTTGCAGGTCCACGGCGAGGAACATGTGGTGCATGCCGGTGATCACCAGCGGCGCGTAGAGCAGGCCGAAAATCGCCCCGCCGACCATCGGCGCCAGCTCGAACAGGGTGACCACGCCTTCGGTGATCAGGATCCCCAGGTGCCGGGTCACCGGGCCTATCACCGCCAGCGCCAGCACGCCGGTGACCACTATGGTGGTGATGGGCACGACCAGCAGGGTGATCGCGTTCGGCACCCGCGCCCGCAGCCATTTTTCGATGACGCTCATGACGTAGGCCGCCAGCAGGATCGGCAGGATCTGCCCCTGGTAGCCGACCTTCTCGATCTGGAACAGGCCGAAGATGTCGAAGTACGGCAGGCTCTGGCCCTCCAGCCCGGCCACGGCCTTGCCGTAGTTCCAGGCATTGAGCAGGTCGGGATGCACGAGCATCAGGCCCAGCACGATGCCGAGGATTTCGCTGCCGCCAAAACGCTTGGCCGCCGACCAGCCCACCAGGGCCGGCAGGAATACGAAGGAGGTGTTGGCCATCAGGTTGATCAGGCTCCACACACCATCCAGGGTCGGGTAGGCCTCGAGCAGGGTGCGGCCTTCGATGAACATGCCCTTGGCGCCGATCAGGTTGTTCACCCCCATCAGCAGACCGGCAATGATCAGCGCCGGCAGGATCGGCATGAAGACATCGGAAAACACCCGCACCAGGCGCTGCATGGCGTGGGTCTTGTCGGCGCCCTTCTGCTTGACGTCGGCGATGGTGGAGGCGGCCAGCCCGGTGAGTTGGCGCAGCGCGGCATAGACCTTTTCGACTTCGCCGGGGCCAATGACCACCTGGAACAGGCCACCGGTGAAAAACGAGCCCTTGACCAGATCGATCTGGTTCAGCGTCGCGCTGTCCACCAGGCTCGGGTCCTTGAGCGCCAGGCGCAGACGGGTGACGCAGTGCGCGGCTTGTTCGAGGTTGTCGGCGCCACCGAGGCTGTGCAGCAACTCGCTGGCGATCGTGGAGTAATCGTGGCTCATGCTTGTTCTTCCGCTTTGGTTTTTTGTTATTGGCAGCACGCCGAAGCGAAAATACTCGTCTGTACGAGTTAAAGCAACAACTCGTACAGACGAGTTTACGAATGCCGCTTCGAAACCCAGGTCGCGGGGAATTTCTGCTGCACGAAAACAGCTCTAGACCCGTGTTCTCCGGCAGGGCACACCATGCGCGCCAGAAAATTCTTAAACTGCTGTAAGGTGTTTCACTGCCACTTCGCCACCCGCAGTCAGGCGTTCGACCCAAGCGCCTCAAATAGACAAATCCGCTCACGGCCCTTAAGGTTCCCGCCTTGAGCGCAGACGGCACAGAGCCATCCCATGAGTAAATACAACCAGATCTACAGCGATCTGCTTGCCAGTATCACCACCGAGCGCCTGGAACGCGGCGCTCGTCTGCCTTCCGAAACCGAGTTGATGGACAGCTACCAGGCCAGCCGCGGCACCGTGCGCAAGGCCATCGAACAGCTGCAGGAGCGCGGCTTCGCCCAGAAGATCCACGGCAAGGGCACTTTTGTGCTGTCGCCGCACCCGATCGAGTTCCAGCTGGGCGGCATCGTCAGCTTCCAGGAAACCTATCCACGCCTGGGCAACGACGTCAGCACCGAGGTGGTGGAGTTCACCCAGTTTCCCCTCGAAGGCGCGTTGCGCGAACACCTGCAAGCCGAGGAAGGCAGCCTGATCACCCGCATCAAGCGGGTGCGGCGTATCGATGGCAAACGGGTGATTCTCGACATCAACCACTTCGTCGCCGAGTTGATCCCGGGGCTGGACCGGCAGATTGCCGAGCACTCGATCTACGCCTATATCGAGCAAACCCTGCAGCTGCAGATCAGCTACGCCCAGCGGACCATCGAAGCGATTCCACGTACCCGGGATGACCAGCAGCACCTGGACCTGGAAGGCCAGAGCCACGTGATAGTGGTCAGCAACCAGACCTTCCTGCAGGACGGCCGGCAGTTCGAATACACCGAATCACGCCACACCCTGGACAAGTTCTACTTCTCGGACGTCGCCCGACGCTGACCGCCGCGGCAGGCCCGCTCAGCCCAGCAGCGCCACCAGCTCGGCGCTCGGGGTGCCGACCCGGCGGGCCTCCTTGGCCAGGTTCACGGATTGCGCGACCCGCGCCACCTCTATCACCGGGTGCTGCAACTGGTAACCGCCCCGGGCCGCCAGCCAGCTCAGCACTTCCGCCAGATGCCAGAGCGAGGCACTGCCCTCGTGGATCGCCAGGGGGAAACTGCCGGCATGGTTCAGCATCAGCTTGCGCATGTTCTGCCGGGAGACCCCGACGATGTCGGCAATCTCGCTCAGGCCGACGAAATCCGGGCTGGCCTCTACCAGCCGCGCATCCGGAATGATCCGCTTGATATCGCCCAGGGCACTGAGCAGGGCCGCCTCACCGCTTTCGGCCTCGCGACTGAACTCCAGCGCCAGGCGCCCCGCCAGCCCGGTACCGACCAGCGCATCGGTGCAGCCCCCCGCGCCAAGGCGCTCCACCAGCACGTCCGGGTCACAGTCGTGGGCAGGCAGCAGGTAGTTGAGGGTAAACAGGTATTCCATGGTCATGACTCCCGACGAGGTTGCGGGACTTTCCCGCCGCGCAGCTGATTCAGCGTGCAGTTGTCGACTACCCGGCACAGCGCCCGGGCATGCTGGAGGGGATTTTTTGGCGTGCTCCACACACTGGTGATGCAGAACTCGCCGCAACGACACACCTCAGTGTTGTAAGGGCAGTAGATCTTGCCCCAGGCATGACTACCGCCGACTTCGACGCGCCAGCCCTGCCACTCGGCGTAACGCAGCGCCATTTCAATGTCTTTCTTGGGATGAGGTGTGCGAGCCATCCATGGCCTCCAGTCTCGTCAACAATTAAAAGGTTGTCAACTGACAACCATGAATTTTTTCAACGCCTGCGCCGGCATCGCCAAAGGCCGCCGCTGGGCGTTCGATGAATGTCTGTCGAGGGTACACAGGCCAGGCGGGCGACGATGGGCCCATGTCTTTCCTGGTATTGCGGGAGGGCTGGAAACCGGGCTTTTTAAAGACCCTGAAACACAAATGGCGATCGACACCCGAAGGTCTCGATCGCCATTGCTGTTGCCTGAACGATCAGCAGCCGATCACTCGGCCGGGATCATTCCCACTCGATGGTGGCTGGCGGCTTGCTCGACACGTCGTAGGTGACGCGGGAGATGCCTTCGATTTCGTTGATGATCCGGCCGCTGACGGTTTCCAGCAGCTCGTAAGGCAGGTGTGCCCAACGCGCGGTCATGAAGTCGATGGTTTCCACGGCACGCAGGGCCACGACCCAGGCGTAACGACGGCCGTCACCGACCACGCCCACCGATTTCACCGGCTGGAACACCACGAATGCCTGGCTGACCTTGTGGTACCAGTCGGCCTTGCGCAGCTCTTCGATGAAGATGTGGTCGGCGCGACGCAGCAGGTCGGCGTATTCCTTCTTCACTTCGCCGAGGATACGCACGCCCAGGCCCGGGCCCGGGAACGGGTGACGGTAGACCATGTCGTACGGCAGGCCCAGCTCCAGGCCCAGACGACGGACTTCGTCCTTGAACAGCTCGCGCAGTGGCTCGACCAGTTTGAGGTTCATTTCTTCCGGCAGGCCGCCCACGTTGTGGTGCGACTTGATCACATGGGCCTTGCCGCTCTTGGCGCCAGCCGACTCGATCACGTCCGGGTAGATGGTGCCCTGGGCCAGGAACTTGATGTTGTCCAGCTTGCAGGATTCGGCATCGAACACGTCGATGAAGGTACGGCCGATGATCTTGCGCTTCTTCTCCGGGTCGGCTTCGCCGGCCAGGTTGTTGAGGAACTGGTCCTCGGCGTTGGCGCGGATCACCTTGACGCCCATGTTCTCGGCGAACATGGCCATCACTTGCTCGCCTTCGTGCAGGCGCAGCAGGCCGTTGTCGACGAAGACGCAGGTCAGCTGGTCGCCGATGGCCTTGTGCAGCAGGGCCGCGACCACCGAGGAGTCGACACCGCCGGACAGGCCCAGCAGAACGTTGTCGGTGCCCACTTGGGCACGCACCTGGGCGATGGCGTCTTCAGCGATTTTCGACGGCGTCCACAGGGCTTCGCAGCCGCAGATGTCGAGGATGAAGCGCGACAGGATGCGACCGCCCTGCTTGGTGTGGGTCACTTCCGGGTGGAACTGCACGCCGTAGTAGCGCAGGTCGTCGTTGAACATGCCGGCGATCGGGCAGCTCGGGGTGCTGGCCAGGATGTGGAAGTCTTCCGGCATCTTGGTGACCTTGTCACCGTGGCTCATCCACACGTCGAGGCCGAACAGGCCGTCGGCGTCGACGTGGTCTTCGATGCCGTCCAGCAGGCGGCTCTTGCCGACCACATCGACGCGGGCATAACCGAATTCACGCAGCTCGGAACCCTCGACCTTGCCGCCCATTTGCTCGGCCATGGTCTGCATGCCGTAGCAGATACCGAAGACCGGCACGCCCAGGTCGAACACCGCTTGCGGGCAGCGCGGGCTATCGGCTTCGTGCACGGACTCGGGGCCGCCGGCGAGAATGACGCCTTTTGGAGCGAATTCGCGAATCGCTTCGTCATCCATGTCGAACGGATGCAGTTCGCAGTACACGCCGATTTCACGCACGCGACGGGCGATCAATTGGGTGTACTGGGAACCGAAATCGAGGATCAGGATGCGGTGGGCATGAATGTCGAGGGCCATGATTCAGTCTCGTCTAGGTAATTCGAAAACAGTCGTGATTCAGAAACGACTCGGGGCTGAATAAAACAGCCCCGGTCATTTAACGTTTTGCTTGAAGCATCAACCTACGCGGTAGTTCGGCGCTTCCTTGGTGATCTGCACGTCATGGACGTGGGACTCAGCCATACCGGCGCCAGTGATGCGTACGAACTCTGGCTTGGTGCGCATTTCTTCGATGTTGGCGCTACCGGTGTAGCCCATGGAAGAACGCAGGCCACCCATCAGTTGATGGATGATGGCGGTCAGGGTGCCCTTGTACGGAACACGGCCTTCGATGCCTTCCGGAACCAGCTTCTCGGCACCCGCGGAGGAGTCCTGGAAGTAACGGTCGGAAGAGCCCTGGGCCTGGGACATGGCGCCCAGCGAACCCATGCCGCGGTAAGCCTTGTAGGAGCGACCCTGGAACAGTTCGATTTCGCCTGGCGCTTCTTCGGTACCGGCGAACATCGAGCCCATCATCACCGCGGAAGCACCGGCGACGATGGCCTTGGACAGGTCACCGGAGAAGCGGATGCCGCCGTCGGCGATCAATGGAACGCCGGTGCCCTCAAGGGCCGCGGCGACATTGGCGATGGCGCTGATTTGCGGTACGCCGACACCGGCGACGATACGGGTGGTGCAGATCGAGCCAGGGCCGATACCGACCTTGACTGCGTCGGCACCGGCCGCGGCCAGGGCCTTGGCAGCGGCACCGGTGGCGATGTTGCCGCCGATCACCTGCACTTGCGGGTAGTTTTCCTTGACCCAGCGTACGCGGTCGATCACGCCCTTGGAGTGACCGTGGGCGGTGTCGACCACCACCACGTCCACACCGGCGTTGACCAGGGCGGCAACGCGGTCACCGGTGTCTTTACCGGTACCGACTGCAGCACCTACGCGCAGACGACCTTGATCGTCCTTGCTGGCCAGCGGGTAAGCCTTGGCTTTTTCGATGTCGTTGACGGTCATCATGCCCTTGAGGGCGAACTTGTCGTCGACGATCAGCACGCGCTCGATGCGGTGCTTGTGCAGCAGCTCGCGCACGTCGTTCTTGTCGGCGCCTTCCTTGACCGTGACCAGGCGCTCTTTAGGCGTCATCACTTCACGGACGCTGGCGTCCATGCGGTTTTCGAAACGCACGTCACGGGAGGTGACGATGCCGACCAGGTCGCCATCGTGCAGTACCGGAACGCCGGAAATGTTGTGCATGCGGGTCAGTTCGAACAGGTCGCGCACCGTGGCGTCAGCCTCGATGGTGATCGGGTCTTTGACGACGCCGGCTTCGAACTTCTTGACCTTGCGGACTTCGGCAGCTTGCTGCTCGATGGTCATGTTCTTGTGGATGATGCCGATGCCACCTTCCTGAGCCATGGCGATTGCCAGACGGGCTTCAGTGACGGTGTCCATTGCGGCGGAAACCAGTGGAATATTCAGCTCGATGCCACGGGTAAGACGGGTCTTGAGACTGACTTCGTTAGGAAGCACCTCGGAATAACCGGGCACTAGGAGAATGTCGTCGAAGGTCAGAGCTTCTTGGCTGATACGCAGCATCGCGGGGGCTCCCGAGCGGGAAAATGGAAGCGCGCCATTATACTCAGACACCTACCCGGGCTCAATGTAAAAGTCTGTCTATTATCAACGGGGTGATGGATGGGGAATTTGCCGGAACACAGCGTCTGTTTCGCGGGCCAGCATTGCACCTGCCGACGATGATTTCACCACCCGGACCCGGCTGCCGAAATCCCCTTACAACTCCACCTTCACCCAGCTCACCGGCTGATCCAGCCATTCGGCGAACTCGTCGAGAAAGCTCTGCTTGAACCCGGCCTCGGCCCAGTTGTTGAAGATGAAACCAAGGTTGGAAAAGCCGCACTCCTGCAAGAACAGAAAGCCGTTGATGTCATCTTCATGCCCGCACTCGGGGCAGGTGAAGTTATCGGTGCGCCCGGGCATCCAGTCTTCCAGGCTCTCGAACAACGCCTCCCCCACTTCCTGGCGGCACTCGGCGCAACCCGCTTCCTCGAGAAACCCCTTGGCCGGGGTATAGATGCAGCGTTTGGTGATGATCTCCAGGCCGTTGACCGGCTCACCGAAGGGCAAGGCCTCCGGATGCAGCACCACCTCCCGCGCGCCTGGGGCAATCGCGTGCGCCATGCGATTGCCGGTACGGCCACAGGTGCTCAAGGCTTCCTCGACGATGTTCTTGCGCACCAACCAGCGCACGATCGCCCGGGCGCGGGGTTCGTGAACCGGCAAGGTGGAGATTTTCGGAACGATGATGCTTTGCGAGTTCATGGGTGGGGCCTGAAGCGTCTGAAGGGAAGTCTGCGTCGCCTGCTCGGACAATACCGCCAGCAAGCCGATACCTACCCATAAGTGTAGAAGTCGGCGTGCCTGGCAGATCCGAGGACCCGCAGCTTAATCCCTGAACCCCACAGGTCAAGTGCTCAGGTAACGGCCGATCAGGGCAATGCCGCTGGCCAGCACCAGCCAGGTCACCAGCCGGACGAACGCCTCGCGGGACAACTTCATGGTCAGCCGCCGCCCCATCCACAAGCCCAGCGCCATCGCCGGCAACAAACACAGCGCCAGCAGCAATAAAGGCAGCTGCGCATAAACGCCGGCAATGGCGAACAGGCTCAGGCGTACCACCGTGCTGCAACTGATCAATGCACTCTGGGTGGCCCGCGCCGCATCCTTGGGCAGGCGGCTGTTCAGATAGATCGCATATAAAAAGCCGCCACTGCCGAACAGCGCCCCGAACGTCCCACCCACGGTCCCCATGGGAATCGCCCAGCCCGCCGCCAGCGCCTTGGGTCTTGCCTTGACCCACAGGCTGTACACCGCATAAGCGCTGATAAACAGCCCCATCAACAGCAGCAACAGGTCGGACTTGAGGTTGAGCAGGAAGATCACCCCCAGGGTGCAGCCCAGAGCCATGCACGGTAGCAGGCGCACCAGCTCGGAGCGATCGACATCCCGCCGCGCTGGCAAGAGATTGCCGAAGGCCGCGACAAAATCCAGCAGCACCAGCAGCGGGATTATCTTCGACAGCGGCATGAACAGGATCAGCACCGGCCCGGCCACCAGCGCCGTGCCGAACCCGGCAATGCCGAACACGATATAGGCCAGGGCGATCCCCAGGCCGATCGCCAACCAGCCACTCGCCCCCCACGACCATTGCCCCAACAACTCGACCATGCTCATCGATTCGCCATCCTCCTTTAATCAAGGAATGACTTTAGCCAGCCACAAGCCTTGCGACTAATATCATCAAAGCCATCCACCCATCTCAAAAAGGCATGACGAGTGATTTCAACCCGCCAACTGCGCTACTTCGTGGAAATCGCCGACAGCGGCAGTTTCAGCGCGGCCGCCGAACGTCTGTTCATTGCCCAGTCCGCCCTCAGCCGGCAGATCAAGGAACTGGAGACCCACCTCAAGACCCCGCTGTTCGAGCGCACCGCGCGCCTGCCCAGGCTGACTGCGGCGGGCGAGGCCTTCTACCCGCGCGCCCGCAACCTGCTCGACGAGCTGAACAAGGCCAGCGAACTGGCGACCCAGGTCGGCCAGGGGCAACTGGGGACATTGCGCCTGAGCCACTCCAGCACGGTGTCCATGAGCGGCCGCTTGCTGCGGGCCATCAGCGGTTATCTGGAGCAGTGCCCGGGCGCCTCGATGGACATCGCCACCCTGTCTTCCGAAGCGCAGTTGGAGGAAGTCGCCGAAGGCCGGCTGGATATCGGCCTGCTACGGCTGCCGGTACTGCGCCAGCGCGAGGGCGTGCGGATCACGCCGCTGTTCAGCGAGCGCCTGTTGCTGGCCGTGCCGCCGAATCACCCTCTGGCGTTGGATCCTCCCGAGCAAGGCGTGGATCTGGCGCAACTGCGCGACGAAGCCTTTATCTCCATTCCCCATCCACAGCGTGGAGGCCTGAGTTACCTGTCGGCCGAGCTGTGCATGCGCCAGGGCTTTTTTCCCAAGGCGGCGCGGGTGCTGTCGCGCAAGACCACCCAGCTGCAATTGATCCAGGCCGGATTCGGCATCGCCCTGCTGCCCGAATCGATGCAAGACATCGCACCCGCCAGCCTGCGCTTCCTGCCCTTGGCAGACCCGGCCTGCCAGAGCACGGTCGCCCTCGCCTGCCGGCAGGACCCGACACCTCTGGTCAAGCAGTTCATCGAACACTTCCACGGCGCCCTCACGCCCTAATCGCCGAAGGAGTATTCGAGGCCAACAAAAGGCATCGTCTCCTTTTGTTTCGATCCATGGAGATTGTTTGCCGAATGCCTTTAAACTGCGCTCCATGATTAAAGATCCCTTTGCAAGACTCGGCCTGGACCGCGAAGTCCTGACCGTCAGCCAGCTCAACGGCCGTGCGCGGGTGTTGCTGGAAGACGTGTTCAGCAACATCTGGGTCGAAGGCGAAATCTCCAACCTCGCCCGCCCGGCGTCCGGCCATGTGTATTTCACCCTCAAGGACAGCGGTGCCCAGGTGCGCTGCGCGCTGTTTCGGCAAAATGCCGCGCGGGTGCGCCAGGCGTTGAAGGACGGCCTGGCGGTCAAGGTGCGCGGCAAGGTCTCGCTGTTCGAGGGCCGCGGCGACTATCAGCTGATCCTCGATACGGTCGAACCGGCCGGCGACGGCGCCCTGCGCCTGGCTTTCGATGCCCTGAAGGAAAAGCTCAGCGCCGAAGGCCTGTTCAGCACCGAACGCAAAGTGCCGCTGCCGGCCCATCCCCAGCGCATCGGCATTATCAGTTCGCCGACGGGCGCGGTGATTCGCGACATCATCAGCGTGTTCCGCCGCCGCGCGCCACAAGTGGCCCTGACCCTGATCCCTACCGCCGTGCAAGGCCGCGAGGCGACCGCGCAGATCGTCCGCGCCCTGAAAATGGCCGATGCCCGGGGCTTCGACGCGCTGATCCTGGCCCGTGGCGGTGGCTCCCTGGAAGACCTCTGGTGCTTCAACGAAGAAGCCGTGGCCCGGGCGGTGGATGCCTGTGTCACGCCAATCGTCAGCGCCGTGGGTCATGAAACCGACGTCTCGATCAGCGACTTTGTCGCCGACGTGCGCGCACCGACGCCCTCGGCGGCCGCCGAATTGCTCGCACCGGACTCCAGCGATCTGCGACATCGGGTCGAAAGCCTGCATCGACGCCTGGTGATGCGCATGCGCGATCGCCTGCTGCGCGATCGCCTGCGCCTGGAAGGCATGGCCCGGCGCCTGCGCCACCCCGGCGAGCGCCTGCGCCAGCAAGCACAGCGCCTGGACGACCTGGACATGCGTATGCGCCGGGCATTCGAGCGCAGCCTCAATACCCGCCGCGAACGCCTGATCCGCCTGGAAACCCGACTCGCCGGCCAGCACCCCGGGCGTCAACTGGCGCTGCTGCGACAACGCCTCGACAGCCTGGCCGAACGCCTGCCACGGGCCATGCGCGAAGGCCTGAAATCCCGGCGCCTGCAACTGCAAAGCCAGATGCAGACCCTGCATGTGGTCAGCCCGCTGGCTACCCTCGGCCGTGGCTACAGCATCCTGCTGGACGAGCGTGGCCAGGCCATTCGCAGCGCCGCACAGACCCAGCCGGGCCAGCGTCTCAAGGCCCGCCTTGGCGAAGGCGAACTGCAGGTCCGGGTCGAAGACAATCACCTGACGCCTGTCACCCTTTCTTTACTGGATTGATCCATGCCGCGCTTTCTGAGCTCCCTGCTGTTGCTGTGCCTGACCTTCAACGCCCACGCCGATAGCTACATCACGCGCCTGCTGAACAAGCCGGTGCCCGGCGGCGTGGCGGTGATCGACCTGGGCAGCGCCGCCCAGGCGCCCAAGGCCAGCTACCAGGGAAAACCGCTGCTGGTGGTCAAGGAACAGAACAACTGGCTGGCGATTGTCGGCATCCCCCTGACCGTCAAGCCCGGCACCCAGCAGATCAGTGCTGGCGGTCGCAGCCTGAACTTCGGCGTGACCAGCAAGAAATACCCGGAACAGCACATCACGCTGAAGAACAAACGCCAGGTCAACCCCGATCCGGCCGACCTCAAGCGCATCGACGCCGAGTTGGCCGAGCAGGTTCGCGCCTACCGCAGTTTTAGCCCCAATACGCCGAGCAACCTGCTGCTGGACAAACCGGTGAGCGGCCCGCTGTCGAGCAAGTTCGGCGTTCGCCGCTTCTTCAACGGTGAGGAGCGCAACCCACACGCCGGGCTGGACTTCGCGGTGCCCGCCGGGACGCCGATCAAAACGCCGGCGGCCGGCAAGGTGATCCTGATCGGCAATTACTTTTTCAATGGCAACACCGTATTCGTCGACCATGGCCAGGGCTTTATCAGCATGTTCTGCCACATGTCGAAGATCGACGTGAAGGTCGGCCAGCAACTGGCCCGCGGCGGCGTGGTCGGGAAAGTCGGCTCCACCGGGCGCGCCACCGGACCGCACATGCACTGGAACGTCAGCCTGAACGACGCCCGGGTCGATCCGGCGATCTTTATCGGTGCCTTCCAGCCCTGAGTCATGGCTCCTGCAGGGATTGCGCAGGTTCAAAAGTCTGCGCAATAAGATCGAGAAAGCCGTCACTCCGACAGAATAAAATCTCGCAAAATTTCCGTTTTAAGAGATTTATCTCAATTTTTTTCGACTGCTTGCCATCTTTCACCCCAATGGTTAGGGTTGAGGGCATGAAAACCTCTCACACCCTCATTCAGCGCCGTCAACACCGAAGCCTCTGCCTCGTCAGCGCACGACTGCCAGGTTGAGTCGCGGTACCTCGTCCCCTGCTTCAAACAGCACACCCATTGATTCACCGGCAGGCCGCCTCTTTTCGGCCCGGACAATAAGGATTTCCCCATGAGCATGCTCAAAGACCCTTCCTCGAAGTACCGCGCGTTCCCGACCATCAACTTGCCGGACCGCACTTGGCCGTCGAAGACCATCACCAGCGCGCCGATCTGGTGCAGCTCCGACCTGCGTGATGGCAACCAGTCGTTGATCGAGCCGATGGATGCGGTGAAGAAGCTGCGTTTCTGGAAAACCCTGGTCGCCGTCGGTGTGAAAGAAATCGAGGCCTCCTTCCCGGCTGCTTCGCAGACCGACTTCGACTTCGTGCGTACCCTGATCGAAGGCGGGCACATTCCGGACGACACCACCATCCAGGTGCTGACCCAGGCCCGTGAGGACCTGATCGCCCGTACCTTCGAATCGTTGCGTGGGGCGAAGAAAGCCATCGTCCACCTGTACAACGCCACCAGCCCTTCGTTCCGCCGCATTGTCTTCAACCAGGACAAGGAAGGCGTGAAAGAGATCGCGGTGAACGCCGCCAAGCTGTTCGTCAAATACGCCGCCCAGCAGCCGGAAACCCAATGGCAGTTCGAATACTCGCCAGAGACCTTCAGCGCCACTGAGCTGGAGTTCGCCAAGGAAGTCTGCGACGCGGTGATCGAGGTCTGGAACCCGACGCCAGCCAACAAGGTGATCCTCAACCTGCCGGCCACCGTCGAAGTCGCCACGCCGAACATCTATGCCGACCAGATCGAATGGTTCGGCCGCCACATCAACCGTCGTGACAGCGTGCTCATCAGCCTGCACACCCACAACGACCGTGGTACCGGTGTAGCCGCCACCGAGCTGGGCCTGATGGCCGGCGCGGACCGCGTCGAAGGCTGCCTGTTCGGCAACGGCGAACGTACCGGCAACGTCGACCTGGTCACCGTCGCCCTGAACCTCTACACCCAAGGCATCGATCCAGAGCTGGACTTCTCCGACATCGACGGCGTGCGCAAAGTGGTCGAAGAGTGCAACCAGATCCCGGTGCACCCTCGTCATCCGTATGTCGGCGACCTGGTTCACACCGCCTTCTCCGGCTCGCACCAGGATGCGATCCGCAAGGGCTTCGCCCAGCAGAAATCCGATGCGCTGTGGGAAGTACCCTACTTGCCGATCGACCCGGCCGACATCGGCCGCAGCTACGAGGCGGTGATTCGCGTCAACAGCCAGTCGGGCAAAGGCGGTATCGCCTACCTGCTGGAACAGGAATACGGCATCAGCTTGCCGCGTCGCATGCAGATCGAGTTCAGCCAGGTAGTACAGCGTGAAACCGATCGCCTGGGCCTTGAGATGACCGCCCAGCAGATCCACGCGCTGCTCCACAGCGAATACTTGCAGGCCAACACCCCGTACGCGCTGGTCAGCCACCGCCTGCAGGAAGAAAACGGCCACAGCGCCGTGGAAGTGGAAGTGTCCGGCAAGGGCCAGGGCGAAACCAACCTGCACTGGCGCGGCAAGGGCAACGGCGCCCTGGAAGCCCTGGTGGCCGGCTTGCCGGTTCCGGTGGAAATCATGGACTACAACGAGCACGCCATCGGCGCGGGTACCAACGCCAAGGCAGCTGCCTATATCGAACTGCGCGTGAACGGCGAACGCGCGGTGCACGGTGTGGGTATCGATGAAAACATCACCACCGCCAGCTTCAAGGCCCTGTTCAGCGCGCTGAACCGCTCCCTGAGCCAGCTGGACGCCAAGGCCGCCTGACGGTTTATACGGCGACAAAAAAGCCCCGGATGATCCGGGGCTTTTTTTTTGCTGCCATTTATTGCCTCATTCAGGCGGTGGTATTGATCCGCGCCGTCAGCGCCTGGAGCAAGGCCGCCTGCAACACCTGCAGGTTGTTGGCGGTGATCGCGATCTGCGCCTGCACCTCCAAAGCCTGTTGTGCCTTCTGCTCCTCGTTCGCTTGGCCCTTCTGCACCCCGGACAATTGCGACTGCTGCTCGGACAGGGTCTTTTCGGTCTGGTCGATCTGCTTCTGCAACTGCGCGACGATATCAGCGGTGGGAGAGGTGAAATCGGCCTTGGCGCCGTACTCCTGCATGTCGACACTCACCGAGTCACTGTCTTCGGCAACGCTCTTGTCCTGCACCTCAAGCGGGCTGGCCTGCTGCTCGGCGATGTTGAGCTTTTGCGGCGCAGCCCCCAGCGGGAATGGATTGATGCTCGCAGCACCGATAGTGGTCATGATGAATCTCCCTGAAAATCCTCTTATCCCTTAACGGCCCACTCCAACAGATCTTTAAGCCTGGGTGAACTCGAAGGTGTCCGCATCGAGGTAGGCTGGAAAGCGCGCGCGATAGGCGGCCAGATCCGCGGCGTTCAGGCAGACCTGGAATACCCCGTCGGCCTCCCCCGCGCAGAGCAGCGTCTCGCCCTGGAAATCCAGCACCTGGCTATCCCCGGTGTAGGTAAACCCCTTGCCGTCGCTGCCGACCCGATTGACCGCGGCCACATAACACAGGTTTTCGATGGCCCTGGCCGGCAACAAGCGGTTCCAGTGCTGACGCCGCGCCCCCGGCCAGTTGGCTGTGTACAGCAGCAAGTCAGTATCCCGGGCATCGCGGCTCCACACTGGAAAACGCAGGTCGTAACAGATCAACGGCCTGACACGCCACCCCTTGAGTTCGAACTGCACCTGGCGCTCACCCGGCGTGTAGTGATCGTGCTCGCCCGCCATGCGGAACAAATGACGTTTATCGTAATGCCAGACCTCACCGTCAGGGCGAGCCCACAGCAGGCGGTTGCGATGGCTGCCATCGGCAGCCTGGATAATAACGCTGCCGGTGACCACCGCACCGAGCCTGGCGGCCTGACTGCGCAGCCACTTGCTGGTCGGACCGTTTTCCGCCTCGGCGAGGGCTTCGGACTCCATGGAAAACCCGGTGGTGAACATTTCCGGCAGGATAATCAGATCGGCGCCCCGGGCCTGTTCGAGCAACAGCTCGAAGTGCTCGAGGTTGGCCTGGCGGTCGTGCCAGACCAGGGAGGTCTGGATCAGCGCCACGTTCAGATTGGGCAAAGCACTCAGATCACGCATAGTTTCTCCGCTGCCTGGCGCAGCGTCTCCTCACGTTTGGCAAAGCATAGCCTTACCAGACGCTGTCCTTGCGGTGGCTCGCGGTAGAACACCGACACCGGAATGGTCGCGACGCCGTGCTCGCGGGTCATCCAGATCGCCATCTCTACGTCATTCAGGTCCGGGCGGATCTGCGAGTAGTCCACCAGTTGGAAGTAAGTACCGGCCACCCGGGTAAAGCTGAACCGCGAAGGCCCTAGCAGATCGCAGAACAGGTCACGCTTGGCCTGATAGAAGCCGGGAAGCTCTTCGACATGCTCCGGGTGTTCGGCCATGTAGTCCGCCAGAGCGTACTGCAAAGGGGTCACGCCGCAGAAGCTGACATATTGATGCACCTTGCGCAGCTCCGCGCTCAGGGCCGGCGGAGCAACCACGTAGCCGGTTTTCCAGCCGGTCACGTGGTAGGTCTTGCCGAAAGAGCTGACCACGAATGCCCGCTGGTACAGCTCTTCATGGGCCAGCACGCTGGCATGGGGGATGCCATCGAACACCAGGTGTTCGTACACCTCGTCGCTGACCAGGTAGATATCCCGATCACGAATCAGCGCCGCCAACTGATCGAGTTCCACACGGCTGATCAAGGCACCGCTGGGGTTGTGCGGCGTATTGAGAATGATCATCCGCGTACGTGGGCTCAGGGCTGCGCCGAGCTTCTGCCAATCGATGGCGAAATCGTTCAGGCCCAGCTGCACATGCACACAACGCCCGCCGGCCAGCTCCACCGAAGGCTTATAGCTGTCGTAGCAAGGATCGAAGACGATCACTTCATCACCGGCCTGGATCACCGCCTGGATGGCACAGAAGATCGCCTGGGTGGCGCCCGGAGTGATGGTTACCTCGGTGTCGGCATTCACCTGCACGCCATAACTGCGGGCGATCTTGGCCGCCACTTGCTGGCGCAAGGCCGGCAGGCCGGTCATCGGTGCGTATTGGTTGTGACCGCTGGCGATATGTCGGGCGACGGCATCGCGCAGGGCTTGCGGGCCATCGAAATCGGGAAAACCCTGAGACAGATTCAGCGCGCCGGTTTCCACGGCGAGCTGCGACATTTGCGTGAAGATGGTGGTGCCGACATTCGGCAGCTTACTGGTGATCATGGGTAATTCCCTACTGAACACCCGGCTCTACGGCGGCACGGGGAGGTCCCGAGAATAGCCCAAACCACAGGCATGAAAAAGGGCGCCAAAGGCGCCCTTTTTCCAAGACAAGTCCTGTAGGAACCGGCTTGCCGGCGAAGCGTTGAACCAGGTCCAGAGCCTCACCGGCAAGCCGGTTCCCGCAGCGAGCCTCAGCGCTTGTCCTTGCGCTTCTTCTCGGCCTTTTTATGGTGCGTCATCAAACGACGCTTCTTGTTGACCTGACGGTCGGTGAGCGTGTTCTTGTTGCCTTCGTACGGGTTTTCACCACCCTTGAATTCAATGCGGATCGGCGTACCGACCAGCTTCAGAACACGACGGTAGGTGTTTTCCAGGTAGCGCACATAAGACTTCGGCACCTTCTCCACCTGGTTGCCGTGGATCACGATCAGCGGCGGGTTGGCGCCACCCAGGTGGGCATAACGCAGCTTGATGCGACGGTTGTTGACCATCGGTGGCGCGTGCTCGCTCACGGCGTCTTCGAGAATCTGCGTCAGGCGGCTGGTCGGCCAGCGGGTAACCGCGGACTTGAAGGAGTTCTGCACCGACTGGTAGAGGTTACCCACGCCAGTACCGTGCAACGCCGAGATGAAGTGGATATCGGCGAAGTCGACGAAGAACAGCCGGCGCTCCAGCTCGGTCTTCACATAGTCACGCTCGCGCGGGTCCATGCCATCCCATTTGTTCAGGGCAATGACCAGGGCCCGACCTGCTTCCAGGGCGAAGCCCAGCAGGTTCAGGTCGTGGTCCACCACGCCTTCGCGGGCGTCCATGACGAAGATCACCACGTTGGCGTCTTTGATCGCCTGCAGGGTTTTGACCACCGAGAACTTTTCGACTTCCTCGTGGATCTTGCCGCGCTTGCGCACACCGGCGGTGTCGATCAGCGTGTACTTCTCTTCGTTACGCTCGAAGGGAATGTAGATACTGTCGCGGGTGGTACCCGGCTGGTCGTAGACGATGACCCGGTCTTCGCCGAGCATGCGGTTGACCAGGGTGGACTTGCCCACGTTCGGCCGGCCGATGATGGCGATCTTGATCCCGTCTTTTTCGCTCGGGCCTGGAATGCGCTTGGCTTCCTCGCCTTCGGCAACGACTTCTTCCTCACCCTCTTCCGGCTCGTCTGCGTCGTCTTTCGGGAACTCGCGCAGGGCGATTTCCAGCATCTGCGTGATACCGCGGCCATGAGCACCGGCGATCGGGATCGCGTCGCCCATGCCCAGCGGGGCGAACTCGGCACGCGCCATGTCAGGGTCGATATTGTCGACCTTGTTGGCAATCACGTAAGAGGTCTTGTTCCGTTTGCGCAGGTGCTCGCCGATCATCTGGTCGGCCGCGGTGAAACCGGCCTTGGCATCTACCAGGAACAGGACGACATCGGCTTCTTCGATGGCCAGCAGCGACTGCTCGGCCATCTTTTCGTCCATGCCATGCTCGTCACCGGAGATACCGCCGGTGTCGATCAGAATGTAGGTACGCCCTTGCCACTTGGCCTCACCGTATTGGCGATCACGGGTCAGACCGGACAGGTCGCCGACAATGGCGTCGCGAGTCCGAGTCAGGCGGTTGAACAAGGTGGACTTGCCGACGTTCGGTCGGCCCACCAGGGCGATTACGGGAACCATGCGGCTCTCCACTGCGTTAATTCAGAAAATACAAAAGCCGCTGCGAGGCAGCGGCTGGTGCTCGGGGCAGCACATCGCGTGCTGCGAACCTTGCCGGGGCAAGGCCGCTTGGGGATCAACCCCAAGCATAGTCAAACCATTACTTGATGGTCAGGGCTTCCAGTTTGCCACTGTTGCCATACACATAAATCATGTTGCCCACCACCAGCGGACGCGCACGCAGACCATCGCTGTCGATACGCTCACGGCCGACGAAACGACCGTCCACCTGGCTCAGCAGGTGCAGGTAACCTTCCAGGTCACCGACCGCCACGTAGCTGGAGAAGACTTCCGGGGCCGACAGTTGACGGCGGGCCAGCGAGTCGTTGCTCCACAGGGCAGTGGTGGAACGCTCGTCGACGCTTTCGACTGTGCCGGAAGACAGGCTCACATAGACGCTGCCAAAACCTTGAGCGACACCCGCATAGCTGGAAGCATCGCGCTGCCAGAGCGGACGACCGCTTTCCAGGTCCAGCGCCGCTACGCGACCCTGGTAGCTGGCGACATACAGGGTGCCGCCGGACAACAGCAGGCCACCGTCTATGTCGACCACACGATCCAACTCGGAACGACCTTGCGGAATGGCCACGCGCTGTTCCCACACCGGCACGCCGTTGCGGATGTCCAGGGCCACCACTTTACCGGTCGACAGACCGGCGACCGCCAGGCGGTTGGTGGTGATTGGCGCGCTGGTGCCACGCAGGGTCAGTACCGCCGGGGTGCTGTCATAGACCCACATCTGGTTGCCGGTGGCGGCGTCGAGGCCGATCACACGGTCATCCTGGGTCTGGACCACAACCACATCGCCATTGGTGGACGGCGGAGCCAGTACTTCACTGGTCACCCGCGCGCGCCATTTCTCTTCACCGCTCGAAGCGTCCAGAGCAACCACTTCGCCCTTGAGGGTACCGATCATGACCAGGCCGTAACCTACGCCAACGGCACCGGACACAGGCAACTCCAGGTCCTGTTTCCATTTGACGTCGCCGTTCATGCGATCCAGCGCCTCTACCACGCCAGTGACGTCGGCGGCGTAGATGGTGCTGCCGTCGATCGCCGGAACCAGCATGTTGTAGGTTTCGCCCTGGCCGTCACCGACCGAACGGCTCCACTGTTTCTGCAGGACCACTTCTTCTTTGAAGTCGACCAGTTCGGCAGGTGGCAATTCTTTCTTGCTGTTGCTGCTGCAACCCGCGGCCAGAACGGCCAGAGCCAGCAATGCTGCATGTTTCCAACGGATCACGTCACGCATCCCCTTTGGCCAGGTCGTCCAGCTTGATTTGTAGGCCACCGACCGCCGCTTCATCGGACAGCGCGGCCTTGGCTTTTTCGTACGCAGCATGGGCTTCGTCGGTACGACCCAATTGGACCAGCAGGTCACCCTTGAGCTCTTCGCGAGTGGCCAGGAATGCCTTGTCGGCATCGCCTTCGAGCAGCTTGAGCGCTTCTTCAGCCTTGTTCTGCGCCGCCAGGACCTGGGCCAGACGCTGACGGGCGATCTCGCCCAGCGTCGGGTTGGCCGGCTTGTCGGCGATGGCTTTGAGCTCGGTCGCCGCGTCGTCCAGCTTGCCGGTGTCGACCGCCACCTTGGCGACGAACAGGCTGCCGTATTGCGCGTAGGCGGTACCGCCGAACTCGCTGTTGAGCTTGCCGGCCAGGTCTGCGACACGGGCTGCATCCGGCTTGCCGTCAGGCGTCAGCGTGGTCTCCAGCAATTGCTGATAGAGCATCGAGGCGCCTTGCGACTGATTGTTCTGATACTTGTGCCAGGCCTGCCAGCCGAACACGATGACCAGCGCCAACAGGCCGCCGGTGACCAGGGGTTTGCCGTTGCGCTGCCACCAGTCCTTCAAATCCGCCAGCTGTTCATCTTCGGTACTCGACACCCCAATACTCCTTATTCGCTAAATCGGCTGTTTGACAGCTTCAACCCTGCACGACGCAGGTGGCCAGGTGTGCAGCGAGCGCATCCCAGGCAATGCTTTGTTGTTCGCCCTGGCCACGCAGGGGTTTGAAACCTACCACTTGCTGGGCCAGTTCGTCGTCACCGAGGATCAGTGCGTACAACGCCCCGCTCTTGTCGGCCTTCTTGAACTGGCTCTTGAAGCTACCGGCGCCGGCGTTGATCTGCAGGCGCAGGTTCGGCAATTGATCACGAACACGCTCACTCAGCGCCAGTGCGGCCAGTTCGGCAGCTTCCCCGAAGGCGCAGAGGTAAACGTCGACCTGACGCGAGATCTCTTCCGGGATCTGCTCCAGGGTTTCCAGCAGCAGCACCAGACGCTCGATCCCCATGGCGAAACCGACGCCCGGGGTCGGCTTGCCGCCCATCTGCTCGACCAGGCCATCGTAACGGCCACCGGCACAGACGGTGCCCTGGGCGCCGAGCTTGTCGGTGACCCATTCGAAAACGGTCTTGCTGTAGTAATCCAGCCCGCGCACCAGCTTCGGGTTGATCACATAAGGGATACCGGCGGCATCCAGACGGGCCTTGAGGCCCTCGAAATGCACGCGGGACTCTTCGTCCAGGTAGTCGGCCAGCTTCGGCGCGTCCACCAGCACGGCTTGAGTGTCCGGGTTCTTGGTGTCGAGCACGCGCAGCGGGTTGGTTTTCAGACGGCGCTGGCTGTCTTCGTCCAGGCTCTCCATGCGCGCCGAGAGGAACGTCACCAGCGCATCACGATAACGCGCACGGGCTTCGGCGGTCCCCAGGCTGTTCAGTTCGAGCTTGACCGCGTCACGGATGCCCAGCTCTCCCCACAGGCGCCAGGTCAGCACGATCAGCTCGGCGTCGATGTCCGGACCGTCGAGGTTGAAGACCTCGCAACCGATCTGGTGGAACTGGCGATAACGGCCTTTCTGCGGACGCTCGTGGCGGAACATCGGGCCGATGTACCAGAGTTTCTGCACCTGGCCACCGCCGGTGATGCCATGCTCGAGTACCGCGCGCACGCACGCCGCGGTGCCTTCCGGACGCAGGGTCAGGGAGTCGCCGTTGCGGTCGTCGAAGGTGTACATCTCTTTTTCGACGATGTCGGTCACTTCACCGATGGAGCGCTTGAACAGCTCGGTGAACTCGACGATCGGCATACGGATCTGCTTGTAACCGTAGTTATCCAGCAAACGTGCAACGGTGCCCTCGAAATAGCGCCACAAGGGCGTCTGCTCGGGCAGGATGTCGTTCATGCCACGAATGGCTTGCAGAGACTTGCTCACAAAAAATCCTTAATTCGTTCGATTAGCCGCGCGCGATCAGCGCTGCGTCGGCTTCGACCTTTTCGGCCGCTTTCTCGCGGATCAGCTTTTCCAGTTGATCCACAAGATTGTCATTCGTCAGTTTCTGCGACGGCTTGCCGTCGATGTAAATCAGGTTCGGCGTCCCGCCGGTCAGGCCGATATGCGCCTCTTTGGCTTCGCCCGGACCGTTGACCACACAACCGATGACCGCCACGTCCAGCGGTACCAGCAGATCCTCAAGGCGCCCTTCCAGTTCGTTCATGGTCTTGACCACATCGAAGTTCTGCCGCGAGCAGCTCGGGCAGGCGATGAAGTTGATGCCACGGGAACGCAGATGCAGGGACTTGAGAATGTCGTAGCCGACTTTCACTTCTTCGACCGGGTCGGCCGCCAACGAGATGCGAATAGTATCGCCAATCCCTTCGGCCAGCAGCATACCGAGGCCCACGGCGGATTTCACCGTGCCTGAACGCAAACCGCCGGCTTCGGTGATACCCAGGTGCAGCGGCTGGATGATTTCCTTGGCCAGCAGGCGATAGGCTTCGACGGCCATGAACACGTCGGAGGCTTTCACGCTGACCTTGAAGTCCTTGAAGTTCAGGCGTTCGAGGTGCTCGACGTGACGCAGGGCAGACTCCACCAGCGCCGCCGGGGTCGGCTCGCCGTATTTCTTCTGCAGGTCTTTTTCCAGGGAGCCGGCGTTGACGCCGATACGGATCGGGATCCCGCGATCACGGGCCGCGTCCACCACCGCACGCACGCGGTCTTCACGACCGATGTTGCCGGGGTTGATCCGCAGGCAATCGACGCCCAGTTCGGCCACGCGCAAGGCGATCTTGTAGTCGAAGTGGATGTCGGCAACCAGCGGTACCTTGACCTGCTGCTTGATGCGGCCGAAGGCTTCGGCCGCGTCCATATCCGGTACGGAAACCCGCACGATATCGACGCCGGCCGCTTCCAGACGGTTGATCTGGGCCACAGTGGCCGCCACATCGTTGGTGTCGCTGTTGGTCATGCTCTGCACGGCAATGGGGGCATCGCCACCCACAGGTACCGAGCCGACCCAGATCTTGCGGGACTCGCGACGTTTGATTGGAGATTCGCCGTGCATGACTTATTGACCTAACTTCAGGCGAGCAGTCTCGCCACTGGTGAACGGAGCCACATCGATCGCTTGTCCGTTGTAGCTGACCTGCGCGCCACGGGCATAACCCAGGCGCACGGCAAATGGCGGCTTGCCGGAAACATCGGCGGTCTCGCCCTTGCGCTTCAGGCCACTCAGCAGCACTTTACCGCTGCCGTCGGTGATCTGGGTCCAGCAATCGGCTGTGAACTGGATCTGTACCTGACCCGCGCCAGCTACAGGCGCTGCGGCAGGTGCAGTTGGAGCTGCCGGGGCAGCCGGAATAGTCGCTGCCGCGACCACAGGCGCTACAGGGGCAGGCGCGGCCGGAGCGCTCGGCGCGGGTGCTGCCGGTGCCACGACCACTGGTGCCGGAGCAACCGGGGCAACAGGTGCGGCAGCCGGAACGCTTGGCGCAGGAGCCGCGGCATCCGCCTGGGCCTGGCCTGGAGCCGGGGTTTCAGGCAGGGCCAGGGCGGTTTCGCCTTCGGTCTGACCTTCCACGACTGCCTGGTCTTCCGGCTCGTCGATCGGATGAATCTGCGTGGTGCCGTCGGCACCTTCGACTTCGACGTGTTCCTGATTGAGGCCGATCAGCTCCTTGGTGCGCACCGAGGTCTGATCCTGCCACCAGATAAAGCCGCCGCCGATCACCGCGATCAGCAGCAACAGGCTGACGATGCGCAAAATAGTGTGGGAAACCCGTACCGGCTCTTCGATACGGCCCAGGCTATGCACATTGCTGCCCTGGGAATCGGTGCCTGTGTATTGGTCGAAGGCCTGGACCAGAACGGCCTGGTCCATCCCCAGCAACTTGGCATAGGCACGGATATAGCCGCGGGCGAAGGTATGCCCCGGCAGCTTGTCGAAAGCACCGGCTTCCAGGTTGCTCAACGAGCTTGCGGTCAGATTGAGCTTGAGGGCCACTTCAGCCAGCGACCAACCATTGCTTTCGCGGGCCTGACGCAGGGTCTCACCGGGGTTTACGCGAGTCGCTGCTAGAACTTCGGGATGCGCCGCTTTCATCATTGCTCCGACAGGTATTGCTGATATTCCGGCGTACCGGGATAGAGTCGTTTTAATTGCAGGCCGTAACTGGCGGCCTTGTCGCGATCTTCGAACACCGTTGCCAGCCGAATGCCGAGCAATAGACTACGTGCATTTTGCTCGCTGAGCAGGCTAAAACGATCGTAATAGTCGCGTGCGGGCACATAATGCCTGTCTTCGAAGGACAACTCAGCCATTTCCAGCAATGCACGAGGCTGCTGGCGGTTCAGGCGCAGGGCTTTTTCCAGGTGTTGCCGGGCCAGATCACGCTCACCCAGCATCACGGCGGTCATGCCAAGGTTCTCGAACACTCGGGATCGCTCGGGGTACAGGGTATCAGCAGCCGCCTGTTCAAAGCGCTGATAAGCATCTTTGTAACGTTTTTCTTCAAAGAGAAAGCTGCCGTAGTTGTTCAGGATACGGGCATCGGAAGGACGCGAAGCCAGGGCCTTGCGGTAATGCTGGTCAGCCAGCTCGGGTTCCATTTCGGCCTGGAACACCAGCGCCAGGGCGGCATTGGCGTCAGCATCGGACTGGTCCAGCTCCAGGGCCTTTTTCAGCGGCACTTTCGCCCGTTCGGTCATGCCTTGCTGCAGATACCCCAGGCCCAGCTGAACATAGGCCTCACGCGCCTCGTCCCGCCCCTTGCTTGTCTTCATCGGGTTGAAATCCCCCGAAAGAACACAGCCAGCCGACAGGCTGACAAAAAGCAGAAGCAGCGCGACGCGCAAGGTCATGGAGATCCTCTCTCAGGTACGATTCGCAGCGCTTTGCGGCATATCGGCGTCGGCGCTCAACTCGCGCACGGCGATATAACGTTCGCTACGACGGGTGCGATCCAGCACCTGCCCGACCAGTTGCCCACAGGCCGCATCGATGTCTTCGCCGCGCGTGGTGCGCACGGTGACGTTGAAGCCTGCGTGATGCAGTTGATCCTGGAACCGGCGAATGGCGTTGTTGCTCGGCCGCTCGTAACCGGAATGCGGGAACGGGTTGAACGGGATCAGGTTAATCTTGCAAGGAATGTCCTTGAGCAACGCGATCATTTCGACAGCGTGTTCAACCTTATCATTGACGTCCTTGAGCAGCGTGTACTCAATCGTCAGCACACGTTTCTCGCCCAGCGACGACATGTAGCGCTGGCAGGATTCGAGCAGCATCTTCAGCGGATACTTCTTATTGATCGGTACCAGCTGGTTGCGCAGCGCATCGTTCGGTGCGTGCAGGGACAACGCCAGGGAGACGTCGATGTGCTTGGCCAGCTCATCGATCATCGGTACCACGCCGGAGGTCGACAGGGTCACGCGGCGCTTGGAAATGCCGTAGCCCAGGTCGTCCATCATCAAGTGCATGGCCGAGATGACGTTGTCGAAGTTCAGCAGCGGCTCACCCATGCCCATCATCACCACGTTGGTGATGGCACGGTCGACGGTCGCCGGGACGCTGCCAAAGGATTTGTTGGCAATCCACACCTGGCCGATGACTTCGGCGGCGGTGAGGTTGCTATTGAAGCCTTGCTTGCCGGTGGAGCAGAAACTGCAGTCCAGGGCACAGCCTGCCTGGGACGAAACGCACAAGGTGCCGCGTTTGCCCTGGGGAATGTAAACGGTCTCGACGCAGCTGCCGGACGCCACGCGCACCACCCATTTACGGGTGCCGTCGCTGGAGATGTCCTCGCTGACCACTTCCGGACCGCGAATTTCGGCAACGGCCTTGAGCTTTTCGCGCAAGGCCTTGCCGACATTCGTCATGGCGTCGAAATCATCGACGCCAAAGTGGTGAATCCATTTCATTACCTGACCGGCACGGAAACGCTTCTCCCCGATTGAGTCGAAGAATTTTTCCATTTCCGGTTGAGTCAGACCCAACAGGTTAGTTTTGCCAGTCGATGTAGTCATGGTTTCACCTTCACTCACGGGCCTTTGGCTTAGCGAGTGGTCACTTCGGTGGAAGCGAAGAAGTAAGCGATTTCGCGTGCAGCAGCGGCTTCGGAGTCCGAACCGTGAACGGCGTTGGCGTCGATGGATTCAGCGAAGTCAGCGCGGATGGTGCCGGCAGCAGCTTCTTTAGGGTTGGTAGCGCCCATCAGCTCACGGTTCAGAGCGATAGCGTTTTCGCCTTCCAGAACCTGAACGACAACCGGACCGGAAGTCATGAAGGCAACCAGCTCGCCGAAGAAGCCACGAGCGCTGTGCTCAGCGTAGAAGCCTTCAGCTTCGGCTTTCGACAGTTGCTTCATTTTCGAAGCTACAACGCGCAGGCCAGCTTTTTCGAAACGGGTAACGATCTCGCCGATGACGTTTTTTGCAACAGCGTCAGGCTTGATGATGGAGAAAGTACGTTGAACAGCCATGGTGTAACTCCAGAAACGGTGATTAAAGCGAAAAATTAAACCCGCGAATTATACGCGGGTTTATAGGGATTGCCTAACTGCGTACGGGACAGACTCAGTCTGCTTCTTCGATCCAGGCGGCCTGAATTGCTTCAAGAACCTTCTCGCCACCGCGAGCCGGATCGTCGCTGAATTCCGGCAGTGCCAGAACCCATTGGTGCAGATCGACAAAGTTTACGTACCGCGGATCCACATCCGGCTTGGACTCAGCCAGCTGGATCGCGATTTCCAGCACATCAACCCATTTCAGACTCATGATGATTCCTTGAATCAGTGCGGCGCTTCGGCCGCATGGTTGAGCGAGTATTTCGGAATTTCGACGGTCAGGTCTTCCTCGCCGACGATCGCCTGACAGGATAGACGCGATTGCGCCTCCAGGCCCCAGGCCTTGTCCAGCAGGTCTTCTTCCAGCTCGTCGGCTTCGTTCAGCGAGTCGAAACCCTCGCGAACGATGCAGTGGCAGGTGGTGCAGGCGCAGACGCCGCCGCAGGCGCTCTCGATCTCGATGTGGTTGTCATGGGCCACTTCGAGAATCGAGGTACCCGGCGCAGCCTCTACAACCAGGCCATCCGGGCAAAACACGGCGTGTGGCAGAAAAATGATCTGCGGCATCAGTTATTCCTCGATTTCATTCAGATTGCGCCCCGCCAGAGCGGCTTTCACCGTCGAGTCCAGGCGGCGGGCAGCAAAAGCATCGGTCACTTGCGACAGACGCTTGGTCTGCTGCTCGATGGCGTAACCATCGGTGCCACGCATCAATTCACTCAATTCCTGCATTTGCAGCTCGATGACCATGCGCTCTTCGGCATCCAGCAGACGCTCGCCGTCCGCCTCCAGAGCGCCCTGCACCGCCTCGATCAGGCGCTGGGCATCGACCTGCTGCTCGCGCAGCACGCGGGCGACCTTGTCGTCGCTGGCGTACTGGAAGGAATCCTTGAGCATCCGGGCGATTTCGCCGTCGGTCAGACCGTAGGATGGCTTGACCTGGATGCTGGCTTCGACGCCCGAGCCCAACTCGCGAGCGGACACGCTCAGCAGGCCATCGGCATCGACCTGGAAGGTCACGCGGATCTTCGCCGCACCGGCGACCATGGCCGGAATGCCGCGCAGTTCGAAGCGCGCCAGGGAACGGCAGTCGCTGATCAGCTCGCGCTCGCCCTGCAACACGTGAATCATCATGGCCGACTGGCCATCTTTGTAAGTGGTGAAGTCCTGGGCACGGGCGACCGGGATAGTGGTGTTACGCGGAATCACCTTCTCCATCAACCCGCCCATGGTTTCCAGCCCCAGGGACAGCGGAATCACATCAAGCAGCAGCAGTTCGCCACCATCGCGTTTGTTGCCAGCCAGGGTATCGGCCTGGATCGCAGCACCAATGGCCACCACCTGGTCCGGGTCGATCTCGGTCAGCGGCTGGCGACCGAACATTTCAGCGACTGCTTCGCGAACCCGTGGAACACGAGTCGAACCGCCGACCATGACCACCGCCTGGACATCTTCCAGCTCGACATTGGAATCACGCACGGCGCGACGGCAAGCCTTGAGGCTGCGCGACACCATCGGCTCGATCAGGGCATCGAAGGCTTCGCGGGTCAGCGGCGCCGACCAGGCGCCATAGGTCACTTCGACCGATGGGGCATTGGTGAGCGCTTCCTTGGCGGCACAGGCGATTTGCAGCAGATTGCGCTGCTTACCCGGATCGAGATCGGCGGACAGGCCGGCGCTCTCGATGATCCAGCCAGCGATCGCATGATCGAAATCGTCGCCGCCCAGGGCGCTGTCGCCACCGGTGGCCAGCACTTCGAAGACGCCGCCGGTCAGGCGCAGAATGGAAATATCGAAAGTCCCTCCACCCAGATCATAAATGGCCACCACGCCTTCGGCGTGTTGATCCAGACCATAGGCCACGGCCGCCGCGGTCGGCTCGTTGAGCAGACGCAACACATTGAGACCGGCCAGCTTGGCCGCATCCTTGGTCGCTTGACGCTGCGCATCGTCGAAATAGGCCGGAACGGTGATCACCGCGCCCACCAACTCTCCACCCAGGGTCGACTCGGCGCGCTGGCGCAAGACCTTGAGGATATCGGCGGAGACTTCCACCGGGCTTTTCGGGCCCTGGATGGTTTCGATGAACGGCATGTGCGACTCGCCGTCGACGAAGCGATACGGCAGCTGCTCGCCCAATTGCTTGACGTCGGAAAGACCACGACCCATCAAGCGCTTGACCGACAACACAGTGTTCAGGGGGTCGGCAGACGCCGCCAGCCTGGCGGACTCGCCCACCTCGACATGGTCGGTGTGATAACGCACGGCAGACGGCAGGATGACCTGCCCGTTGGCGTCGGCCAGCGGCTCGGAAAGACCACTGCGCAAGGCAGCGACCAGCGAATTGGTAGTGCCCAAGTCGATCCCCACAGCCAGGCGACGCTGGTGCGGTTGAGGACTTTGGCCGGGTTCGGCGATCTGCAGTAGGGCCATGTTTATCTGGACTTATCTGTATATCAGGCGTGCGACCGGAGCGGCACTGGGTTAATCGTCGAGGCGCTCTTCTAACTGGCGCACTTCGTAGGTGAGCTTGTCGAGGAACTGCATGCGCCGCATCAGGCGTTCGGCCTGTTCGCGTTGCGCAGCATCATCCCAACAGGCCGCGAAGCTTTCGTTCAATTCATCCTGGGCCACTTTCAGGCGGCGCTTGAAAGCTGCAATACCGGCCAGGTCGGCCTCGTCCTGCAGATCCTCGAGCTCTTCGCGCCACTGCATCTGCTGCAGAAGGAACTCCGGATCGTGCACCGTGACCTCCAGCGGCAGCTCATGACCGCCCATGGCGAGCAGGTATCGCGCACGCTTGGGAGGACTTTTGAGAGTCTGGTAGGCCTCGTTGAGGCTGGCGGAATGCTCTAGCGCCAGGCGCTGCTCACGCTCGGAGGCGTCAGCGAAGCGGTCCGGATGAACGGCACGCGCCAACTCACGGTAGCGCGTGGCCAGCTGCTCGAGATCCAGGCGGAAGCTCGGTTGCAGCTCAAATAAAGCGAAATGACAAGGAGTACCCACGAGCAGCCTCAGATGTTGAAGCTTTCGCCGCAGCCACATTCACCGCGCACGTTGGGGTTGTTGAACTTGAAGCCCTCGTTCAACCCTTCCTTGACGAAGTCCAGTTCGGTGCCATCCAGGTAGGTCAGGCTTTTCGGATCAATGATCACTTTCTCGCCATGACTCTCGAACACCTGATCGTCTTCACCGATCTCGTCGACGAACTCCAGGACATAGGCAAGGCCGGAACAGCCCGTGGTGCGAACACCCAGACGAATCCCATCACCTTTGCCGCGCCCGTTGAGGGAGCGTCGCACGTGTTGAGCAGCCGCTTCTGTCATGCTGATAGCCATCGTGACTCCTTACTTTTCGCTCAATCTGTGAAAGCTGATCCGCTAAATCAGATCAGGCCTTTCTTCTGCTTGTAGTCGCGAACGGCGGCCTTGATGGCGTCTTCGGCAAGTACCGAGCAGTGGATTTTCACTGGCGGCAGGGCCAGCTCTTCAGCCAGCTGAGTGTTCTTGATGGTCTCTGCTTCATCCAGAGTCTTGCCCTTCATCCACTCGGTAGCCAGGGAGCTGGAGGCGATAGCCGAACCGCAACCGTAGGTCTTGAACTTGGCGTCTTCGATGATGCCCTGTTCGTTGACCTTGATTTGCAGGCGCATCACGTCGCCGCACGCCGGAGCGCCGACCATGCCGGTGCCGACATCAGGATCTTCCGCGTCCATCTTGCCGACGTTGCGCGGGTTCTCGTAGTGGTCGATGACCTTTTCGCTGTAAGCCATGATTCTTAATCCTCACTCATCAGGGCCGCTCTTGAGACCCTGTAGTTACGCCTGCGTCAGTCGCCGCGTTGCTACAGGAGCTGTACCTGGCGGCTTCTATATTTAGTGTGCCGCCCACTCGATCTTCGAGATATCGACGCCGTCTTTGTACATGTCCCACAGCGGCGACAGAGCGCGCAGCTTGGTCACGGCCTCGCAGACTTTCTGCGCGGCATAATCGATTTCTTCTTCGGTGGTGAAGCGGCCGAAGGTGAAGCGGATCGAGCTGTGTGCCAGTTCGTCGTTGCGGCCCAGGGCGCGCAGCACGTACGAAGGCTCCAGCGAAGCCGAGGTACAGGCCGAACCGGAGGAAACCGCCAGGTCCTTGAGCGCCATGATCAGCGACTCGCCTTCGACATAGTTGAAGCTCAGGTTCAGGTTGTGCGGTACGCGGGCAGTCATGCTGCCGTTGATGTACAGCTCTTCCAGGTTCTCGACCTGCTTGTAGAAGCGGTCGCTCAACGCCTTGATGCGCAGGTTTTCGGTAGCCATGTCTTCCTTGGCTACACGGAAGGCTTCGCCCATGCCCACGATCTGGTGGGTGGCCAGGGTGCCGGAGCGCATGCCGCGTTCGTGACCACCGCCGTGCATGGTCGCCTCGAGGCGAACCCGCGGCTTGCGGCTGACATACAGCGCGCCGATACCCTTAGGACCGTAGGTCTTGTGGGCAGAGAAGGACATCAGGTCGACTTTCAGCGCCTGCAGGTCGATGTCGACCTTACCGGTGGACTGGGCGGCGTCGACGTGGAACAGAATGCCTTTAGAGCGGGTCAGTTCGCCGATGGCAGCGATGTCGTTGACCGTACCGATCTCGTTGTTCACATGCATGATCGACACTAGGATGGTGTCGTCGCGCAGGGCGGCTTCGACCATGGCCGGCGTGATCAGGCCGTCTTCGCTGGGATCGATGTAGGTGACTTCGAAACCTTCACGCTCGAGTTGGCGCATGGTGTCCAGGACAGCCTTGTGCTCGATCTTCGAGGTAACCAGGTGCTTGCCCTTGGTGTGGTAGAAATGCGCGACACCCTTGATTGCCAGGTTGTCGGACTCGGTGGCACCGGAGGTCCAGACAATTTCACGCGGGTCGGCGTTGACCAGGTCAGCCACTTGGCGACGGGCATTTTCCACCGACTCTTCGGCCTTCCAGCCGAACACGTGGGAGCGGGACGCCGGGTTACCGAAGTTTCCGTCGACCAGCAGGCATTCACTCATCTTTTGCGCGACACGCGGATCAACCGGGGTGGTCGCTGAGTAATCAAGGTAAATCGGCAATTTCATGGACTCTCTCCTAAATCAGGCTGGCTGGCGTGCCGCTAGCTCTTTGGCTGTCATTCGACGGCGGACGCTTCAATCTTGTCCAGGTGCTGCGCCTTGCCATTACAGCGGCGCTGATCCTGACGCTGGGCTACTTCTTGCACCTCACGGCGAGTCACAAGGTCAGCCAAGCTGATACCGCTCAGAAATTCGTGAATCTGCAGGCTCAGATCGCACCACAGGTGGTGGGTCAGACAGGTGTCGCCGGAATGGCAATCGCCCTGCCCCTGGCATTTGGTTGCATCGACCGACTCGTTCACCGCATCGATCACCTGGGCCACCTGAATGCCTTGCATGTCACGCGACAGCTGGTAGCCACCGCCTGGACCACGCACGCTGGACACCAGATTGCTACGGCGCAACTTGGCGAAGAGCTGTTCGAGATAGGACAGGGAGATGCCTTGGCGCTCAGAGATATCGGCCAGGGACACCGGCCCATGTTGCGCGTGCAACGCCAGGTCAAGCATGGCTGTTACCGCGTATCGGCCTTTTGTAGTCAGTCGCATGGACAAGTACCACGGAGTGTTTCGGGATGGGAGCGAGTATGCAATTCCCGAGTAATTAAGTCAACTATAAGACCTACTACTTTAGTCAGGTTTACCCGCAAAAGAGCGCGCGAATCATAGCAAAGTCTGCAGGGTAATGGCACGCCCTGGATTTGACGGGTGACTAATGGGTCGCCAGCATCCTTTCGGATGCTGCGCGAGCAAGCTCATTTCCACAAAACGAGCTTGCTCGCGACCAATGCCAAGGCGCCTGGACGGCTCAGCCGACCTGGCTGTCACCCTTGTCCTTGACGCCTGCGAAGTCCTCATCGCGCAGCGCTGGCAGATCCTTGGCGCAGTAGCTGCTGCCCAGGTCCTTCAAGGCCCCGCACATACCCTCCAGGCGCCCATCGACGGCCTGCAGGTGATCGAGCAGTTGGCCAATAGCCCGCGCCACCGGGTCCGGCATGTCCTCGCTGACACCATAGGCATCGAAACCGAGCTTCTCGGCCATCGCCTTGCGCTTGGCTTCCTGCTCGTCATCGGACTTGACGATGATGCGCCCGGGAATGCCCACCACAGTAGCGCCCGCTGGCACCGCCTTGGTCACCACCGCATTGGAACCGACCTTGGCGCCTGCCCCCACGGTGAACGGACCCAGTACCTTGGCGCCCGCCCCCACCACCACACCGTCCTCCAGGGTCGGGTGACGCTTGCCCTTGTTCCAACTGGTGCCGCCCAGGGTCACGCCCTGATAGAGGGTGACGTCGTCACCGATCTCGGCGGTCTCGCCAATGACGATGCCCATGCCGTGGTCGATAAAGAAGCGGCGACCCACCTTGGCCCCCGGGTGAATCTCGATCCCGGTCAGCCAGCGACCGAAGTTCGACACCAGGCGCGCCAGCCACTTCCAGCCCATGCCCCACAACGCGCCGGACAGGCGATGAATCCAGATGGCGTGCATGCCCGGGTAGCAGGTCAGGACCTCGAACGCGTTACGCGCCGCCGGGTCACGATGGAAAACACTCTGGATATCTTCACGCAAACGCTCAAACATCATCATTCTTCCGCTTAAGGAGCTCGCCACGGGCCGCTTTCTGGGTTTCCGTGAGGATGCCACGCAAAATATTCATTTCCGCCCGGCTTACCGAGCTGCGTCCGTACAACCGGCGCAGGCGCGCCATCAAGTGCCGTGGCTTCTCCGGATCGAGGAAGTCGATGGCCACCAGCGTCTGCTCCAGATGCTCGTAGAACCGCTCCAGCTCGTCCATGGTCGCCAGCTCATCGCTGCGCGGCGACGCCACTTCATCCTTCTCGACCTTGCTCGGCTGACCTTCGGCCGCCAGCCAGGACATACGCACTTCATAGGCCAGCACCTGCACCGCCGTCGCCAGGTTCAGCGAGCTGAACTCCGGGTCCGAAGGGATATGCACGTGAAAATGACATCGCTGCAGCTCGTCATTGGTCAGGCCGGAATCTTCACGGCCAAAGACCAAGGCAATTTCGGCGCCCTGCCCTGCCTCTTGCACCACCTTGACCCCGGACTCACGGGGGTCGAGCAATGGCCAGGGAATACGCCGGTCACGGGCGCTGGTACCAAACACCAGGGTGCAGCCGGCCAGGGCATCTTCCAGGGTGGCGACGACCTGAGCGCTTTCAAGAATGTCGGTAGCGCCGGACGCGCGCGCATCGGCCTCATGGGACGGGAAAATCCGCGGCTCGACCAACACCAGCCGCGACAGCCCCATGTTCTTCATGGCACGCGCAGCCCCACCGATGTTTCCGGGATGACTGGTATTGACCAGGACGACACGAATGTTCTGCAGCAAGGGAGGCGCTCTCGGACACGGGAAAGGGGAGCAAATCTTACAGAACAGCCAGCGCTCCCGCCTCAAAAATAACTGCTTCTGGCTGGCACTTTATAGAAGCCGACTAACTCCAGACGGACCGCCACTCGTCAAAATGTCCGCGCATTTACCGGTTTGAACGGCAGATCAAGGCAAGCGGAGCGAATGTCGACCTTCATCTGCAAAAGTTTTCTGCTAGAATGCTCGGCTTTCTTTAACAACCTTAGGTGACCTATCCATGCAGCCAATGCTGAATATCGCGCTGCGCGCCGCCCGCAGCGCCAGTGAACTGATTTTCCGCTCCATCGAGCGCCTGGATACCATCAAGGTCGACGAAAAAGACGCCAAAGACTACGTATCCGAAGTTGATCGCGCCGCCGAGCAGAAGATCATCGACGCATTGCGCAAGGCCTACCCGACTCACGGCATTCTCGGTGAAGAAACCGGTCTGCACGCTGGCAGCGGCGAAGGCGAAGACTACCTGTGGATCATCGACCCGCTGGACGGCACCACCAACTTCCTGCGTGGCATTCCTCATTTCGCTGTCAGCATCGCCTGCAAATACCGTGGTCGCCTGGAACACGCCGTGGTTCTGGACCCGGTGCGCCAGGAAGAATTCACCGCCAGCCGTGGTCGCGGCGCACAACTGAACGGTCGTCGCCTGCGTGTCAGCGGCCGCACCAGCCTGGACGGCGCCCTGCTGGGTACCGGCTTCCCGTTCCGTGACGACCAGATGGACAACCTCGACAACTACCTGGGCATGTTCCGCGCCCTGGTCGGCCAGACCGCCGGCATCCGCCGCGCCGGCGCCGCCAGCCTGGACCTGGCCTACGTGGCTGCCGGTCGTTTCGATGCCTTCTGGGAGTCGGGCCTGTCCGAGTGGGACATGGCTGCAGGCGCCCTGCTGATCCAAGAAGCCGGCGGACTGGTGAGCGACTTCACCGGCGGTCACGACTTCCTGGAAAAAGGCCACGTGGTTGCCGGCAACACCAAATGCTTCAAGGCGGTCCTCACCGCTATCCAGCCGCACCTGCCGGCTTCGCTGAAGCGCTAAGCGCCAGCGACAAAAAAGCACCCTTCGGGGTGCTTTTTTTATGCCTGGGATTTGTCGAAAAACCACTCTCCCTGTAGGAGCGAGGCTTGCCCGCGATAGCTTCAGCCCCGAATGAGGCTGATACACCGCGGCGCCCGGATCGCGGGCAAGCCTCGCTCCTACAGAAGCAAATCCAAACCTCAGGCAATAAAAAAGCACCCCGAAGGGTGCTTTTTCATGATTGACGCTCAAACGTTTATTGCGCTGGTACGTTCTGACCCAGGATCAACTGACCTTCCTTGTTGACCGGGATCTGGCTGCCCGGATCACGATCCATACGCACCTGGCCTTGTTTGCCGTTCAGCTCGTACTTCACGTCATAACCCACGACCTTTTCGCTGATGTCGTTGACCGTGTTGCAGCGAGTCTGAGTGGTGGTGTAGGTATCACGCTCCTGCATGCCTTCCTGCACCTTGTTACCAGCGTAACCACCGCCGACCGCACCGGCGACCGTGGCGATCTTCTTGCCTGTACCGCCGCCAATCTGGTTACCCAGAAGACCGCCGGCCAGCGCACCGACCACCGTACCGGCGATCTGATGTTGATCCTTCACCGGAGCCTGACGGGTCACGGTGACGTCCTTGCATACTTCACGCGGTGTTTTGATCTGTTGTTTGACCGGCTGAACTGCCAGCACCTGCGCATACTCAGGGCCACTATTGACCAGCTTGTAGGTGGCAACAGCCCCCCCAGCAGTCACAGCGACGGCACCTAATACCGCACCAACCAGCATCGACTTGTTCACGTGAACCTCCTGACCATCACAAGCGGGACAAGCCCGCGCTTCTCCCTGCCTTGGAGCATAAAAAAAGGCGCGAGTTCAATACTCGCGCCTTTTTGACTGCCTACCAGGAAGCGGAAACCGTTACGGACGGTCGTCGACTTCCTTCTCGGTATTGGCTGGAGGAATCAGGTCCTCGCTGCTCAGGTTCAGCCAGATCAGCACCACGTTGGCGATGTAGATCGACGAGTAGGTACCCGCCAGAACACCGACGAACAGCGCGATAGAGAAGCCCCACAGGTTGTCGCCACCGAAGAACAGCAGCGCCGCGATCGCCAGCAGGGTGGAGATCGAGGTCGCCATGGTGCGCAGCAGGGTCTGGGTGGTCGAGATGTTGATGTTCTCGATCAGGCTGGCCTTGCGCAGCACGCGGAAGTTCTCACGCACCCGGTCGAACACCACGATGGTGTCGTTGAGCGAGTAACCGATGATCGCCAGTACCGCCGCCAGCACCGTCAGGTCGAAGGTGATCTGGAAGAACGACAGGATACCCACGGTCACCACCACGTCGTGGATCAGCGAGACGATGGCGCCGACCGCGAACTTCCACTGAAAGCGGAAGGCCAGGTAGATCAGGATGCCGCCCAGCGCCATCAGCATGCCGAGGCCGCCCTGGTCGCGCAGCTCTTCACCCACCTGCGGACCGACGAACTCGACGCGCTTGACCTGCGCCGGGTTGTCGCCGCCAGTCTTCTGCAACGCCTCTGCTACCTGATGGCCCAGTTGCGGGTCTTCACCCGGCATCCGCACCAGCAGGTCGGTGGTGGCACCGAAGCTTTGCACGATCGCTTCGTGATAACCGGATTCGCTCAGTTGAGCACGAACCTTCATCACATCCGCCGGACGCTCGTAGGTCAGCTCGATGAGCGTACCGCCGGTAAAGTCCAGGCCGTAGTTCAACCCCTTGTGGAACCAGCTGAACAGCGCCAGAACGGTCAGGAGCAAGGTGACGCCGAACGCAACGTTGCGGACGCCCATGAAGTTGATAGTACGTAACATGGCAGCCCCTTAAATCCACAACTTCTTGAAGTCACGACCGCCGAAGATCAGGTTGACCATCGCACGGGTCAGCCAGATGGCCGTGAACATCGAGGTAAAGATCCCGAGGGACATGGTCACCGCAAAGCCTTTGACCGGGCCGGTGCCCATGGCAAAGAGAATCCCGCCGACCAGCAAGGTGGTCAGGTTGGAGTCGAGAATCGCGGTGAATGCCCGGCCGAAGCCTTCGTTGATTGCCCGCTGCACGGTCATACCGGCGGCGAGCTCTTCACGTATGCGCGAGAAGATCAGTACGTTGGCGTCCACCGCCATACCCATGGTCAACACGATACCGGCGATACCCGGCAGGGTCAGCGTAGCCCCCAGCAAGGACATCAGGGCCAGCAGCAGCACCATGTTCAGCGCCAGCGCCACGGTGGCGATGATGCCGAAGAAACGGTAGATGGCGATGATGAACAGCGACACGAACAGCATGCCCCACAGCGACGCATCGATACCCTTGGTGATGTTGTCGGCACCCAGGCTCGGGCCGATGGTGCGCTCTTCGGCGAAGTACATAGGCGCGGCCAGACCACCGGCACGCAGCAGCAGGGCCAGCTCGGAAGACTCGCCCTGGCCGTTCAGGCCGGTGATGCGGAACTGGCTGCCCAGCGGCGACTGAATGGTCGCCAGGCTGATGATCTTCTTCTCTTCCTTGAAGCTCTGCACCGCGACGTCTTTCTCGACACCGTCGACCACTTGCTTGGTGTAAGTGGTGGTCGGCTTCTGCTCGATGAAGATCACCGCCATGCTGCGACCGACATTGCTGCGGGTCGAACGACTCATCAGCTCGCCGCCGTGGCCATCGAGCTTGATATTCACCTGTGGACGACCGTGCTCGTCGAAGCCCGCCTGGGCGTCGGTCACCTGGTCACCGGTGATGATCAGGCCACGCTCGATCAGCGCAGGAGGACGATTGCCTTCACGGAACTCGAAAGATTCGGAAGTGGCTTTCGAAGCGCCCGGCTCGGCGGCCAGACGGAATTCAAGGTTGGCCGTCTTGCCCAGGATACGCTTGGCTTCAGCGGTGTCCTGCACGCCCGGCAGCTCAACCACGATACGGTTGGCGCCCTGACGCTGAACCAGAGGCTCGGCAACACCCAGCTCGTTGACGCGGTTACGTACCGTGGTCAAGTTCTGCTTGATGGAGTATTCGCGGATTTCCGCCAGCTTGGCCGGGGTCATCGCCAGACGCAGCACCGCCTGACCATTGAGGTCGGCCGGAACAATGTCGAAATCGTTGAAGTTCTTGCGGATCAGCGTACGCGCCTGTTCACGGGTCGCTTCGTCGCTGAAGCCCAGCTGAATGGCACCGCCTAGCTGCGGCAGGCTGCGATAGCGCAGGCGCTCTTTACGCAGCAGGCTCTTCACATCGCCTTCGTAGACTTTCAGGCGTGCGTCGAGGGCTTTTTCCATGTCCACTTCCAGCAGGAAGTGCACACCACCGGACAAGTCCAGGCCCAGTTTCATCGGATGCGCGCCGAGGTTACGCAGCCATTGCGGGGTGGTTTGTGCCAGGTTCAATGCAACGACATAGTCGTCACCCAGGGCCTTGCGCACGACGTCCTTGGCTGGAAGCTGGTCTTCCTGCTTGGTCAGACGCAACAGGCCGCCCTTGCCCTTGGCCGCGATGGTCGCTGCCTTGACGTTGATCCCGGCGTCGGTGAGCGCTTTGCTCGCACGATCCAGATCCGCCTGAGTGACCTGCAACGCAGTACTCGCGCCGCTGACCTGAATGGCCGGATCATCAGGGTATAGATTGGGAGCGGAATAAATAAAACCGATCGCCAGCACCGCCAGGATCAGTACGTATTTCCACAGAGGGTATTTGTTCAGCATCACGCCGCCCGTTTATGAAGCGGGGCGCCTTGCGCGCCCCGTCGATTGGTAAAAGATGAAACTTAGATCGCCTTCAGCGTGCCTTTTGGCAGCGTGGCAGCGATAGCGCCTTTCTGGAACTTCATCTCGATAGTGTCGGAAACTTCCAGCACTACGAAGTCATCGGTCACTTTGGTGATCTTGCCGGCGATACCGCCAGTAGTCACAACTTCGTCACCTTTCTGCAGGCTGCCCAGCAGGTTCTTCTGTTCTTTGGCGCGCTTGGCCTGTGGACGCCAGATCATCAGGTAGAAGATGACCAGGAAACCGACCAGGAAAATCCACTCAAAACCAGTGCCAGCAGGGCCAGCAGCAGGTGCAGCAGCATCAGCCATTGCAGTCGAGATAAAAAAGCTCATGTAACACTCCGGATAATTACAAAAGTGGGTCTAAACGTCTTTAGAACTTATTCTAAAGGCGGCACGGGCAACCCGCGTTTGGCATAGAAGGAATCGACAAAGGCGGCCAATGTACCCTGTTGAATAGCCTCGCGCAAACCAGCCATAAGACGTTGGTAATGACGCAAATTATGGATGGTATTGAGCATGCTCCCCAGCATTTCGCCGCACTTGTCCAGATGATGCAGATAAGCACGGGAGAAGTTCTGGCAGGTATAGCAATCGCAGGTCGGATCCAGCGGCGAATCATCATGGCGATGGAACGCGTTGCGGATCTTCAGCACGCCAGTGTCAATGAACAGGTGCCCATTGCGGGCATTACGGGTTGGCATCACGCAATCGAACATATCCACACCGCGGCGCACACCCTCAACCAGATCTTCCGGCTTGCCAACACCCATAAGGTAACGAGGTTTGTCTGCTGGCATCTGGCCTGGCAGGTAGTCCAGTACCTTGATCATCTCGTGCTTGGGCTCGCCCACCGACAGGCCACCGATGGCCAGGCCGTCGAAGCCGATCTTGTCCAGGCCTTCCAGGGAGCGCATGCGCAGGTCCTGGTGCATGCCGCCCTGGACGATGCCGAACAGCGCCGCCGTGTTGTCGCCATGGGCGTTCTTCGAGCGCTGGGCCCAGCGCAGCGACAGCTCCATGGACACCCGCGCGACGTCTTCGTCGGCCGGGTACGGGGTGCATTCGTCGAAGATCATCACGATGTCCGACCCCAGGTCGCGCTGGACCTGCATCGACTCTTCCGGGCCCATGAAAACCTTGGCGCCATCGACCGGCGAGGCAAAGGTCACGCCCTCCTCCTTGATCTTGCGCATGGCGCCCAGGCTGAACACCTGGAAACCGCCGGAGTCGGTGAGGATCGGGCCTTTCCACTGCATGAAGTCATGCAGGTCGCCGTGCTTCTTGATCACTTCGGTGCCCGGGCGCAGCCACAGGTGGAAGGTGTTGCCCAGGATGATCTCGGCGCCGGTGGCGACGATGTCCCGAGGCAGCATGCCCTTGACCGTGCCGTAGGTGCCCACCGGCATGAAGGCCGGGGTTTCCACGGTGCCACGGGGGAAGGTCAGACGACCGCGACGAGCCTTGCCATCGGTGGCGAGCAGCTCGAAAGACATACGACAGGTGCGACTCATGCTTGATCCTCAGGGCCGCGTGGCGCGGGATTGCGGGTGATGAACATCGCATCACCGTAGCTGAAAAAGCGGTATCCATGCTCGACGGCGGCCTTGTAGGCGGCCATGGCTTCGGGATAACCGGCGAACGCCGAAACCAGCATCAACAACGTGGATTCGGGCAAATGGAAGTTGGTGACCAGGGCATCGACCACATGGAACGGCCGGCCCGGGTAGATAAAGATGTCGGTGTCGCCGCTGAACGGCTTGAGCACACCATCACGCGCCGCGCTTTCCAGGGAACGCACGCTGGTGGTCCCCACCGCCACCACCCGACCGCCGCGCGCGCGGCAGGCCGCCACCGCATCCACCACGTCCTGGCTGACTTCCAGCCACTCGTTGTGCATATGGTGATCTTCGATGCGCTCGACCCGTACCGGCTGGAAGGTCCCGGCGCCCACATGCAGGGTCACGAACGCGGTCTCGACGCCCTTGGCGGCAATCACCTCCAGCAGCGGCTGGTCGAAATGCAGCCCCGCGGTCGGCGCGGCCACGGCGCCCAGGCGCTCGGAATACACGGTCTGATAACGCTCGCGGTCCGAGTCTTCGTCCGGGCGGTCTATATAAGGAGGCAACGGCATATGGCCGACGCGCTCCAGCAGCGGCAGCACTTCCTCGGCAAACCCCAGCTCGAACAGGGTGTCGTGACGGGCCAGCATCTCGGCCTCGCCGCCGCCTTCGATCAGGATCTTCGAACCCGGTTTCGGCGACTTGCTGGAGCGCACATGGGCCAGTACACGGTGGCTGTCGAGCACCCGCTCCACCAGGATTTCCAGCTTGCCGCCGGAGGCTTTCTGGCCAAACAGGCGCGCCGGAATCACCCGGGTATTGTTGAACACCATCAAGTCGCCCGGGCGCAAATGCTCAAGCAAATCAGTGAATTGACGGTGGGCCAGGGCGCCGGTGACCCCGTCCAGGGTCAACAGGCGACTCGCGCGACGCTCGGCCAGGGGATGGCGGGCGATCAGCGAATCAGGGAGCTCGAAGGTAAAGTCAGCAACACGCATGATGGGGTTCGTCTAGCAGGGCCGGAAAGTTTAGCGGAAATAGCCAAAATTGACCATGAAACCTGATTGACCAACGGTAGGCACGTCTCTATACTTCGCCGCCATTGAGCCCTGATGGCGGAATTGGTAGACGCGGCGGATTCAAAATCCGTTTTCGAGAGAAGTGGGAGTTCGAGTCTCCCTCGGGGCACCAAACTTAAAAAAGACCTTGAAATTCAAGGTCTTTTTTTTCGCCTGCAGAAAAGTGCTGCAGCTCCTGCGCACCAGGACTCTGTAGGAGCGAAGCTTGCTCGCGATGAACGATGACGCGGATTGGCTGACACTGCGCAGCGCCTGTTTCGCGGGCAAGCCTCGCTCCTACGGAGGACGACTGAAAGCACCAATACAGACCTGCTCAAAAGCTTCCTTGATACGTATCAAGAAGCCCGGTCTTGTGCGCCATAGACTGTCTGAAAGACATTGGAGCGATCAGACAGGCCCGATATGAGCGAAGAATCCACCGCGCGCCCCCTTCCCAACCCCCTTCCGGAAAAAGCCACGCCAGCAGCCAAACCGACGGTCACGGCCAGCAGCAAAAGCGCCCCACGCAAACCGGCCACTCCACGCCCGCGCCGGCCACGTGCGACCACTAAACCTGCCGCTGCAAAGACCGCCGAAGCCGAAATCAGCGCCATTAGCCAGCAGCCGGTCGCCCTGCAGGTGGCCAGCGCGCCCCATGGCAGCAATGAAGACAGCTCCACCGCCAAGCTGCCCGCCAGCTACCCGTACCGCAGCCGCATGCGTCGCGCCGAGTATGAAAAGGCCAAGCAGGAGCTGCAGATCGAACTGCTCAAGGTGCAAAGCTGGGTCAAGGAAACCGGGCAGCGCGTCGTGGTGCTGTTCGAGGGGCGCGATGCCGCGGGCAAGGGCGGCACCATCAAGCGTTTCATGGAGCACCTGAACCCGCGGGGCGCGCGGATCGTCGCCCTGGAAAAACCCAGCGAGCAGGAACAGGGCCAGTGGTATTTCCAGCGTTATATCCAGCACCTGCCCACCGCCGGGGAAATGGTGTTCTTCGACCGCTCCTGGTACAACCGCGCCGGCGTCGAGCGGGTCATGGACTTCTGCTCGCCCCTGCAATACCTGGAGTTCATGCGCCAGACGCCCGAGCTGGAGCGCATGCTGTGCAACAGCGGCATCCTGCTGTTCAAGTACTGGTTCTCGGTCAATCGCGACGAGCAACTGCGCCGTTTCATTTCGCGCCGCGACGACCCACTCAAGCACTGGAAACTCTCGCCCATCGACATCAAGTCGCTGGACAAGTGGGACGAATACACCGCCGCCAAACAGGCGATGTTCTTCCACACCGACACCGCCGATGCGCCCTGGACCGTGATCAAGTCGGACGACAAGAAGCGCGCGCGGATCAACTGCATCCGCCACTTCCTGCACTCCCTCGACTATCCGGGCAAGAACCTGCGCGTGGCCCATCAACCCGACCCGGTGCTGGTCGGCCGGGCGTCGCGGGTCATGGAGGAAGACGAGCGGGTGTACAACGAAGCGGCCGCGGAGCCGGTGCGCAATCCACAGGTGACACTCGCGTAAAGAGTCAGTCTTGAAGAAGGCCCCGCTCCAGGATCTATGAAAGGTCCTGAAGCGGGTCCGACCAGCTAGATACCCTGCACCGGCAACAGCACACACACCTCCAACCCGCCACCGCCACGGTTGCGCAGGCGCAGTTCGCCGCCGTGCTCCAGCACGATCGCCCGCGCCGCGGAAAGCCCCAGGCCGACGCCGCCGGTGTTGCGGTTGCGCGAGCTTTCCATGCGAAAGAACGGCTCGAACACCTGCTCATGCCATTCGACGGGAATCCCCGGCCCGCGATCCAGCACACAGACCTTCACCTGCTCGGCATCCGCCACCACTTCAATCGCCGGTTCGCTGGCGTATTTGATGGCGTTTTCCAGCAGGTTGCTCATGACCCGCTTGAGCCCCAGCGGGCGGCCGAAATACACCAGGCGCGGCGGGCCGCTGAACGCGATGTCGATGGACTGGTCGCGGTAATCGTCGACCAGGGTTTGCAGCAGCTCCGCCAGATCGAAGGAGGTCGCCTCCTCCAGCCGCGCATCGTCGCGGAAGAACTCCAGGGCCGAATTGATCATCGCCTGCATCTCGTCGACGTCATGGAACAGCCGGCGTTGCTGCTCGGGGTCCTCGATGAACTCGCCGCGCAGGCGCATACGGGTCAGGGGAGTACGCAGGTCATGGGAGATCGCCGCGAGCATCTGCGTGCGGTCCTTGATGAAGTGCTGCAACTGGGCCTGCATGGCGTTGAACGCGAGGATCGCCTGGCGAATTTCGTGGGGGCCGACCGGCTCGATGGGCGGTGCGCGAAAGTCCACGCCAAACCGCCGCGCACCCAGGGCGAACTGCTGCAGGGGCCTGGCCAGGCGGCGGGTGGCGATCAAGGCGACCAGGACGGTGGACAACAACACCAGACCGATCACGATCAGGTTGCGCGGCCCCTCATCCAACCCCCAACTGCGCGAGACCGAGGAGAACATCAGCCAGGAGCCATCGCTCATCTGGATCAGCAACGCATAAGATCCGCCCGGCCCCGGCCAGTCACTGGGCTGGTAGGCCTCCATGTGACCCACTCCCGGCTTGAGCAACTGCTTCAGTTTCGTCGAACCCTCGCGGTATTCCGGCTCATCGACTACCGGTACCTCGATATCCCGTCGCGTCGGGTGCCAGGTCACACTCAGGGCTTGGTCGCTGACCGACTCGGCCAGGCGAGCACGCTGCACCGGCTCCGAGGCGTCGATCAGATTGCTGATGGACGCGATCTTTTCCACCAGGCCGGATTCGCTCAACGGCGGCTTGGCCCAGACCCCGGCCAACTGCACGAACAGCGCATTGAAGGCCAGGGCGGTGAGCATCGCCATCAGGGTGGTCAGGGCAATCCAGCGGGCGATGGTGTCTCGCGGGCCGCCCGGCCTGTGTCTCGTCCTCATTGACGGGTCACGCTGGGGGTGAACAGATAGCCGCCATTGCGCACCGTGCGAATCATCGCCGGGCGCTTGGTGTCGAACTCCAACTTGCGCCGCAGGCGGCTGACCTGCACATCGATGCTGCGATCGAAGGCGTCATGGGCCTGCCCGCGCGCCAGGTCGAGCAACTGCTCGCGGCTGAGGATGCGTTGCGGATGCTCGACGAACACCAGCAACAGGTCGAACTCCCCCGCCGACAGCGGAATCATCACCTGATCCGGCGAGCGCAGCTCGCGGCGAGTCAGGTCCAGTTGCCAGTCGGCGAACCTGATCAGCGGCCGCGGCACCTCCCCGACCACCGGCCGGCTCTCTCCGGCGCGGCGCAGCACCGCTCGCACCCGAGCCAGCAGTTCGCGGGCATCGAAGGGTTTGCTCAGGTAATCGTCAGCGCCCATTTCCAACCCCACCACGCGGTCGCTCAACTCGCCCATGGCGGTCAGCATGATCACCGGCACGGCGTGCTGCTGACGCAGGCGCTGACACAGGGTCAGGCCGTTTTCCCCCGGCAGCATCAGGTCGAGAATGATCAGGTCCGGCACCTGCCGCTCCAGCGCCGCCCACAGCGAAGCGCCCTCGGTGGCGACTTCCACCGAGTAGCCGTGTTGCACAAAAAATTTCTTCAGCAGCGCGAGGACCTCAAGGTCGTCGTCCACGATCAACAGACTGCTCACCAGTGCGTATCACTCAAGCTCGGAAAGAACTCTCATTCAAAACCATTGGACGCGGCCCGTCATATATTTCAACGCGGTAACAAACCGACAACCCCGCAATAAAGCAGACATCTTCAGGCAAAACCCCCATGCCAGCATCGGCCTCCCTGTTCCCAAGGTCGTCCGCCCATGCGCTCATTCCTGTGCTCCACCCGCCTGTGTCGTCATACCGCCCTGCTGCTGTCCCTGTCCTACCTGGCGGGCTGTACCAGCACGGGGTCCGCCACTCAACCCGAGTGCGCGAAGGTCGACTATCCGATCTATGACCCCGCCGAGCCGGTCAACCGTGGCGTGTTCGCCTTCAACAAGGCCGTCGACGACTACGCACTGGCACCGGTCGCCCGCGGTTACCGCCACCTGCCGGATTTCATGCAACAAGGCGTGCATAACTTCGCGAGCAACTTCGGCGAACCCAAGGTCTTCATCAACGACCTGCTGCAGGGCAACCCGCAGCGCTCGGTCAACACCCTGGGGCGTTTTGCGGTCAACACCACGGTCGGCGTACTCGGCCTATTCAACGTCTCGGACCCGATCGGCATCCCGCGCCACACCGCCGACTTCGGCCAGACCTTCGGCGTGTGGGGCATCGGCAATGGCCCCATCGTCGAACTGCCGCTGCTGGGCACCGACAACAGCCGCGACTCGGTGGGCAAGATCCTCAACTTCGTGGTCTCCCCCTTCGGCGACAACAGCGACACCGTGCAGACCCTGGGCACCGTCGCCCTGGTCGGTGGCGTAGTGGACGGCCGCGCCGCCCTGCTGCCGCTGACCGACAGCCTGAAAACCATGCCCGACTACTACAGCGCCCTGCGCGACGTGAACGCCGAACACCGCGCCGCCTTCGTGCAGGAAGGCAAGCAAGGCGCTACTGACCCTGCCAAACATCGTTGTGAAGGAGCGACCCATGATGACTTCTGAAACCGACGCCCTGGTCCTGCTGCAACGCGTGGCCAAACACGGCGACGCCTCCCTGCAATGCCGCGAAGTCAGCCTGTGCCTCTCGGCCGACCAGCAACACCTGATCCTCAGCCGCTACAGCGAACACTACAGCCCCGAAGGCCTGGAATGGGTCGAGCGCCAGCACCGCATCAGCGTGAGCGAGTTGATACGGTGGGTGATCAAGCAGGGGGAACCGCAGGTGTTGGTGCGAGGGGCGGATAGTGGTCTTGCGTCGTGATGCCAGCCAAGGGGTAAGGCGTTTCAGGATCGCCTGATTCAGCAACCTGATATGCGTTGTTACGTTCGAGGCCCATTCCTCAAAGAGAACGTAGCCCATGGCCTTTGTCATCAGGGAAGGCGACCCTACCACCACCGGCGGCAAAGTCATTGCCGGATCGGCAACCACCTTTGTCGTGGACCAACGGGTCGCCCGCATTGCCGACCCGGTCTGGTGCCCGGTGTGCCAAACAGTAGGTTTTATCGCCGAAGGCCATCACACCTTGTTGGATACCCAGCAAGCAACGGCGGTGGAAGGCGGCCTTGTGCAGTGTGGCTGTCCGAGCGGGGCTAATCGCCTGATTGCCACCCAGAACTCGGTCATGTCCGGGGACCAGCCGACCATCCCGCTCGACAGCGATTACATCGGGCCCGCGGTGATCAATACCCAGCGCTGGGCCGACGCGATTCATAAGGGCTACCCGCAAAACGAGTTTGCCGATGCGGTGCCGCGAGATCAGGTGCGCGGCCTGAGCGTTGCTCATGGCGATATCGTGTCTCCGCCACTGTCCGTGCAGGACACGCAACACCTCGTAGAACCGGGTTTTCATATCGTGCAAACGCCGATGAGCCGGGCTGCGCTGGAGACGGTGCTGTTCGGCCAGGCCGATGAAGCTGTGCTGGAGAAATTCCGCCGGCTCAATCCTCAGCTATCAAGCCCTGCCAAACCTGGGCAACTTGTCGTAGTCAGTCATCCCGACAACTATCAATGCACCCGTGAAGAAGCCTTGCTGATGGAGGCGGCGGAGAAGGTCAGTGCGGCCTTGGCGTCCATGAGTGATGAGGAAGCGGCCTTTATGCTCAAGCACCGGGCGCAGGTTGAATCGATACTGTCCTACGGTTCGACTGTTTTAGGTGTCAGTACGGCGGCCGTGGGCAACCATATGGACAGCTTGAAAAGAACCTTGCTGGATATCGAAGAACTCCATCAGAAGTTCTTTCTGCGGGACGGACATCTGCGTAGTGTCGAGTTCTTCAGTGAAAGGAGAAAGCTGTTTGCCCAACTGGATAGCAACCTGACCTCTATCACAAAAATGAGCATTGCCTTCCCCGATCACCCCAGCCTTAAAAGCGCCTTGGGGATTTCCAGTCGAAGTCTGGTGCATCGCTGGACCCAGGCGGGCGCGGTAGGTCAGATTCCAGGGTACGCCACGCATATTGAGGGTGTTTCCCGAGCCTCCAAGGTACTTAAGTTGGGCGGTTGGCTTGGGACAGCATTGGGCGGTGGAGCGTCTTATGTGAAGGTTCAGGACGTTTGCTCAGCGGGGAATAAGGAGGCTTGTGAGAAAGTACGGTTCACGGAGGCCGGAAGCTTTACGGGCGGGGTAGCAGGTGGAATGTTTGCGGGAATGGCATTAGGTACCGCCGCGACCGGAACTGTTTGTGTGGCCATCGGAGTCCCTACAGGTGGCATCGGTAGCGTGGTGTGCGGCCTGATAGTCATCGGAGGGGGCTCTTATGCGGCAGGAAAACTAGGTGAAGCCGGGGGCGAGAGCATTGGAGAGTTTATATATGAGAAAGGAAAATGAACCTGATTAGCTCCCCACATGATTTTTTTGTTGTTTTATGCGTCCTGACTTTTCTTGGAATATTCAGCATGGGTGGCATCTATCTCTATTGGGGGTACACCCGCATGGAGGAAATACTTGGCCACGTTAAAAACTGCAAGGCAATAACCGGGAGCAGGTTCTATCTTCACATGGGTCCTTGGGGAAGGCTTGTAATGGTCGGCATGGTGGCAGGTTTTTTAGCTCGCCCGACTTCCTACATTAAAAAAGGCATATTGGACGCCAACGAGATAGATACTTTCCCACAGCCACTTAAAAGAAGGCTCATCATTTCGCACTATATTGTATGGGGGGTTGGGGGAGGCATGCTGTTGTCGGTTAGTGCAATGAAATTAATTGAGCGCTTCACCTGAATACAAAAAGGCCCTTTAAGGGCCTTTTTTGCATCCTGCCTTCCCTCTCATATAGCAGCCAGAATTCCCTTCGGTATCCTCATAACGTTGTTGTGCCACTCATGAGGCTTCCATCTGCGCTTGAAGGAAACCAACAAGCGCGGTTGGCATTACGCGTTTGCTTTGGCATAAAGGCCCACCAGTAGGGCCTTCATTCAGGACTTACATCCAGGCGACGATGATCACATCAGGGCCGGCGACCGCCCGCTACCGGCCACTCGCCAAGGCACAGATCATCCACAATCGCCTTGCCCATCTCGCTGAAGTAATGGGCGGCCCAGGCATAGCGATCGTCCCGCTCTAGAGCGGCATCCTGGGCCAGATACTTGGCATGAAACAGCAATTGCGATACGTGTTCCAAGGCCTCGCGCAGCGGTACATCTGGATTAACCCGGAACAACGGATGCTGGGCCTCGCCGCAAGGAGCAAAGGTGACGGTACCAAGGGTCTTAATAGTCATTGCGCACCTCCGGCTTGGGCCTTGGTGCAAAGGGTGGCGGGGTGAAGATACTGAGTCAAAACGTCCATGGAACTCACTCCTATTTGAGTGCTACCACGTTCGTTCTCAGGCGAAAGGGTGGCAGCTGTGCGCAGGCTGAGAAACCGGGACAATAGGAAACCCGGCAGGTCCGAAGACCTCCCGCGCACAGCCGCCATAACAAGGTGTGCGAGCGCAAAAAAGCGCCAGCAGTCTAATGCATGGTGGCGCCTGTGCGCCTATTGTTTCCACGGGTTCTCAGGCCCGATCGCTGGATTGGCAGCGACGAAAACAGGATAGGTCCTGATAAAAAAATCACAAGACACGCATTTAGACCAAAGATTTCAGTAGAGCCCCCCGATGTCGGGAGTTCAAATCGGTCGTGGCCAGCTGACTCAGCGCGCCTGTTGGTCGGGGGCTCTATTTTTGTTGCGCACGTACAACACGGCCCCGCCGGTGGGCGAGCCGCCACGGGTATCCAGGTCAAACCATTTGCTCTGGCTGCGGATCAGGCCACTGAGTTTGGTGTGGCCGTACAGCCGAGAGTCGAATGCGGGACGCACCTTGCTGATGGTGGTACCCAACATGGCCAAGGGTGCCCAGCCGTCCTCTTCGGCGATGTCATCGAGGATCTTGGCGATGAACTCCACCGGCACTTTCGCCGGACTGCTGGAAGATGAAGCGGTTGGTTGTTTGCCCGCCTCTTCGATGGGGCTGGAAGTAGCTTGGGTCTTGTCGCCCTGAGCGGCGGGCTCAGTGGCGTCCTGGGGACGGAGAATTTCGGTGTAGATAAACTTGTCGCAGGCCTTGACGAAGGGCTCTGGCGTTTTCGCTTCACCGAAGCCGTATACCGTCATGCCCTCTTCGCGCAGGCGCCCGGCCAGGCGGGTGAAGTCACTGTCGCTGGACACCAGGCAGAAGCCGTCGAAACGCCGGGTATAAAGCAGGTCCATGGCATCGATGATCAACGAGCTATCGGTTGCGTTCTTGCCCTTGGTGTAGGCGAACTGCTGGATGGGCTGGATCGAATGCTCCAGCATCAGCTTCTTCCACCCGCCCAATTGCGGCCCGGTCCAGTCACCGTACATGCGCTTCACACTGGCAATGCCGTACTTGGCGATCTCCTCGAACAATGCCTCGACAATTGACGCCTGGGCGTTGTCGGCATCGATAAGCACGGCGAGGTGTTTTTGCTGGTTCGAGTGCGTGGACTTGATGGCCATGGTTCATCCTTGTGGGCTAGCGACTGGAGTAGAACGTCTTCCTTAACGAGCAAAGCCTGGGATGCAACGACCTGGAAGGGCCGTTAGCAATGGACTGGGGATAAAAGCTACTATTTTGCCATCGCATCGTCCACCGCCAGCTAGCCGGGCATTCCCTTACACTCGCCCACTGCCCATTTAAAGAGCCCTGAAGATGACCAAAGGCGTTTGCATCATCGAGTGCGTCTGTGAAGACGATCCCGGATCAGAGGGAAAGGTCCTCAAAGAAATATTCAACCTGATGCAGGTCAAATCCAAATTGATCCGTGTGAAGTCGATTAAGCAGCTTCTCAAGGCCCTGACTCAGACTGAAATGACCCACGTGCATATAGCGACCCATGGCGCAGTGACGAAAAAAAAGCGCTTCGCAGGATGGTGGACACATGATGGAGAGGGCTCGCATGCGAAGCTGCGAGAGAGTTCCATATCGCTGAAAGGCACCACTATCGTCAGCACCGCCTGCCAGTCAGGCTCACAACCTTTTGCCAGGCTCCTCACCAAAGAGCTTGGCTGCAAAAACTATATAGCCCCAACAGGCTCACCCAGCTTTTATAACGCAGCCTTGTTCGCACACATCTACTATCACAAGCTTTTCAAGACCAAGAAGTCCGTACAAAAGGCATTTGATTCTTATGCTGGCCGCTACAGAAACCCACATGGATTCACTTTGTTCAAAAGCTCCAGCAAGTCGCCCAAAAAGAAGAAGCACTGAAGCCCCGAGCGAGGATAAGTACTCCTCTTTCGTCTCGTACTGACAAAACTTCTACATCCTCCGCTATATGATCCCGACTCAATTTTTTCCGAAACCTTAACGCATGCAATCAGCGCCTCCAGCGACACTCACGTCTCCCCCTGTGCTGGCCGGCCCCCTGCTACGCCGCCTGGAACCCACGCGGCTGGTGTTGTGGCTGGTGGGTTCCCGTGCGCTGGAGCTAACGTTGCGTTTGCAGGCAAGCAGCGAGGCGAAAAGCCGTGACTACCCGCTCACCGCCGAGCAGTGCCAGGTGATCCCGGTAGGCCAACACGCCTTTATCCACCTGATCGACCTGCCGCTGGACAATGCTCTCCCCTGCGATGTGCCCATCGACTACGACGTGCTGATCGCCAATGCCGATGGCTCCCGTTCAGGCATGGCCGAGTGGGCGCCGCATCTGCTTTATGGGCAAAAACGCCAGCCGGATTTCGTCCTACACAGCCGCATCCAGCAATTGGTCCACGGCTCGTGCCGCAAGCCCCATCATTCGGCGGACGAGGGTTTGCTCTGTGTCGATCGCCTGCTGGCGGAAACACCCGATCCGCTGCAACGCCCTGCCCTTTTGCTAATGACCGGCGACCAGGTCTACGCCGACGACGTAGCCGGGCCGATGCTGCGGGCGATTCATGCATTGATCGAGCGCCTGGGTTTGTTCGGCGAGCATCTGGAAGGCGCGGTGGTAAGCGACAGCGCCGCGCTTTACCGGCACCGCGCCAGCTATTACCAACGCGCCGAATTGCTGCCGGCGCTGAAAAGCAACGAGACCCTGCGCGAGCGTTTCTTCGGCGGGGTGAAAAAGCCAATCTTCACCAGCAGCAGTGCCGACAATCATTTGGTGACCTTCGCCGAGGTCATGGCCATGTACCTGCTGGTCTGGTCACCGGTGCCCTGGGGTCTGATCGATCCGCGACCGCCACAGCTCGCTGCCAAGGAGCAACAGCGCTACCAGCGCGAGCAACTGCGGATCGAGGCTTTCGCCAAAGGCCTGGGTGGTGTGGCGCGGGTATTCGCCCACCTGCCAAGCCTGATGATCTTCGACGACCACGACATCACCGATGACTGGAACCTCAGCGCCCAGTGGGAAGAAACCGCCTACGGCCACCCGTTTTCCAAACGCATCATCGGCAATGCGCTGATCGCCTACATGCTGTGCCAGGGTTGGGGCAACAACCCGGATGCCTTCGCCACGCCGCTGCAACACACCCGCGCCCTGAGCGCCGAGGCCCAAGGCGATGCGCTCTACCTGGACAGCGCCACCCAGGACACCTTGATCGACGAGTTGCTGCGTTTCCAGCAATGGCAATACACCCTGCCCACCACCCCGACGCTGGTGGTGCTGGACACCCGCACCCGGCGCTGGCGCAGCGAGTTCAACCTGGCGCAGCCCTCGGGCCTGCTCGACTGGGAAGCCCTGAGCGAACTGCAACATGAACTGCTGGATCACCCGTCGGCGATCATCGTCTCCCCAGCGCCGGTGTTCGGCGTCAAGCTGATCGAGACGGTGCAGAAGGTCTTCAGCTGGTGCGGTCACCCGCTGCTGGTGGACGCGGAAAACTGGATGGCCCACCGCGGCGCGGCCCAGGTCATCCTCAATATCTTCCGCCACTCGCGCACCCCGGGTAACTACGTGATCCTCTCCGGCGATGTGCATTATTCCTTCGTCTACGAAGTGCTGATCCGCCACCGCAAGGGCGGCCCGAAAATCTGGCAGATCACCAGCAGCGGCATCAAGAACGAATTCCCAGCGACCCTGCTGGAATGGTTCGACCGTCTCAATCGCTGGCTATATTCACCGCGCTCCCCCTTGAACTGGTTCACCCGCCGCCGGCTGATGCGAGTGGTGCCCTACAGCCCCGAACATCGCGAGGCCGGCGAACGGCTGTGGAACTCGGCGGGCATTGGCCAGGTGTTCTTCAACGACCAAGGCCAGCCCCGGGAGATCTACCAACACAACGCCAATGGCGCGCCGAAAACCCGGATGCTGGCGCCGGATGAAGACTGAACAACGAAGTCATTCAGACGTGTTCTGGTTCAGTTGGCTGCCCCCTGTCCATCATAAAGTCCTCACTCACAGAAGCCTGATCGAACCAGCTATCCCAAGCCTCTCCAACCGGGGCGATGATCCGGCTACGCCCTATGGCGATAATTTCCACTTGCGTGACATCGTCAGGAAACGTCAGGGCCTGGGGCAGGTGAATAGTCTGGCCACCGCTGCTCTTGAAAAGTGATCCTTGCGCCATCGAGCCACCTCATCGCGTTTTTGGCAAAGGATCTAGCTTAGCAAGCCAGCGGTCGAGTTCATTTGTCTCCTGTCCCTGAACAGACCAGAGGAGCATTCAAAACACTGCTCTCCCCCCAACATCCAGAATTTTCATACTGACCCCCGCACTTTATTTCGTTTGCGACGCGGCCTCGCTCTTGGCTTAGATAGCCGCCATGTTCCAGGTAGCCAGAGCCCTTAGCCCATGAGCAGCGAAAGCATCAGCCAGTCGATTTCCATCGTTCACCCCATCCGCTTGAGCCATGGCAAGAATGCCGAGGTGTGGGACGAGAATGGCAAGCGCCACATCGATTTCGTCGGCGGTATTGGCGTGCTCAATCTGGGGCATTGTCACCCGCGGGTGGTGGCGGCGATTCAGCAGCAGGCCACCCGGTTGACCCACTACGCGTTCAACGCGGCGCCCCACGGGCCCTATGTCGAGTTCATGGAGCGGCTGGCGCGTTTCATGCCCTTGAGTTACCCGGTCAGCGGCATGCTCACCAACAGCGGTGCCGAGGCGGCGGAGAACGCCTTGAAGATCGTCCGTGGGGCCACCGGGCGCACGGCGGTGATCGCCTTCGACGGCGGTTTCCATGGCCGCACCCTGGCCACCCTCAACCTCAATGGCAAGGTCGCGCCCTACAAGCAGAAGATCGGTGTGCTGCCCGGTCCGGTGTATCACCTGCCCTACCCGAGCGCGGACAACGGCGTGACCTGCGAGGAGGCGCTGAAGGCCATGGACCGGCTGTTCAGTGTGGAGGTCGACGTCGCCGAAGTGGCCTGCTTCATCGTCGAGCCGGTGCAGGGCGAGGCTGGTTTCCTGGCCCTGGACGTCGAGTTCGCCCGCGCCCTGCGCCGTTTTTGCGATGAGCAAGGCATCCTGCTGATCGCCGATGAAATCCAGTCCGGCTTCGGTCGCACCGGCCAGCGCTTCGCCTTCACCCGGCTGGGGATCGAACCAGACCTGGTGCTGCTGGGCAAAAGCATTGGAGGCGGTGTGCCCCTGGGCGCGGTGGTCGGGCGCAAGGCGCTGCTGGACAACCTGCCCAAGGGCGGCCTGGGCGGCACCTATTCCGGCAACCCCATCGCCTGCGCGGCGGCCCTGGCGACCCTGGACGAGATGAGCGATCACCACCTGCAAACCTGGGGCGAGCGCCAGGAACAGGCCATCGTCGGCCGCTACCAGCGCTGGCAAGCCGAGCGCCTGACGCCTTATCTCGGACGCCTGACCGGGGTCGGCGCCATGCGTGGCATCGAGCTGGTCAAGGCCGACGGCTCGCCGGCCCCGGAGCAACTGAGCGCCCTGCTCAGCGCCGCGCGGGACGCCGGCCTGCTGTTGATGCCCAGCGGCAAGTCGCGACACATCATCCGCCTGCTGGCGCCGCTGACCATTGAACCGCAGGTGCTGGAAGAAGGGCTGGATATTCTGGAGGACTGCCTGGCGCGGTTGGCATAACACCGCGCGTTTGCGCAAAAGCCGCTCTCCATGGACACTGGCGCGCCTCATGCCATCGACAAGGAAGCGCAACATGATGTGTCCCAGCTACAGAGAGCGGCCCACGGCCGCCAGCCCAGCGATTTTCAGCCGCGGCGAGCAAGACTCATGAAGCAGTACATCCCCTTTCTACTGCTATACCTGCTGCTGATGCCGCTGTACTACTGGATGAAGCCTTACCCGCTGAGGAAATGGACAGGCTTGGCCATGGGCCTCGCCGGGCTGCTGTGGATACTGTTCTTGCCCCCCATGTTGGGCGATATCGATACCGGGCTGGCCGCCGTGGCGCTGGTGACCATGGGCAGCTCGCTGTTTTTCAGCCGACGCCGCTACCAGGACCACGCCTGAGGCGCTGCGCTACAAGCCGAATACCCGCCGCGCATTGCCATGCAGGAACTTGTCCCGCACCGGCTCCGACAGCTCCAGGGCCTGGACCTGCCGCATGCATTTGTCGAACGGCAACTGCGGGAAGTTGCTGCCGAACAGCACCTTGTCCTGCCCGTAGGTGCGCATGAAATGCAGCAACTGCGGCGGGTAGTAAGCCGGCAGGTAAGCCGAAGTATCGATGTAGATATTGTCGTGCTTCCAGGCCAGGCCAATCATCTCGTCGGTCCAGGGGTGGCCGATGTGCCCGGCGACGATTTGCAGTTCCGGGAAGTCCAGCGCCACTTCATCCAGATAAGGCACTGGCCGCCCGGTTTCCGAAGGCATCAGCGGGCCGGTGTGGCCGACCTGGGTGCAGAAGGGGATGCCCAGCTCCACGCACTTGGCGTACAGCGGGTAGTACAGGCGATGGTTGGGCGGCAGTTTCCACAGCCAGGGCACGATGCGCAGGGCCTTGCAGCCCAGCTCGCCCACTGCCCGCTGCAGCTCGGCCAGCGCCGCCATCGGCCGGCTCAGGTCCACCGTGGCCACGCCAACGAAACGCTCGGGATAAGCCCGGGTGTAGGCGGCGATTTCATCGTTGCTGAACACCCAGCGCTCCGGCCGGCACCAGGCCGCCAGCATCAGCTTCTCCACCCCGGCCTGGTCCATCAGCTCGACGGTCTGCTCGATGCTCAGCGGCTGGTCCAGCAAGTGCGCCGAACCCGACTTCTCGAACAGCCGCGCCACTTCCGGCAGCAACTGCCGCGCCCGGCCGTTGGCTGGTTGTGCCCATGCGTCGATGGCTCCCTTCATTGACCTATCCCCTCTGCTGGCAGTGATTCAGGCGACGAAGGCCCAGGCTACGTCCGCGCCATGACAGCGACAATGTTCGCAGCGCTCGGCGGCATTGACCGATCCGCCCAGGCTCGGCGCCCGCCCTTCACCTGGTTCCGCCTCCCTCCTTTCCCCTTCCCTGCCCCTCGGACCGACCAACGGTTCCAAGCGCGCATTTTGCTGGCATCGTCGCTGATCAGGCCGAAAAACAAACTTCTGGAAATATAACTAGCTGAAACGTATCAGCTACAGCAAAAACGGCAATCATGCATAAATGCAAATTTACCCTTGACCCGAAAAATCGGCTCGCTTAAGGTGAAATTGCTGTATGCACATACAGTATTTTTGATAAGCGAATCCATTCACGGACGAGGTATTACCTATGAAAAGCAACACTGAAAAATTCGGCAAGACACCCCATCAACCCAGCCTCTGGACCCGGGCCGATGCGCTGAAAGTTCACGCGGACGATCCCACCACGACCCAGCCACTGGTCAGCGCGAATTTCCCAGTATTGAGCAACGAGGTGTTCATCTGGGACACCATGCCGCTGCGCGACATGGACGGAAACATAACCTCTGTCGATGGCTGGTCGGTGATCTTCACCCTGACTGCGGATCGTCATCCGAACGACCCGCAGTACATCGACGAAAACGGCAACTACGACATCACCCGCGACTGGAACGACCGCCACGGCCGGGCAAAGATGTACTACTGGTTTTCCCGTACCGGCAAGGACTGGAAGCTGGGTGGCCGGGTGATGGCCGAAGGCGTTTCGCCGACGGTTCGCGAATGGGCCGGCACGCCGATCCTGTTGAACGAACAGGGTGAAGTGGACCTGTATTACACCGCCGTCACTCCAGGCGCGACCATCGTCAAGGTGCGTGGCCGAGTGGTGACGACCGAGCATGGCGTCAGCATGGTCGGCTTCGAGAAGGTCAAGCCGCTGTTCGAGGCCGACGGCAAGATGTACCAGACCGAAGCGCAGAACCCCTTCTGGGGCTTCCGCGATCCATGGCCGTTCCGCGACCCCAACGACGGCAAGCTGTACATGCTGTTCGAAGGCAACGTGGCCGGCGAGCGCGGCTCGCACAAGGTCGGGAAAGCGGAAATCGGCGATGTGCCGCCGGGTCATGAAGACGTCGGCAACTCCCGTTTCCAGACCGCCTGCGTCGGTATCGCCGTGGCCCGCGACGAAGACGGCGACGACTGGGAAATGCTGCCGCCGCTGCTGACCGCGGTCGGCGTCAACGACCAGACCGAACGCCCGCACTTCGTGTTCCAGGACGGCAAGTACTACCTGTTCACCATCAGCCACACCTTCACCTATGCCGACGGTGTGACCGGGCCGGACGGGGTGTACGGTTTTGTCGCCGATTCGCTGTTCGGTCCCTACGTGCCGTTGAACGGTTCCGGCCTGGTGCTGGGCAACCCGTCTTCCCAGCCGTTCCAGACCTACTCGCACTGTGTGATGCCCAACGGCCTGGTGACCTCCTTTATCGACAGCGTACCGACCGACGAAAGCGGCACCCAGACTCGTATCGGCGGTACCGAAGCACCGACGGTGGAGATCAAGATCAAAGGGCAGCAGACGTTCGTGGTGGCCGAGTACGACTACGGTTACATCCCGCCGATGCTCGATGTAACGCTCAAGTAATAGCGACACAGGGCGCTCAGGCAGCGGGCTCGAGTTCGATGAAGAACCCGTTGTGGATATGATCGAGATATCCCGCCTGGCTCACTGCGACTTTGCTCAGGAGCTTCATTGAACAATGCGTAGTACCGACCCTTCGGAACTGGCTACACGGATGTAGCCAGTTCTGCTCCTGCTTGCGCAAACCGCAGCAGCGCCCTCCTCTCTCCGGCCAGCAGTGGCCTTCCCGGGGTCAGCTCCCGGTCTTGACCTTGCTCCACACCCGGGTACGCACCCGTTCCATTTTCAGCGGCAGCGGTTCCAGCGGAAACAGCGTGGCCATCACCTCCGCGGACGGATAGACCCCAGGGTTGTCGCGGATCCTCTGGGCCACCAGCGCCGTGGCATCGCGGTTGGCGTTGGGGTAGCCCAGGTAGTCGGAAGACTGGGCAATCACTTGCGGGCGCAGCAGGTAGTCGATGAACTTCAGGCCGTCCTGGGGATGCGGCGCATCCTTGAGCAGCACCAGGTTTTCCACCCACACCGGCCCGCCTTCGCGGGGAATGCTGTAGACCAGACGGCGGCCGTTGTTGGCCTTCTGCGAGGCGACCTGGGCATCGAACACCCCGCCGCTCCAGCCCAGCACCACACAGATGTTGCCGTTGGCCAGGTCAGTGATGAATTTCGACGAATCGAAGTAGCGGATATGCGGCCGGACCTTGAGCAGCAAGGCCTCGGCCTTCTTGTAGTCCTCGGGGTTCTGGCTGTTGTGGGGCAGGCCCAGGTAATGCAAGGCGATGGGGATGATTTCGCTCGGAGAGTCGAGCATGGCCACCCCACACTGGCTGAGCTTGGCCAGGTTCTCTTCCTTGAAGATCAGGTCCAAGGAATCCACCGGCGCCTGGTCGCCAAGCAGCGCCTTGACCTTGTCGGCGTCGTAGCCGATGCCCGTGGTGCCCCACAGGTAGGGCGCGGCGAAGCGGTTGCCGGGGTCGTTGCTCTGCACCTTGGCCAGCATCTCGGGGTCCAGGTGCGACCAGTTGCCAAGCTGGCTGCGGTCCAGTTCCTGGAGCACCCCGGCCTTGATCAGGTTCGGCAGCAGGTCGCTGCTGGCCACCACCACGTCATAGCCGCTGCGCCCGGCCATCAGCTTGCTTTGCATCACGTCGCTGTTGTCGAAGGTGTCCTGCAGCACGCTGATGCCGGTTTCCTTGTGGAACTGCACGGGCGTGTCCGGGGCGATGTAGTCGTACCAGTTGTAGAAATGCACGCTCGGTTCGGCGGCCTGGGCCGTAGCGAAACCGAACAGTGCGGCCAGGGCCAGGGGCAAACAGCGGATAGCTTTCATCTGAGGACTCCGAGCGTTGGCACCCGTCCAAGGGACGTGCGCCTCGCCTGCTGATTATGGATTGTTATGGCAGGGCCGAAAGCGGCGGAAAAACAGCGATGGGGTTTAAGGAATCAACAGCTCGCGACGGCCATCGGCATGCTCGACGTATTCGCCGGACAGTTGCAGGCGCCGGTCGTGCAGATAGTCGTAATCGCGACGAGCGGCCTTGAGTTGCCCGAGGTCGAGTTCCACCACCTGCCGGCACTCGTCGCGGCCGGCCTCGAACAGCAGCCGGCCGAAGGGATCGACCAGCGCGCTGCCGCCGGCGAACACCAGACCGTCGGTACCGTTGCCGACCCGGTTCACCATCACCGCGAAGGCCTGGTTCTCCTGGGCACGGGCCATGATCGCGGTGCGGTGCACCGGGCCGTAGGGGTCCATGTTGCCGTTGCTCACCAGGATCAGCTCGGCGCCCAGTTGGCCGAGGGCGCGGGCGCTTTCCGGCAGTTCGATGTCGTAGCAGATCAGCAGGCCGACCCGCACGCCCCGCCACAGCACGGTGTTGTAACGGTCGCCGGGTTGGAACAGGCCACGCTCGTCGGGCCACAGGTGGGTCTTGCGATAGCTCGTCGCCACCCCTTCGGGGGTCACCAGCAGCGAGCTGTTGTAGTAATGGCCGGCGGCTTTTTCGGCGATGCCGACCACCACCGCGACACCCTTGGCGCGCACCGCCCGCAACACGGCCTGGATACTCGGCCCGTCCAATGGCTCGGCGACCTCGGCCAGTTGCTGCGGGTTGGCGAAACCGCTGATCTGGGTTTCCGGGAATACCAGCAGGTCGATGTCGCCGTCACAGTCGGCAATGCCCCGCAGGACCCGCTCGAGGTTGTAGGCCGTGTCGCCGTCACGGCCGGCCAGTTGCATCAGTTCAATCTTCATCGCGGATCCTTTGAAGTGTCGGCAGGTCTCCGAACGCCGCATGGGCGGCACCCGCCAGGGCTGGTGGCGAGTATGGAGGGCGCGCAGCCGCAGGGTAATTACTTCAATGGAGTACCCCGCCAGGGTTAGTTGGCGGGGCGAGTCAGCGCAAGAATGAAGGGTTCAGGCGTTACCCAATGACTGGCGGGAAGGCGTCGGGGCTTTCAGCGCGCGCCAGGTCCAGAGCGCGCTGCACAGGTCCGGCAAGGCCAGCAGCAACAGCACAGGCGATATCAACCCGGCGGCGACGAAGGCGGCAAAAAACACCGGTACCGACAGGCGGATCGCCACGGTCATGGCCATGAACTCGCGCCGCTCGGTGTAGCCGGCCCAGACGTAATAGACCCCCAGGTACAGCGCCAGCTGGCCCATCACCCGGATCCACACCTCGTCGGTCAGGGCGAAACCGAACAACGGCAGCAGCAGGTTGGGCGCCAGCACCAGCGCGGCGCCCAGCAACAACATATACAGACCAAACAGAAACACGCTCTTGCCCGGATGGCTCATGGTTTTACTCCTTGGGGATGGGATGTGAGGCGATAGGCCTCGGCATCGAAATAACGGGTCTGCTGGCGGAACTGCCAGCTGAACCCCGGCCACAGGACGACGTTGCGCCCGCTGTGAGGGTCGACGTACCAGCTCTGGCAACTGCCGACACTCCACACCGCGCCGCGCAGCCTGTGGCGCAGGCCCTGGTTGAAGCGCGCCTGGGCCTGCGGGTCGACATCGACGCTGGTCACGCCCAGGCGTTGCAGAGTGTCCAGGGCGCCGAGGATGTAGGCGATCTGCGACTCGATCATGTAGACGATGGAGTTGTGCCCCAGGCCGGTGTTGGGCCCCATCAGCAGAAACAGATTGGGAAAGCCGCTGACCGTGGTGCCCTTGTAGGCTTCGCTGCCCTGCTGCCAGGTATCGATGATGTCCACCCCGCCGCGCCCGAGGATCATCCCCGCCGGGAACGGCGTGCGCGCCTTGAAGCCGGTGCCGAAGATCAGCGCATCCAGGGCATGGCGCTGGCCGTCGACAGTGATCAGCGCATCCTCGGTGACTTCGCGGATGCCGCTGGTGACCAGCCGAGTATTGGCCTGGGCCAGGGCCGGGAAGTAATCGTTGGACAGCAGGATGCGCTTGCAGCCGATGGCGTAGTCCGGGGTCAGGCGCCGGCGCAGTTCCGGGTCCTTGACCTGGCGCCGCAGCAGGTTGAGCGCCAGCCATTTGTGCAGGGCCATCAGCCGCGGGTTGAACACGAAACCGAACACCCGGGTTTCATGGGCGGTGTAGATCAGTCCGCGCAACAGCCGCTGCACCGCGGGAAAACGCCGCAGCAGGCCCTGGGCGGCAGTGGAAAAGGCCCGGTCCGGCTTGGGGATGATCCACGGCGGCGTGCGCTGGAACACCGCCAGGCTGGCCACCTGCGGCTGGATCCGCGGCACGAACTGGATCGCCGAGGCGCCGGTGCCGATCACCCCGACCCGCTTGCCGGCCAGGGCGTAGTCGTGGTCCCACTGCTGGGAGTGAAAGACCCGCCCCTTGAAGCGCTCAAGCCCCGGTAGCCGGGGATAATCCGGGGTCGACAAGGCCCCGGTTCCAGCCACCACCACCTGGGCATAACGCACGCCGCCACGGGCATCCGTTACCTGCCACAGGGCGCGCTCTTCCAGCCAGCGCAGGCTGGTGACCGCGGTGTTGAAACAGCAGTGTTGCAGCACCTGATACTTGTCGGCGCAGTGCCTGAGGTAATCGCGGATCTCCGGCTGCGGGGAAAAGCGTCGCGACCAGTCGGGGTTGGGCTCGAAGGAAAACGAATAGAGATGGGAGGGAATATCGCAGGCGCACCCAGGGTACTGGTTGACCCACCAAGTGCCGCCGACGCCGGCTTCCTGCTCGAGGATCAGGAAGTCCTGCTCGCCGCGCTGGCGCAGGTTGATCGCCATGCCGATGCCGGAGAAACCGGCGCCAATGATCAATACCCGATAGACCCGCGCCGGATCGGCCTGCTCCTGAAGTAGCGCACTCATGTTCCTGGCTCCTGGCGACACAAACGCCGGGCGTGACCGTCCGCAGCGCATGCACTGTTTATTTTAAACCTCTGTGGATCGAGGGCCGACCGCTGGCCAGCCCGGGCGGTTAGGTCGACTCGGCGTGCAGCCTGCTGGTCCGGTGCGCCAGGTTCTCCAGCGCCTGTGGGTCGAGTTCGGCGGCGATCACCAGGGCCTGGCGGCGCAGGGTCTGCAGGGGCGTGCGGCGGCCGAACACACCGGTGAAGTGCATGAACATGCGCATCCCGAAGCCCAGCCCATCGCCCCTTTGCCGCGGCACCAGGTGCAGGTGGGCATGGGGGATGTGCTGGTTGGTGGCCTTGCCGTCGTTGACGATCAGGTGCGTGCCTTCCACCCCGAAGCCGGCGCGACGCTGGGCGGCCAGCAAGGTATCGAACACCTGGTACAGGTGCTGGCGGATGACCGTGGGCAGTTGCTCGAGTTTTTCCACATGGGCCAGCGGGATCAGCAGCACATGGCCCTGCCCCAGTGGGTGTACGTCCATGAAGGCCATACAGTGGGTGTCGCGATAAACCAGGGCACTGGGCAATTCGCCGGCTGCGATCTGGCAGAAAATACAGGTCATCCGTGAGTCCTCGGTGGGTGGCGCTCCTTCGGGCGCTGTAAATGTAGCTCACGCCGCTCGCCGAGGTTCGGCGGAAGTTGTTACCGGACGTCGCGCGAACATCCGCGCCAGCAGCCAGCGGTCGCGCAGGTAGGGTTTGTTATCCAGCAGCGCCGCCAGCCGCGGCAGATTGACGAAGGGCACGCCGGGGTAGATGTGATGCTCGACGTGGTAGTTGATGTTGGCCCACAACAGGCCGATCAGCCGGTCGCTGACGGTCACAGTGTTCTTCGCCAGATCCAGGCGCTCCGGGTCGCCGACCTCCAGGGTGGCCATAGGGAAGTGCTCGTAGCCCCGGGAAATCGGGTTGATCACCAGCGCCAGCAACAGCAGCGGCACGATGAAGATCAGCACGAACTGCAGCATCAGCCCCTGGCTGTAGCACCAGGCGCCGATCGCCGCCATCGACAGCAGATTGAACGCCAGCTCGCGCAGCACCCGATTGCGCACCGCCTTGCCGTAGCGCACCAGGGAAAAGTAGATGAAGCGCGGCACGAACACAGCGATGCGCAGGAACATCCACTTCACCCCGCCGGTGTAGTTCCAGTCGTCGGGGTCCTTGTCCGGATCGCCCAGGTAGCGGTGATGGTACTTGTGGCATTCGGTGAAGGAGGAAAACGGGAACAGGATGAACCAGGCCATGAAGCGCCCGACCCACAGGTTCAGCGCCGCCGAACGAAAGCCGCTGGCATGCCCGCAATCGTGTTGCAGCACGGTGAAGGCATGCAGCTGGTTGCCCAGTACCAGCACCGCCAGCGCCTGGCCCCAGGGGTTGTCGCCAAGCAGGATGTACAGCGCCGCCGCGCACCAGACCAGCACGTGCAGCAACGACCAGAGCACGAACTTCAGCGGCTGCGGCTGCATCAGCGCCTGCAACTGGGCCTGGCGCTCGCGGTCGACCCGCAGTTCGGCGCGCTTGGCCAGCCGCAATTGGTCTTCGGCGGCATGGTGGGTTGAATGACTCATGAATTGACCTTCCTCTGTCTGTATCGCTAATCGACTTGCAGGCGCACGTCGTCCGTCAATGGATAGCCCACGCACAACAGTGCCTGGCCCCGATTCAGTTCGTCCGCCGACAGCCCATGGTCTTCGCGCATGCGTACCTGCCCCGTCAGCCGGGTGCAGACACAGGCGGTGCAGAAACCGCTGCGGCAGGAAAACGGCGGCTGCACGCCGCTGGCCAGGGCCGCGTCGAGCAGGGTCTGGCCCGGGGCAACAGTGAAATTGAACGCCTGGCCCTGCATCAGCAGCTCCACGCGTTTTTCCGTGTCGCCGCCGACCTCTGGCGCCTTGGCCGGAGTGAAACGCTCCTGGTGCACGCGCTCCGGGGCAATGCCCAGAGCCTCCAGGGCGGCGGTCACCTCGTCCATCATGCCGCTGGGGCCGCAGCTGTAGTATTCGCGGGCCTGCGGGCCGGGCAACGCGCCGAGAATGTCCATCACCCGCTCGCGGGTCAGGCGCCCTTCGTGGGCCCCCGGGGTGTCCGGCCGCGACAGCACATGCACCAGTTGCAAACGCTCGCCGAAGGTCTGCCGCAGCTGGTCGAGCTTGTCGCGGAAGATCACCGACTCCTGGTTGCGGTTGCCGTAGATCAGCGACACCTGCGAGTCCGGCTCGAAGTGCAGCGCCGACTTGAGGATCGAGAAGATCGGCGTGATCCCGCTGCCCGCCGCCAGCAGCACCAGATGCCGCCCCCTGCCCGGCTGCGGAGCGAAGGTGAAGCGGCCGTGGGTGCCGAGGGTCTGCACCGCGTCGCCGGCACTCAGCTCCTGCACCAGGCGGTTGGAAACCTTGCCGCCGGCCACCCGCTTGACGGTAATCGACAGGGTCTTGTCCAGCCCCGGCGTGCTGCTGATGGAATAGGCGCGGCAGCCCTTGGCGCCGTCGACGTCGACCTCCAGGGTCAGGTACTGCCCGGCGCTGTAGCGGACTTTGCGCAGCAGCGGCTGCTTGAGGTGAATGGTCACCGCGTCGTCGGTTTCCCGTTCGATGGCGGCGACTTTCAAGGTCAGGGGACGGTTCATGGCTGGCCCAGGGCGCTGTGCGCGGGTGTGGATTCGTGGGCATCGTGCGGTGTGGCGAGGCGCCGTTGATGGGCGTGCTCATGGGCCGCGATGGGCGCCGGCAGCACCCGGTATTGCAGCAGGCGGACTTTCTCGTCGTGCTCCAGCGGCTGCCACCAGTCCAGCTTGTCCGCCAGCGCATCGAAGCGGCGCAGCATCAGCAGCACGAACAGGCCGAACACGCTGAGGTCGCGAAACACCATGGAACCCGCGGCCGCCAGTTCCGGCTTGAGCCGCTCGAACAGCGCCGGGCTCTCCGACCAGTGGCCGATGGACCAGTGATGGTGGCAGGCGTGATAACCCTCGTTGAGGATATTCACCGGCGTTTCCAGCAGGGTCACGGTGTTGTACATCCAGTCCTTGGGGTCTTCCTGGCCGCCGTAGAAAGCGTGCTGGCTCCAGTGGATGACGCCCATCAGGAAGTTGCTCGCGCACCAGGGCACCAGCATGTAGAACACGGCGATCGGCAGGCTGTAGAACGCCAGCGCGACGAACAGCCCGACATGCACCAGGTTGCCCATGACCATGGCCCGGGCCTGGCTGCGCTTGTGCTTGCTCTTGAAGTACAGCCAGGGCGAAACCATGAGCTGCTGGTACATCACCTCGCGCACCATATACACGGCGAAATCCCAGGCGCTGGCATGGTCGTAGCGCGCCGTGGCGTAGACATCCAGCGGCCCGGCGTTCTCCCGGTGATGCTGTTGCAAATGCGCCGCCGCGTGGGGGATCAGGCCCATGGGAATGGCAAAGAACATGTACAGGAAGGAGTTGCCGACCCAGCGATCCAGCAGGCTCGAGCGCTTGAAGATGCCGCCGGGCACGTGGCCTTCCTGATGCATGGCGCTGAAGGAGCGGACGAAGCCGCGGATGTTCGGGCCGTAGACGAAGGCATAGAACAGCAGTACCAGCAGCCAGGAGATTTCCTTGAGCCACAGCTGGGCGATGAACACCGGCCCGGCGGTCAGACCCAGGCTGATGGCGGCGGCCAGGATCGGCTCGTCCCGCGGATCCTTGAGCAAACGGTCGGCCAGCGGCTGCAACAAGCGGTGATAGCTCGCCACCAGCCAGCCGCCCAGGGCCTTCATTCCCGGCAGCCACGACAGCATCCGGCGCCCGGCCTGCAAGGTGCAGGACAGGGCCAGGATCACAACGATGGCCGCGGTGTTGAACACCAGCAGCAGACTGAACAGCGGAACAGCCAGACAGTGAAACCCGCGACCGACATTGGCCGGGCGCGGCGGATAGAGAAAATCGCTACTCATGCTTCTACTCCATTAGGCATGTTGCCGAGGCCGGAGCGACGCCAGGGGCGCCACAGCTCCGGCTGCGGTAGCAGGCGAATCAGGCGCTGTAGGACTCGCGCAGGAACTGCGCCAGCAACGGCGTGGCGGCGCTGCGGGAGATCGGGTGGAAGCAGATCGCCCGGGAGGCCGCCAGCAGATAGGCCACCTCGTCGGAGGCGATGAAGGCCATGCCGCCCAACAGCTCGACGCTGAGGTTGGTCGCACGCTCGATCGCCGCCTGCACCAGGAAGCGCGTGCACAGCGCCTTGTGGTAGGTGTTCATTGGCGCATCCTGTTGCGCCTGCAATTCGCCGGCGGTGCCGAGCAGCGCCTGATGGGCGCCTTCCAGCTCGATGCACAGCAGGGCCAGTTGCGCGGGGTCGGCGAAGGCTTTTCGCAGCAGCCGGTCGACCAGGGCCGAGGCCACGCCCAGGTAGCTGCCGCCGACCATCAGCTGGAACCAGCTCAAGCCGTTGAGCGAGGTTTCCATGGCGGTGGCGGCCACTTCCTCGCTGTCGGCGCCGTCGGCCAGCAGCATGCGCTCGCTGGGCACGAACACGCCGTTGAACACCAGTTCGTTGCTGTCGGTGGCACGCAGCACCGTGGCGTTCCAGAAGGGTTCGCGGGTGACCGTACTGCCATCGGCAAAGACCACGGCAAAACCCTGGCTGACGCTGCCGTCGTCCTGTTCACAGGCGACACCGACCACGATCACATCCATGTGGTGGCTCATGGTGCAGGGCTTCTTGCTGCCGTCGAGGACGAAACCGCCCTCCACCGGCCGTGCCTTGACGCTGCGGTTGAAGATCTCCGAGCCCGGCTTGCCCTCGGCGAAGGCCGAGGCGATCAGCAGCTGGTTCTGGGTGATGCCCCACAGCAGTTCTTCCGCCGCCGGGATCAACCCACCCAATTGCACGATGGTGGCGATGGTGTGGTGGTGCATGGTCATCATCACCGCCAGGGATGGGCACAGCGAACCTATGGCCCGCAGGATCTCCACGGTTTCCTCCGGCGAGGCGCCGAGGCCGCCGTAGGTCTCGGGGATGATCAGGCCGGCGGCGCGGTAGTCGCGAAACAGCCCGCAGAGCACGGCCGGGTCGGCCTGTTCCAGGGCCATCAGGCCACGCTCCCGGAGGGCGGCGAGCAGGCCCGGCAGGTACTTCTCGGTGGCGTTGCGGGCGTTGTGCATCGACATGGTATGGACTCCTTTCTCGTTGTCAGGGTTAACCGGCTTTTTCGATCAACTGCTCCACCGCGGGGGCGAAACCGAAGGCTCGGGCCAGGTCGAAGATCGCTTCGGCATCCTCCAGCGGAGGACGCTTGCCGATGCTGTAGTCGCGCTGCAGGCCGGCCATGGTCAGGACCATGGTTTCGGCCAGGCAGCTGAAGGTCACGCCCGTGGGCAGACCGGTGAGGTTCTGTTGGCCGAAGCGTTGGCTGCGGTCGGGCAGATGGATCAGGCCGCCCTCGATCACCGTGACGTCCGGGCGCAGCGCCAAGGTGACGTGACCGATGTCCGGCGGCTGCGCGCAGTCGCAGATGATCGCGTTCTGATGCAGGACCAGCGGGTCGATAAAGGCCGAGCCGTTGGAGGTGGCCGAGAGCACGGCTTCCAGGCGCGGCAGCCAGCTCCCCAGGTCCGCGGTGATCACCAGCGGCGGCTGCACCTGCGGCTTGCCTTGGGCCAGGGCATCGACGCTGTCGAACAGTTCGCGCAATTGCTCCTCGTCGCCAAGGTCGCGATCCAGCAGTTGCTCGACGCTGGCAAGGCTCGGCAGGAGCAGCACCAGGGTCTTGGCGATGCCGCTGCTGTGGCCGCCCTGGATCTGCAGCAAGGCGTCGCGATACAGCTCTCCGGCCACCAGCCGCAGCTCGTCCATGGCGCCCCGATTGGCCCCATTGCCGAGCAATACCAGGTGCTCGCAGAAGCGCCCCAGGCGCAGGCTGGCCAGGCGGCCCACCGAACCGTAGGCACCGATCACCCCGGTCAGGCGCTTGGCCAGTGGCGCGCCCCGGTTGGCGCAGGTGCTCAGCAGCGCATCGACGCCGACCATGGCCGTCAGGCTGTTGCCGGTGGTGGTGTGGAACCGCTCGTTGATGACATCCGCCCCGGCACTGGAAATCACCGAGGTGTAGGCCCCCAGCCCGACGAAATCCACCTCCAGCTCGGCGACGCTGTCCAGGTAGTTGCCCAGCAGCTTGCGCCGCTTGCCCAGGCTCAGGCGCATCAGGTCGCGCGGTTGCAGCAGGCTGCCGACCAGCCAGCCTTCGACGTAGTCGCCGGCATCGTTGTAGACCCGCCGGGCGTGATAGGACACACCGGCATCGAGGTCCGGCTTGGCCCATTCGGAGAAGTCGTCGAGCCAGCCCTGCATAAAGGTTTTTTCCGCCGCCGACAGCCCCAGGCCGTCCACCACGCTGTCGCCGTTGACGCTCTCGGCAGTGGTCGGGTGCAGCAGGAAGGCGAAGCGTCCCAGGCAGCGCCCGCTGCTGCGCGGTTTGCCGGGCACCACCCAGGGGCTCGACACGCCCCGTGGCCCGGCATAGCCGTGGGCTTCGAGAATCAAGCGATGCTGCTGGTTGTGCACCACCAGTTCCGCCACCGCCTTGAGGCCTTCGAGCAGCAGGTCGATGTCGGCGCGCTCGATGCACAGCGGCGGCTGGATGCGCAACACGTTGCCTTCGGTGAGGGTCGGCAGGCAGTACACGCCATGCCGGCTTTTCAGGTAGCCGCAGACGATCGGCACCAGGGCACCGAAGGCACTGGCCAGGGACAGGGTGTACAGCCGCTCGCCGCTCCAGCGGCGGAACTTCAGGCCGAGCATCAGGCCGCGGCCGTCGAGGCTGTGGAACACCTCGGGATAGTCGCGCACCAGACGCGACAGCCCGGCGTGCAGGTAGGCGCCCTGCTCCGCCGCATGCTTGAGCTGGGCGCCGTCGTTGGCCGTGAGCTGGTCGAGCACGGCCAGGCCGATGGCGGCGCTGAAGCCATTCACGGCGAAGGTGGAACTGTGGTGCCGGTCGAAATCGCGGCTCCAGCATTGCTCGCCGTAGATGCATGCACCGATGGCTGCAACGCCGCCGCCCAGGGCCTTGGCCAGCAACACCACGTCCGGTTCCAGGCCGTGGGCGGTGGCGGCGAACAGCTCGCCGGTGCGGCCCAGGCCGGTCTGGATTTCATCGAGAACGAACAAGGTGCCGTATTGCCGGCAGAGGTTCTGCGCCGCCAGCAGGTAGCCTGGCGGGGGGGTGATCATGCCCGCCTCGCCCTGCACCGCCTCGACGAAAAAAGCCGCGGCACGCCGGGTTTTCAGCAACGCCTCGAGGGCCTCCAGGTCGCCATAAGGCACATGGCTGAACCCCTCGGCGCGGATCTGGAACGGCTCGCGGTAAGTGGCCTTGCCGGTGACCCCGACCGCGCCCTGGGTCTTGCCGTGAAAGCCGGTCAGGGTGCCGATCACCAGTTCGCGCTGGGTCGCGGCGCGGCACAGCTTGATCGCCGCTTCGACCGTCTCCGCGCCGCTGGTGGTGAAGGTCACCTTCGAGTGGCTGCCCGGCGCCAGTTCGATCAGGCGCCGCGCCAGTTCTTCGGCGCCGGGGTTGATCAGCGGCTGGACCAGCGAGGCCTGGCCGCTGGCGAGGAATTTGTGGATTGCCTCGGTAATAGGCGCCGCGCCATAACCGAAGGGCACCGCGCCGAACTGGCCGACGAAATCGATCAGGGTCTGGCCGCTGGCGGTTTCGATACGGGTGCCCTGGGCGCGAACCACGGTCTCGTTGAGGCCGACGAATTCCAGCAGTTCCTGGCGGGTGATATTGAGCAGCGAATCAGCCATGGCTCACCTCCGCCACAGCCCGGCGCGCGCCCTGGTTGATGACGCCATACAGGTGCTGGCTGACCTTGCGCACGGTGTCGTGCTGGTAAGCCAGTTCGGGGTCCAGGGAGATACCGAAACGGTCTTCGAACTCGGCGGACAGGCCGACGATCAGCACCGAGTCGACGCCCATCTCATGGAACGAACGCTCGACGTCCAGCGACCCGGAATCGACCTCCAGCAGGCTGGCCAGGGTTTCGGTCACGGCAAAGGTTATTTCGTCTATATGCACAGTCGCCTCCCAGCGTATTTCGCTTCCTTTGCATGGCCGTTGGCCCGCGCCACCCCATGGTAAAACCACGGGATCAACGCTTGGGCAGGCGTCATGATGCAAACGCGTTTTGAGTGTGGATGCCCTGCCGCAGCAGGCCATTTGCTACACCCCGATGCTCGGCGTCATGCCGGTTCAGCTCAATACTCCGTAAGGAGTAGCGCCGGACCGGAGGGCGCGGTCGAAGCCGAAAATGAGCGGGCACGCGACGCCTCGAAATGCCGCGTCAACGACCGAGCATCGACCGCCTCCCCCCTGTAGGAGCGAGCTTGCTCGCGATAGCCGCGCAGCGGCAGCTCCATTGGGCACCGTGCCGTCGTTGAGATTTTTTCGCGGGCAAGCCTCGCGCCTACAGAGGCGCAGGCGACGCCGAAGCACTGACCCCCGTCAGCACTGTGGAAGGGTTACCGGATGAAAGACAGGCAGGCAGCACTCACTCGTCGCAGAACAACGCCGCGATCTGCGCCCGACTCGACGCCTGGAGTTTGGAGAAGATGTTCTGCAGGTGGGTTTTCACGGTCTTGTCGCTGATGCCGAGGATCTGGCCAATCTCCCAGTTGGTCTTGCCTCGGGCCACCCAGCGCGAAATCTCCGCTTCGCGGCTGGACAGGATGGACAACAGTTGATGGTTCGGCCCCGGGTTGTGGCGCAACAGCTTGCTGCCCAGCGCCCGGTTCAGGGCGATGTGCAGGTACGGGGCGAAGACCATCATGCGCATTTTGCTTTCATGGGCCACGCTGGCCGAGATGTTGTGAAAGAAGTAGCCGGTGAAGGTGTTGCGGTGCAATCCGGGCAGCAGGGTCCAGCCCAGATTGCGTATGCCGTGTTCGCGAAAGATCTTCGCCCACACCTGGTCCGACGAGTTGCCCAGGCGCTCCAGGGTGGTGAACTTGGGACGTCCGCAATGCTCGATGGGGTCGATGCCCAGCGGCGGAATCATGCCGTCGCGACCGACGATGGCCTTGATCAGGTCGTCGGAGACGCTGTCCGGATGAATCAGGTGCGAAAAGAACACCCGGTGCGCGCGGACCCGGCCGCTGGCGAACACGAAGTTCTCGCACGGCAGGATCTGCGGCAGCGCCAGCTGGGTCTGCTGCGTCAGCTCGGCGATGCTGCGCGCCGAGGTGATGGAGTTGAGCACGCTGGTCAGTTGCAGCCGTTGCTGGCTGTCGGTGGGCGGCAACGACAGCACCGACCGCGGGCGGCTGGCCAGCTCCAGACGCGGTTCGCAGAAGGCCGGCTGGGCGAACAGCAACGCCGCGGGTTTGGGCGCGTGCACCGGGCCGATCGATAGACTGGTCATGCTTCCACAACCTGGCTGTCGAGGGTGATGTCACGCAATACCCGGCCGTTGCTCTCCACCGCGACCACCGACTTGTCCAGCGGATGGGCTTCGGCCGGCGCCGTGCCCTCGAGTGCCGCCAGCCAGGGAGCGAACTGTTTGCGGCACTCCTGGCGCTTGATCTTGCCGCTGGAGGTACGCGGCAACGACCCGCCGAACACCAGCAACAGCACCGGCCGCGCCAGTTGGTGCTGTTGCCACAGCCGCGCCTTCAAGTCGCTGAACAGCTGCGGCAGGTCGAGGCTGCGCAAGGCACGCCGCTCGATTTCCTGGGCGATCACCACCTGCTCGCTGTCGCCGGTCTCGATGCTGAAGGCCGCGGTGCCGTCCGGGCGAAAACTGTCATGGGTGCGCAGCACGGTGTTCTCGATATCGCCGGGGTGATGGTTGACGCCATTGACGATGATCAGGTCCTTGAGCCGCCCGGTGACGAACAGCTCGCCGTCGAGCAGGAACCCCAGGTCGCCGGTGCGAAAGTAGCGCGACCAGCCAAGCGCCGGCGGGGCCGGGCGAAAGGCCGCGGCGGTGCTCTCCGGGCGTTGCCAGTAACCGCTGGCAACGCTGTCGCCAAGGATGCAGATCTCCCCGACCCGCCCGTCCTCCAGCGGCTGTTCGGTGTGCGGGTCGCAGATGAACGGACCCTGCCCCGGAATGCCGCGGCCGCTGCTGACCAGGGTGCGCAGGCGCAGTTCGGCCTCGCTGCCCTGGCCGTCATGCAGGCGCGCCACATTGTCCTCCAGCAAGCCGGCATGGAACTGGCGGATTACCGGCTCGCGCTTGCTGCCACCGGCGCTGACCATCAGCGTGCCCTCGGCCAGCCCATAGCAGGGAAAGGCCGAGGTGCTGGCAAAACCGGCGCGGGCGAAACGCTCATGGAAGGCGGCAATGGTCTGCGCCCGCACATGCTCGGCACCGTTGAAGGCCACCTCCCAACTGCTCAGGTCGAGGCCGGCCAGTTCTTCGTCCTTGATCTTGCGCAGGCACAATTCATAGGCGAAGTTCGGCCCACCGCTGACGGTGCCGCGGTAGGTACTGATGGCCTGCAACCAGCGCAGCGGCCGTTGCAGGAAGTGGATCGGCGCCAGCAGGGTCGAGCCGAAGCCGACGAACAAGGATTGCAGGATGCCGCCGATCAGCCCCATGTCGTGATACGGCGGCAGCCAGCTGACCAGGTGGCTGTCCTTGTGGGTCAGGAAACCGCGGCTGATGCTGCGCGAATTGTGAATCAGGTTGCCGTGGGTCACCGCCACTCCTTTGGGAATCCCGGTGGAGCCGGAGGTGTATTGCAGAAAGGCGATATCGTCCCGGGTCACAGGAACCGTCCGCCATTGGCTGGCCAGGGCCAGGTCCAGAGTCGCCATGTCCAGTACCCGCGGACTCTCGGCCTGCCCCAGCCGGGCGAGGATGGTCGGGACATCCTCGCCACTGGCCAGCGCCGCCGTCGGCTGGCAGTCATCGATGATGCCGTCCAGCCGGTCCAGGGTCTTGGTCGCCCCCGGCGGATAAGCCGGCACCGCCACCAGCCCGGCATATAGACAGCCCATGAAGGCGATCACATAGTCCAGGCCAGGCTTGAGCAGGATCAGCACCCTGTCCCCCGCCAGGCAATGCCCCTGCAACCGGGCCGCCGCCGCTCGGGCCGCGCGGTCCAGTTCAGAGAAGGTGATCAGGGTTTCTTCGTCTCGCCCGTTGTGCAGAAAACGATAGGCCAATCGGTCCGGGATCGTATGGGCGTGAAGCTGCAGACATTCCGAAAAATTCGCATACGGAACGTCGCTATCGTGGTCGTTCGTAGTCATTATTTTGTCCAGGCAGCCGTACTTAGCCATCTCCCGCAAGGCCCGAAATCTGCGGCCTTGCGCATCCATTACGCTTGATCATCCTCTGGGAGCGCGCACTCGAAGTTAATACTCCGAACGGCGTATACCCGCAATTTCCGCCCCCGGCGCATATTCGCCTCACAGCTCGATGCATGCATGGCTTTTTGCCATACACCCTTGCAGTCATCAGCCTTTTCAAAGATGTGAAGCCGACTATCCGGGCCTGCGCAAGCCGGGCTTGTGTAACCGGCCATGTCATGAAATCCAGGCCGGAACGGGAGCGTTCCGGTTTCGCCACCAGCGTGCGCAGCACCGGGAGAACAGGATGTCTTTTAGCGAATACGCCACCTTCGATGCGGTCGGCCTGGCCGACCTGGTCAGAACCAAGCAGGTACTCCCCTCCGAACTGCTGGAGGAAGCCATACGCCGCATCGAAGCTTTCAACCCGGCGGTCAACGCCGTGGTCTACAAGGCCTACGACAAGGCCCGGGCGCAGGCCGTCGAACAGGACAAGGCGCCTGCGACGGGGGCGCTGCACGGCGTGCCGTTCCTGCTCAAGGACATCCTCGGCGACTGCCAGGACCTGCCCTCGACCCTGGCCTCGCGCATGCTGCAAGCGCGGGTCATGCCCCAGGACTGCGAGCTGGTGAAGCGTTTTCGCCAGGCCGGACTGGTGTTCGTCGGCAAGACCAACGCCCCGGAGTTCGGCATTCTGCCCACCACCGAAGGCGCCTTCTACGGCCCGGCGCGCAACCCGTGGAACCTGGAATATTCCACCGGCGGCTCCAGTGGTGGCGCGGCCGCCGCGGTGGCCACCGGCATGGTTCCGGCGGCCCATGGCAATGATGGCGGCGGCTCGATTCGCATTCCCGCTTCCTGCTGCGGCCTGGTCGGCCTCAAGCCGACCCGGGCGCGCAACTCCCTGGCCCCGGACTTCGGCGAGCTGCTCAGCGGCCTGCTGGACGAACATGTGCTGACCCGCAGCGTGCGCGACAGCGCCGCCCTGCTCGACGCCACCCACGGCGTGGTGCCGGGCGACCCGTACCGCGCGCCGCCCATGCAGGGGCGTTTTCTCGACCAGCTCGGCCGCGAGCCGGGGCGCCTGCGCATCGCCTTTTCCAGCACCGACCCGGCCGGGCGGCCGCTGCACCCCGACTGCATCGCGGCGGTGGAAAGCACCGCGCGCCTGCTCGAATCCCTCGGCCACCATGTGGAAGAAGCCGCACCGCAGCTGGACCTGCAAAGTTTTGCCGAAGCCTTCAGCGCCCTGTGGTTCTCCGGGATCGCCTTCGCCGTGGAGCTGATGAGCCTGCAACTGGGACGCGGCCCGCTGCCCGGCGAGCTGGAGAACCTGACCCAGGCCGTGCATCAACGCGGCCTCGGGGTGAGTGCGGTGGAGTACCAGATGTCCGAGCTGGTGTTGCAGCAGGTCGGCCGGGAAATGGCGCGCTTCCACCAGACCTACGATTGCTGGCTGACCCCGACCCTGGCCCGACCACCGCTGCGCAACGGGGTGGTGGATATCCATTCCAGCGACCTGGAAAACACCTACGGCCCGCTGATCGACTACAGCCCTTTCACCGCCATCCACAACGCCTCGGGGCAACCGGCGATTTCCCTGCCGCTGCACTGGAACGCCGAGGGCCTGCCGATCGGCCTGATGCTCAGCGCCGCCTTTGGCGAGGAAAGCCTGTTGTTCCGCCTGGCCGGCCAGCTGGAGCAGGCCCGCCCGTGGAAGGACCGGCGGCCGCAGCTGTTCATGCAGCACCGCCCCCATGAAGCGGTTATCGGCTAAGGAGAACAGCACCCATGCGCACGCTGGACACCTCGACCGCCCCGCCTTATTGCCCTGCCGGCTCAGGCCAGGAGCAGCCTCTGCCGGGGGCCATACCCTGGCCCACCGATGGCCTGAACCGCGAGCAACTGGCGCGTCATGGCAAGGAGCTGATTCGCCAGACCCTGCCCTTCACCGTGGAAAACCGCCGCCTGAGCTGGTGGCATTTCTACTCGACGCTGCTGGTGATCGGGCTGTTTGGCGCGGCCGTGGGCATGCCGCTGTGGTGGCCGCTGCGCCTGGCGTGCGGCGTGCTGCTGGGCTTGTCCCTGGTGCGCATGTTCGTGCTGTACCACGACTACATGCACGGTGCGATTCTCAAGGGCTCGCGTTTCGCCGAGGTGTTCTTCAAGACCTTCGGCCTGCTGCTGATGGCCCCGCCGACGCTGTGGAAGCAGTCCCACGATTACCATCACGGCCACAGCTGCCAGTACGTCGGCGCGGAGCAGAACCGCCTGCCGCTGCTGTCCACCCACACGGACCTGGGCACCTTTCCCCTGCTGTCCACCGAGGAATATGCCCGGGCCGGGCGCCTCAAGCGCTTGCGTTATCGCGTCGCCCGGCACCCGCTGATGATCCTCCTGGCGTCATTCAGCATCTTCATTTTCAGCATCTGCATGGTGTCGCTGATCACCCAGCCGCGGCACCGACTCTGGTCGCTGCTGGCCCTGGCGCTGAACCTGGCGAGCGCCGTCGCCCTGGCGCTGCTGGCGCCGGACATCCTGCTGTACGGGGTGCTGATCCCCAGCCTGTCCGGCTCGGCGCTGGGCGCCTACATGTTCTACTGCCAGCACAACTTCCCCGGCGTGCGTTACCCCGAGCGCGCCGACTGGGACTACGCCGCCACCGCGGTGTTCTCCTCCAGCTACATGCGCACCGGCCCGCTGATGGCCTGGTTCACCGCCAATATCGGCTACCACCATGTGCATCACGCCAACTCGGGCATCCCCTTCTACCGCCTGCCGGAAGCCATGGCGGCGATCCCGGCATTGCAGTCGCCCATCACCACCTCGCTGCACCCGCGGGATATCTACCGCTGCCTGCGGCTCAAGCTGTGGGACCCGGCGCGCCAGCGCATGATCTCGTTCGCCGAGTTTCGCCAGCAGGCGCAACGCTGAAGGAAATGCGGCGGAAGCGTTGCCCAGCGAACGCTCGCCAGGGAAGATCGGCGCCGGAATTTTCCCGCCAATCGCGGGTCAGTAGAGCCACGCCTTTTCGCACCGGTCCGTTGGTCCGTGACAATGGGGCCTCGGTCCCATAAATTAGGCGCCCTGAAAAGGCCCGGTGCTTTTCTAGCCTCATTTCCAGTTAAACGAAGTAGTGAAATATCAATGTCTGATTCCAATACAGAAGAATCCGTAAACGCCTTGTCGTCCAAAGCGGAATACGAAAACGCCATCAATCTTTCACAGCACGTCTCCCAGGCCAAGACCATCAGCGAGATGGTCCTCGATGCTTTCCAGTCCACCAAGGAAAGCGACCAGATCCGCGAATTGCGCGCCGAGATCCGCCAGGCTCACGACCGCTTCGACGACGACCGCGCCTATGAACTCATGGGCCAGCTCAAGCAGCTCAAGGACGCCGAGGCCGCCGACAGCGCCGCCCTCGAAGACCTGAGCAGCAAGTTCCCGATCAGCCGCATCCTGTCCAGCTACAAGGACGATCCGAGCTTCCAGGAGCTGGTCTACGGCCTGGCGCTGAAAGTGCTGAACCAGACCCACCAGGCCATCAGCAGCCCGGGCGGTGGCAAGAGCAAGGCCTCGCGGGCCAAGAAGGAAATGGAAGTGTTCGCCATCAGCAAGGACGGCATCAGCGTCACCCTGCCGATCCGTCCGCGCTCCAAGGCCAACGTCGACCGTGAAGTCTTCGAGTTCCTCGGTTTCGCCTTTGTTGGCGAAGGCGACGAGGCAGAACTGGAAAGCGAAGTGTTCTTCGACAAGGACGGCAACGAACAGCCGGCCACCCGCAAGAACATCGTTACCGCGATCCAGCAGCAGACCGCGTTCGAAGGCTACAGCGCTCTACAGCAGCAATAACCCGTACCCGCGAGCTGGCTCGCGCAGAGGGCGGATTGCGCAACGGCGCAGCACGCCCCCTCAGCGGCTGGCTCCTACGAATGAAAGGCCGGGGCCCCTCAGTTGCCCCGGTAATCGGCGATGGGATACATCGCGCACAAAGCCTCGGTCTGAAGACGGAACTGCTCCTGCAACTCGGGCTCCAGGCGGTACTTCTGCTCGCTGAGGGGTGTCACCTTGTCCAATATCCGGCAAACCAGATCGACCACTTCACGACACCCCACAGGATCGATGTAGCGTTGGGCGATGGAACCCGTGCCGATACACAAGCCATTGGCGACGAATGAAGATCGGGTTTCCCCCAGTGCGCGGTTTTTACTCACCATGATGCCGCATCGCTCCAGTGCCGAGGCGGCAATCGAACCGCTGATGCCCCCCCGCAACCTGAGCAGAATCGTGTGGTTCTCCGTCCCCCCGCCCACGACCTCGTAGTCCTGCGCCATGAATGCGCTGGCCATTGCATCGGCCGTGCTGCGAATCCGCCCCATGTAGGCGTCGAACTCCGGGGACATCGCGTAGCCCAGCGCAGCGGCCTTGGCAGCAATCATGTTGACCGCCGGCGAGCCCTGCATCCTGGGGAATACCGCTCGCTCAAGGACACGACTGAAGCTCGCCCTCAGGCCGGGAACCTTGGTGTCGGCGTCCCGGCCGGAAAGGATGAGGCCACCACGAGGCCCCGCGAGTTGCTTGTGGGTACAAGCGGTGGTGACGTGCGCCACGTCGATCGGGCTCGGATGCCGTCCCGTTGCGACCAGCCCGGCGATATAGGAGATGTCCGCCAGCAGGATGGCCCCGGCCTCATCGGCAATAGCGCGAAAGCGTTGGAAGTCCACGACCCGGGAATAGGCGCTCGCACCGCAGATGATGATGCGCGGACGATGGGCGAGCGCCAGGTGGCGTACCTCTGCGTAATCGATCACGCCCTGCGATGTGGTGCCGTAGCGGATCGCCTTGTAGTGGGTGCCCGTGAAGGCGACAGGGCTGCCGTGGGTCAGATGCCCGCCATGATCGAGGGCCATTCCGAGAATGGTGTCCCCGGGTTCGAGCAGGGCGGCAAGCACCTGGTAGTTGGCGTTCGAGGCGGAGTGTGACTGTACGCTGGCATATTGCGCCCCGAACAGCTCCCGCGCCCTGCGAATCGCCAGAGACTCGACCAGATCGACGTTCTCGCAGCCAACCTGATGGCGCTTGCCTGGTGCGCCCTCGGCGGTGACGTTGACCAGTGCCGAGGCAGACGCCGCGAGGATTCGCGGGTTGGCCGCACAGGAAGATGAAACCAGGGACAGTGTGCGGTGTTGACGCGTGACTTCAGCGTCCAGGATCCCAGCCAGTTCGGCGTCTTCTGCTCGCAGATTCGCCAGACCTTGTCGCAGCAGGTCGGCCTGGTTCCTGAGTAGTTCTGTATAAGCTGCCATCGTTCGGTGTTCCTTCCTTGTCGTTTGCGTGCCACGAACGACAGCACGCTTCCTGGTTTAACGTTCGCGAGCAGCCAATTAATCAAAAAATTAAACATTTTCCAAACAAAATGCTTCTTTTCCGAGGAGTGGGAAGGAACACCGGATTTGCGTTGCGGCTGAATGCTCGCCCTTCAAGGCGATGGCACCGCGCATTTCGGGGCTTTATTGTCATGACTGGGACATGCAACACTTGCCCCCCGCGGCGCCTCGATCCGAACCCTCCCAAGGATTCCGAGCGCGCCCTATACCGACAACGAAATATTCCAGGATGGATGCAGGCTGGCTAAAGGAGCGCTAGCGAGTTGGTACCGACCAAGAAAGAAGCCGACAAGCTCTTGCCGCATCGATCCGACTGTTCTCACTTTTGACGTCGAGCAGTTGAATGTCATGTAAGCCACGCCCTCTATGAAAGACTCTATGCGTGGCGACTATAAGGAAATGGTGAGCATTTGATGCACAGAAGAGAAAGAACAGAGTATTTGAAGAGCAATATCAAGTACCTGATAAAAAGTCGCGGCGAGACGCAACTGTCTTTATGCAATGCCAGCGGCCTGACCAGAACGACCATATACAACATTCTGGAAGGCAAGGTCAGCAACGTACAGCAATCCACCATTCGCAAAATCTCTGATTTCTTCGGTGTCTCCTACGAAGAAATAGAAACCGTCGATTTTGAAGAGAAGGAGATCATCGACAGCAGTATTTCTCCACAAGGAAACATGAACCCGGCGGCGGTTCCGATCCTCAAGGAAAGCCTGCTGATGATCAACATGGACAAACGGATTGGCGAACTGGCCATACTTTATCCATTGACCTATTACTTCGGCGCATCCTACAACTTGATAGCAGTGCTGCTCGAGAATGAGATCAATGGCCTATACGGAGTCGGCGACCTCTTGATCATTCAAAAGGGAACGTCGACCGACGACAAGGAAAAACTGGTCTACGACAGACAGACAAAAAAGCTGTTCATCATCAATGAGCCATGCTCCGACTCAGACCGAGTTTTTGTGGTGGGTGACATCATCGAGGAGCGCTTCAATGACAGCGTATGAAGGCGAACTCGAGAACAGCAAATATAAACTTCTGGGCTTTGAGAACAACAAGAGCCTGGCCGTGATCATGATCATCGCTACAGGCAAAGTCATAAAGATCAAACTGAGCGAAGTGCTTAACAGCGAAATAATGGAAAACCTGAACAAAATGGAAGTTAAAAACATTTACAAGAAATTCTACTCCCAAGGAGGAGCGCTGACCGCATACGACCTGAATGACCGCCACGAAAGCTCATGGATGATTTATATCATTCTCAATCTACTGCTCTTTACCTTCTATATATTCACTAGCATTGCCGCTACCAAACCCATTTATCTTGAATCCCTTGGCATCATTATCACTCCGGGTACCTTCCTTTACCCTCTGACATTCTTGATCGTTGACCTGTTGAACGAGAACTTCGGACTCAGGCTGGCAAGAAAAGCGATCTTCTTTGCCTTTGCCAGCAACGCCATGATTATCATCCTGCTCTATGGCTCGACCTTTCTCCCCGGCCTGCCAGGCTGGAAGCTCGACACCCCGTACAACGACGTGATCATTCATGTGTCATCTGTCCTGGTGGCGTCCTCTGTGTCTTTCCTGGTTTCCGAGAACATAAACTCCTACTTGCTGTGCAAGATAAAAGAGCTGACGAATTCCAGGTTCCTGTTCCTGCGGATATTCTTGAGTACGCTGTTTGCGGTCATTATCGACAGCTTCCTGTTTTGCTACATTGCCTTTTATGGCTCGATGCAAAACAGCGACATCCTGAACATGATTTATGTGCAGATCGCGATCAAGGTGTGCTTTGCCTTCTTCAACATCTTGCCTGCCTATGGAGCAAGATCGCTGTTCAAAAGATACATGACGGACAGCCAGACAAAATAGTACAACCCCTATTGTCTCAAGCTGATGGATTCAACACTCATCCGGCAGGTGGATACAGTGTTGAAATCCATTGGCAGGCTGTCGCTCAAGCCTTCATTGCAAGTTCATCTTGCTTTTCAAGCTATTCATGACTGCTGTCTTGTTCCCCAGATACTCATTCAGCCCTCTGCCACGAAGATTGCAAGCATCGCAATTGGCACAACCGCTGCCAATCACCCCGTTGTAGCAGGTCAGGGTCTGCTCGCGAATCAGGCTCAACTGATTGTGATAATCCGCCAGGGCCCACGTCTGCGCCTTGTTCAGCCACATCAGTGGCGTCTCAAGACGCAGGCGGTATTCCATGCCCAACTCGACGGCCTTGTTCAAGGCCTTTACAAACTCGTCACGGCAATCGGGATAACCAGAGAAGTCCGTCTCACACACCCCGGTAATGACCGTTTCAGCCTTTACCTGGTAGGCATAGATAGAGGCCAGGGTCAGAAACAGAATATTTCTTCCCGGCACGAAAGTGCTGGGCAGGCTTTCGCCTGAACTGTTCACCGTCGGAACCGGAATATTGTCCCGAGTGAGACTGCTGATCGCCAACTCATTGAGCAACGAAGCATCCAGCACTTTGTGGACTGTCGCCCCCAGCTGCTTCGCGAGCTGCTGCGCCACTTCTATTTCTGCGCGATGGCGCTGACCGTAATCAAAGGTAATACAGTGCACTTCATCATAGAGCGGCAATGCGTGGATCAGACAGGTCGTCGAGTCCTGCCCGCCACTGAATACGACAACGGCTTTTTTCTTCATTAATCTGCTTCCTGCATGAGTAAAGTCATTTGAATATTTAAACAGCCCACCGACTGACACTCAATAAAAAGCCCCGCGCTTCTCTCGAAGGCGGGGCTTTTTTACAGCCTTTGCAGCTTATGGCGCGTAGGTCAGCAGCAGTTCGCTCGGTACCTTGAAATCCAGGGACATCATCACGCTCAGCGCGGTGATGGTGAAGATCGAGAACACGAACAGCTTGCGGGCCCAGACGGTGTCGTCCACCGCCTTGTAGCCGGTCCAGGCCATGTACAGCCAGTACATGCCCATCGCGGCCGCGACGGCCAGGTAGCTCATGCCGGCATAACCGCTGAAGGTCAGCATCAGGGTCGCCACCAGGAACGCCAGGATGTAGAGCAGGATGTGCTTCTTGGCCACCAGGATGCCGCGCTTCACTGGCAGCACCGGAATCGATGCGGCCAGGTAATCGTTGAAGCGGAAGATCGCGATGGCGTAGGAATGCGGCATCTGCCACAGGCTGAACATCACCAGCAGGGTCAGCGCGGCCATGTCGAAGCTGTTGCTCACGGCCACGTAACCGATCACCGGCGGCATCGCCCCGGACAGGCTGCCCACCAGCGTGCCGTGCACCGACTTGCGCTTGAGGTACAGGCTGTAGAAGCCGACGTAGATGACAAAGCCGATCACGGCAAACAGCGCCGCCAGCGGATTGGCCACCTTGTACAACAACGCAACGCCGGCGACACCCAGGATGGTCGCGTAGACCAGTGCCACTTTCAGGGAGATCAGGCCCTGAACCAGCACGCGGTTCTTGGTGCGCTCCATCTTCAGGTCGATGTCGCGGTCGATGCAGTTGTTGAACACACAACCGGAAGCTACCACCAGGGACGTGCCGATCATCGCGGCCAGGAAGATGGCCAGATCGACATGTCCCTTGGAGGCCAGGAAAAAACCGCCCGCCACAGAAAGCACGTTACCGAAAATGATCCCCGGTTTGGTGATTTGGATAAAGTGCTTGAGCGACATCGGGTCTTACCTCACTTCGCCATCATGTAGGTGTGGATGCTGAACATGATCCACAACGACAGACCAACCAGCAGGACGATCACCAGGGCAGCGAAGACGAACGCAATCACGTTGTTACGCTGGGCCTCGGAGCGGTCCAGGTGCAGGAAGTACACCAGGTGAACCAGGACCTGGATCACCGCGAAGGCGAGCACGATCATCAGGGTGATGGATTTCGGCAGGGTCGGGTACATCACCAGGCCGAACGGGATGATTGTCAGGATCACCGACAGGATGAAGCCGATGGCGTACGACTTTACGCTGCCGTGGCTGGCATCATGGCTGTCATGGGAGTGTGCATTAGCCATTACATAGTCCCCATCAGGTAAACAACGGTGAAGACGCAGATCCAGACCACGTCCAGGAAGTGCCAGAACAGGCTCAGGCAGCTCAGGCGGGTCTTGTTGGTTGCGGTCAGGCCGTGCTTGTTGACCTGATACATCATGATCGCCATCCAGATCAGGCCAGCGGTCACGTGCAGACCGTGGGTGCCGACCAGGGTGAAGAACCCGGACAGGAAGCCGCTGCGGCTAGGACCGTAGCCTTCGGAGATCAGCAGGTGGAACTCGTTGACCTCCATGCCGATGAAGCCCAGGCCGAACAGGAAGGTCAGGGCCAGCCAGCCCAGGACCTGCTTCTTGTTACCCCGGAAGAACGCCAGCATGGCGAAGCCGTAGGTGATCGAACTGAACAGCAGCAAGGCGGTTTCGCCGAGCACGTAAGGCAGTTCGAAGATGTCGTGGCCCGACGGGCCACCCGCTACGTTGTTTACCAGTACCGCGTACACCGCGAAGATCGACGCAAACAGAATGCAGTCGGTCATCAGGTAGAGCCAGAAACCGTATACGGTCATCTCGCCCGAGTCGTGGTGATGGTCATCGTGCCCATGGTCATCGACATGGGTGTGTCCAGCATTGGTCACTAAGTTCGACATGGTTTAAGCCTGTTCCAACGAGGTTTCTACACGGTTGGCCGGAATCTTCTTCTCGGCTACCAGGCGAGCGTGCTGCTCGGCTTCGATGCGTTCGATCACGTCGACCGGCACCATGTAGCCTTGATCATCGCGAGCCGCGTGGATCACGAAATAGATCACGGTACCGGCCAGGCTAGCGATCGCCAGCCACCAGATATGCCAGATCATCGCGAAACCGAAGACGGTCAGCAGAGCACCCATCACCAGGCCGGTGGCGGTGTTGTTCGGCATGTGGATCGGTTCATAACGAGCCGGCTTCTGGTACGCGGTACCGTTTTCCTTGGCTTCGGTGAACGGGTCGATGCCATTGGCCTTCGGCAGTACGGCGAAGTTGTAGAACGGCGGTGGCGACGAAGTCGACCATTCCAGGGTGTGGGCATTCCACGGGTCGCCGGAAACGGTCTGGTTCTGCTTGCGATCACGCACGCTGACGTACAGCTGGATCAGCTGGCAGGCGATACCGATGGCGATCATCACCGCACCGAACATGGCGACGTACAGGTACGGCACCCACTCAGGGTTGGTAGTGGCGTTCAGACGACGGGTCATGCCCATGAAGCCCAGTGCATAGAGCGGCATGAACGCGACGAAGAAGCCCGAGATCCAGAACCAGAATGCAGCCTTGCCCCAGCCTTCGTGCAGCTTGAAGCCGAACGCTTTCGGGAAGTAGAAGCTGAAGCCAGCGATGTAGCCGAATACAGCACCACCGATGATCACGTTGTGGAAGTGCGCGATCACGAACAGGCTGTTGTGCAGGACGAAGTCAGCACCCGGGATGGCCAGCAGTACGCCGGTCATGCCGCCGATGGCGAAGGTCACCATGAAGCCCAGGGTCCACAGAACCTGGCTGGTGATACGCAGACGGCCGTGGTAGATGGTGAACAGCCAGTTGAACAGCTTCACCCCCGTCGGGATGGAAATCAGCATGGTCGCCAGGCCGAAGAAGGCGTTGACGCTAGCCCCCGAACCCATGGTGAAGAAGTGGTGCAGCCAAACCATGAAGCCCAGTACCGAGATCGCGCCGGAAGCGTAGATCATCGAGTGGTGGCCGAACAGACGCTTGCCCGAGAAGGTCGAGATGACTTCGGAGAAGATACCGAACGCCGGCAGGATCAGGATGTACACCTCAGGGTGACCCCAAGCCCAGAACAGGTTCACGTACATCATTGGATTGCCACCAAGTTCATTGGTGAAAATGTGGAAATCCATGTAACGGTCGAGGGTCAGCAGTGCCAGGGTAGCGGTCAGGATCGGGAACGAAGCCACGATCAGCACGTTGGCCCAGGTGCAGGTCCAGGTGAAGATCGGCATGTCCATCATCTTCATGCCCGGGGTACGCATTTTCAGCACGGTGGCCAGGAAGTTGACCCCCGTCAGCGTCGTCCCTAGCCCGGATAGCTGTAGCGCCCAGATGTAGTAGTCGACACCCACGCCCGGACTGTATTGCAGGCCCGACAGCGGCGGATACGCAACCCAGCCGGTCTTGGCGAATTCGCCGACGCCCAGGGACAGGTTGATCAGCACGACGCCGGAAACCAGCAGCCAGAAGCTCAGGGAGTTGAGGAACGGATAGGCAACGTCACGCGCGCCGATCTGCAGCGGCACTGCAAGGTTCATCAGGCCGGTGAAGAATGGCATCGCCATGAAGATGATCATGATCACACCGTGGGCGGTGAAGATCTGGTCATAGTGTTCAGGAGGCAGGTAGCCCGGCGAACCCTCGGTGGCCATGGCCAGCTGGGTACGCATCATGATCGCGTCGGCAAAACCGCGCAGGAGCATGACCATGGCGACGATGATGTACATCACGCCGATTTTCTTGTGGTCGACCGAAGTCAGCCATTCGGTCCACAGGTAGGACCACTTCTTGAAGTACGTGATACCCGCGACAAGCGCCAGACCACCGAGGATGATCATGGCAACGGTCACCATGACAATCGGCTCGTGGAACGGTATCGCGTCCAGACTTAATTTACCAAACATCGTTTACTCCTCTGCCCCAGCAGCTGAATGCGAGCTCATGTCAGTCCCTTCCACAGCGGCCACTTCTTTCTTCTCGTGCTTGACCGGCTTGCCTGGTTTCATGCCTTCATACTTGTCGACAATTTTCTGAAACAGGTCCGGCGTGTACGAGGAGTACAGCGCGACAGGGTTGTTCTGGCTTGGTTTGGCAAGGGCTTCGTATTCAGCTTGATCAAGCTGTTTAGGTGCGGCCTTGACTTCGGCTACCCAGGCGTCGAAATCTTCCTGGCTCGTCGAGATCGCTTTGAATTTCATGCCGGTGAAGCCAGCGCCACTGTAGTTAGCGGAGATGCCTTCCATTTCAGCTTTCTGGTTGGCGATCAGGTGCAGCTTGGTCTGCATGCCTGCCATCGCGTAGATCTGGCCGCCCAGAGCAGGGATGAAGAACGAGTTCATCACAGCGTCGGAGGTGATCTTGAAGTTCAGCGGAGTGTGCTCCGGGAACCGGATTTGGTTAACAGTGGCGATACCCTGGTCCGGGTAGATGAACAGCCACTTCCAGTCCAGCGCGACCACTTCGATGTTGATCGGCTTGGCGTCGGATTCCAGCGGACGATACGGGTCCAGCGCGTGGGTGGACTTGTAGGTCACATAACCCAGGGCAATGATGATGAGGATCGGGACCAGCCACACCGCGATTTCGATCTTGGTGGAGTGCGACCACTTAGGCGCGTAGGTCGCGTTGGTGTTGGACGCACGGTATTTCCAGGCAAACGCGAAGGTCATCACGATCACCGGAATCACGACCAACAGCATCAGCAGGGTGGCGGTGATGATCAGGTTTCGTTCATCCAGACCGACCTGTCCTTTCGGGTCGAGCAAGGTCCACTTGCAGCCTCCCAGCATTAACATCATGCCAAGCAGCGGCAAAAAGCCTAGTAATCGGGGGTACCTGTTTTTACTCATCTCACGACCTCTAAAGCAGCTTGCGCAATGCAGTTGGGTTTTGATGGCCAACACTTCACCGTGCCAAGGGTTGGCATTTTTTCTTCGATTGAATAAGGGCCTGCCCGGCGCGTTACGCGCTGTTTGACAAATCCTGGGCTAGCAGTGAGTTCTTATTCGAATTCGTGGTCAAAGGCCTTGTTACAGACCAATTCCATTTGGTGCGGATATTTGGAAGGTGCCGACACCTGGGGTCGCATGGAGCGTCCAACGCCCCTCGACCGCCGTCGTAAGCTCAGGGGTGAGCAGCGCCGGAAATTCAGTGCGGGCGATTGTAGATATGTAGCGTTTTATAAACCATGTCTTATCCCGAAATAATTTTTATCGGTTCGCGCAACAATACGTGGCGATTATTGCAACGGGTCGCGATCATATCGATATTCATTCGCAATAAAAAGCCCCAAAAACGCCTTCCAGCCAGGTCGAAAAAGGGACCTTCCACCCGCGCAAAATCCACCGATGGCATCGCGCTATCCCTTGTAAAACGAGGGCTGAAACGATTTATTTAGATAGCCGGCTATGGGTGTTTTGCCGCTCACCACGCCGACACGAACTGACAGACTTTTTTCGCTCCTGGTGCAAGAAAAATCGTCTCGACGTCATCCGCTGAAACACAGCTGCGACACCGCCATGTGACAACATGTCGCACTTTTATCGCGCATCCGATTGCCCCATATCAGGCCCCTTTCGCACATTGTCCTACACGCAAAAAAGCCCCGCTCCCGAACATCGGGACCGGGGCTTTTTTGCGCCGGATCAGGCGCTTTTGCGACGGTTACGAATGATGCCCAGCGGCACCAGCACCAGGGTCAGCACAAAGGCCACCAGCGCCCATTGCGCCAGGGACAGGCCCAGCACCGGCGGGTACGGCGTGGAGCAGAAGCCATCGACCTGGAAGCCCAGGGGGAAGACGGTCGCCAGCGGCAGGCTGTCAACGATCGGCTGCAGCACATCGATGCCGCAGCTGACCGCGGGGTTGGCCTGGGTGTAGACGTGATGCCCCGCCACCGCCGCGCCGAACAGCGCGCTGATCATCACCAGGGCTTCCAGCAGGGTGAGGCTGCGACGGTTGCGCATGGCCGCGCCGATGAAAGCGAAAATCGCGATCAGCAGAAACGCATAGCGCTGCAGGATGCACAGCGGGCAAGGCGCCTCGCCCAGCACCACCTGCATGTACAGCGCGCCGCCGATCAGCGCCAGGCAGATCACCCCCAGCAACACCAGAAAGCGTCGCTCGCGCCCCAAGCGCAGTGTGTCGTCAGTCATCCTCAATTCCTTTCTGTCTGTGGCTCAACCCGACGGCAGCGTTTGCAACTGCTGCATCAGGCTGAGGTTGTCTTCGATATGCCAATTGGCCGTGATCCGGCCATCGGCGATCTGATAGATATCGGTTGCCCGGAAGTCTACACGCTGACCATGACCTTTGAGTGCATTGAAGGTCCCGCTGAAGTGCCCGCGAAAATGCAGATGCAGCACCACCCGATCCCCGGCCACGATCATCTGCTCGATTTGTGCGCTCAGGTCCGGCACCGCCGTACGAAAGAACCGCGACGCCAGCAGCGGTCCGGTCGGGCCCTGGACCCGCCCTGCAGGCGGCGTCATATCGACGAAGTTCTCCGCCAGCGCGGCCTTGGCCAGGCTTTCATCGCCGCTGTTCCAGAAACTGCCGTAGCGCCGCGCGGCCAGTTCCATGGCTTCACGCTGGACCTTGGGCAGGCTCTGATCGACGATCAGGGTCTGCGCCTGGAGCAAGGCCGGCTCGGCGAAAACCAGGGGACTGGCGAGCAGGGTTGCGGCCAGGGTGATGCGGGGAATGGCTGAGAGTTGCATGGAATGATCCTGATCAGTGCGAACGAGCGCCTATCATCAGCATCGGGGAATTAACGATAAACAGGTTAAGAACGGATTAACCTTTAAAGGATTTTTACGAGTGCGGCCCTTGTAGCCGCTGGCGCAGCCTGCGATCGGTTGCGCAGCGACCGCCAGCCTGAGCTCGCGGTTTGCCTGGTGTACTCGGGGGGATAGTGTTGCGAGCGCTGCGCGCTCGATCGCAGGCTGCGCCAGCGGCTACAAGAAGCCAGCCTCCCGGCGGAGGCTGGCCGGTGGGGTTACTCCAGTGCCGCGGCCGGGCCGAAGAACTCGTAGCGGCTTTGTTCTTCCGGTACGCCCAGGGCCTTGAGGTGGCGCTTGATCGCCGCCATGAAGGCTTTCGGGCCGAGGAAGTAGGCGTCCAGGTCACGCTCCTGCGGCAACCATTCGGCCAGTTGCTCCTGGCTCAGCAGGCCGACCTTGTCCGCCACCGGGCTGACACCGTCGTCTTCGGCATAGCAGTAGAAGCGCTTGAGTTGCGGATGACGCGCGGCCAGGCCATCGACCCAATCGCGGAACGCATGCACCCCACCATTGCGCGCGCAGTGGATAAAGTGCACCGGACGCTGGCTGGCCAATGCGGCTTCAAGCATCGGCAAGGTCGGAGTGATACCGACGCCACCGCTGATCAGCACCAGCGGCTTCTCGCTGTCCGCCAGGGTGAATTCGCCCGCCGGCGGGAACAGCTGGATGCTGGCGCCAACCTGCATCTGGTCGTGCAAATAGTTGGAAGCGCGGCCACCGGCTTCGCGCTTGACGCTGATGCGGTACTGGCCGGCGTCGGACAGGGCCGACAGCGAGTAGTTGCGGCGGATTTCCTCGCCATCGAGGAACAGTTGCATGCCGATGTACTGACCCGGCTCGGCGGCGAGAATCGGGCCGTTATCCACAGGTTCGAAATAGAACGAGGTAATTTCCGCGCTCTCCTGCTCCCGGCGGACCAGCTTGAATTCCCGCGCGCCGCGCCAGCCGCCCGGGGCCTGGGCCTTCTGGTCGTAGATCGCGCCTTCGGCACCGATCAGGATGTCCGCCAGCTGGTTATAGGCCGCGCCCCAGGCGCTCATCACCGCCGGCGTGGCGATCTCTTCGCCCAGCACTTCGGAGATGGCGCGCAGCAGGCAGCTGCCGACGATCGGGTAATGCTCCGGCAGGATCTGCAGGGCTACGTGCTTGTTGATGATCTTCGCCACCAGGTCGCCCAACTGGTCGAGCTGGTCGATGTGCCGGGCGTACATCAATACGCCGTTGGCCAGGGCCCGTGGCTGGTCGCCGCTGGCCTGGTGCGCCTGGTTGAACAGCGGACGCACTTGCGGATACTCGGAGAGCATCATCCGGTAGAAGTGGGTGATCAGGGCTTCGCCACCGCTTTCCAGCAGCGGCACGGTGGATTTGATGATGGCACGATCTTCGACGCTAAGCATAGGTACTACTCCTGAGCTTTCTGACTACTTGCAGGTTGCCCTTTACCTATCAGTTTCCGTGCCAAAAATAAAATCCATATAAATCAATAATTTAAAATACTTGTAGTCATATCGACAAAGCCGCACTTATAGTCATTAAGACCATACGGAGTCATTATGACCGCAAAATCCCTGCTCACCGCCTTGTTGCCACTGGTCTCCGACCTGTCCCGCGAACTGCCCGAAGGCGAGCGCTACCGCCGCCTGCTGGAAGCCATGCGCGCCCTGCTGCCCTGCGACGCCGCCGCGCTGCTGCGCCTGGATGGCGAATGGCTGGTGCCGCTGGCGGTGGACGGCCTGAGCACCGACACCCTGGGCCGGCGTTTCAAGGTCAGCGAGCACCCGCGTTTTGCTGCCCTGCTCAGCCATCCCGGCCCTACCCGCTTCGCCAGCGACAGCGACTTGCCGGACCCTTACGACGGCTTGGTGGATGGCCTTCATGAACACCTGGAAGTCCACGACTGCATGGGCTGCCCACTGTTTATCGACGAGCGCCCCTGGGGCCTGCTGACCCTGGATGCCCTCGACCCGCAGAGCTTCGAACCCATCGAACTGGATGCCCTGCAGGCCTTCGCCAGCCTGGCGGCGGCCACCGTCAACGCCGCCGAGCGCATCGAGCGCCTGGCCCTGCGCGCCGAAGACGAACACCAGCGCGCCGAGGTCTATCGCCAGGCCAGCGGCCAGAATCGCGAGATGATCGGCCAGAGCAAGGCCCACAAACGCCTATTGGAGGAAATCGGCCTGGTCGGCGGCAGCGACCTGACGGTGCTGATCACCGGCGAAACCGGGGTCGGCAAGGAACTGGTGGCCCAGGCCATCCACGCCGCCTCGCCCCGAGCCGACAAGCCGCTGATCAGCCTCAACTGCGCCGCCCTGCCCGACACCCTGGTGGAAAGCGAACTGTTCGGCCACGTACGGGGCGCCTTTACCGGCGCCACCAACGACCGTCGCGGCAAATTCGAGCTGGCCAATGGCGGCACGCTGTTTCTCGACGAAGTGGGCGAATTGTCGCTGACCGTGCAGGCCAAGCTGCTGCGCGTGCTGCAAAGCGGCCAGCTGCAACGCCTGGGGTCGGACCAGGAACATCAGGTCGACGTGCGGCTGATCGCCGCCACCAACCGCGACCTGGCCGAAGAAGTGCGCAGCGGTCGTTATCGCGCGGACTTCTATCACCGCCTCAGCGTCTACCCGCTGCTGGTGCCGGCCCTGCGCGACCGCGGCCGCGATGTGTTGCTGCTCAGCGGCTACTTCCTCGAGCAGAATCGCTCGCGCATGGGCCTGGGCAGCCTGCGCCTGACCAGCGATGCCCAGGCGGCGCTGCTGGCCTATGCCTGGCCGGGCAACGTCCGTGAACTGGAACACCTGATCGGCCGCAGCGCCCTCAAGGCCCTGGGCAACTGCCGCGAACGGCCGAAGATCCTCAGCCTGAGCGCCGCCGACCTGGACCTACCAGACGCCTCGGCGCCGACCGCGCCCCAGGCGCCGGCCCCAACAGAGCTAGCAGACACTCCAAGCATCGGCGATCTGCGCCAGGCCACCGAAAACTATCAGCGCCAACTGATCAGCACTTGTCTTGAACGCCACCAGCACAACTGGGCCAGCGCCGCCCGCGAGCTGGGCCTGGACCGCGCCAACCTGGGGCGCATGGCCAAGCGCCTGGGACTGAAATAAACAGCGCGAACCTTTGCAGGAGCGAACGTGCTCCTACACTGTCGCAATAGATCCGCAAACCGACAAAGCCGCTAAAGCCAGCCCTCCACGCGTCGATAACCCGTTATCGCTAGCTGTTCGCGGCCCATGGCGCGAACCACCTGTTTTCCACAGAAGGTTTTTATGTCTTCCAACAAAGCCCGCGCAGATTCCCTTTCGCTTCTGCTGTTCACCTTGCGCAGCGGCAAGCTGATGGCAATCAACCTGCTCAAAGTCAGTGAAATCATCCCCTGCCCACCGCTGACCAAACTGCCGGAATCGCACCCGCATGTGAAAGGCATCGCCACCCTGCGCGGCAATTCGCTGTCGGTCATCGACCTGAGCCGGGCCATCGGCGAAAGGCCGCTGGAAGACCCGGAGGGCGGCTGCCTGATCGTCACCGACGTCAGCCGCTCCAAGCAGGGCTTGCATGTGCAGGCGGTGAGCAAGATCGTGCATTGCCTGACCACCGATATCCGCCCGCCGCCCTATGGCTCCGGCGGGGTCAAGTCCTATATCACCGGGGTCACCCAGGTCGACGGTACCCTGGTGCAAGTGCTGGACATCGAGAAAGTCATCCACGGCATCGCCCCGGCGCAGATCGAAACCGCGCCGACCGAGCTGAGCATGGAAGACGCCGAACTGCTGGGTAACGCGCGGATCCTGGTGGTCGACGACAGCCAGGTAGCCCTGCAGCAGTCGGTGCATACCCTGCGCAACCTCGGCCTGCAATGCCACACCGCGCGCAGCGCCAAGGAGGCCATCGACTGCCTGCTGGACCTGCAAGGCACCGCCCAGGAGATCAACCTGATCGTCTCGGACATCGAGATGTCGGAGATGGACGGTTACGCCCTGACCCGCACTCTGCGCGAGACCCCGGACTTCGCCCACCTCTACATCTTGCTGCATACCTCGCTGGACAGCGCCATGAACGCGGAAAAGGCCCGCCTGGCCGGCGCCAACGCGGTGCTGACCAAGTTCTCCTCGCCGGACCTGACCCGCTGCCTGATCGAAGCGGCCCGTCACGTCGCCGCCCAGAGCGCCTGAGCCATGGCCGACAAGTACTGCCTGCTGATGCGCCGCGACCTGACCGGACAACCGGCGCCCGCCAGCTGGCCGGCCGCCTTTAGCCTCTACAGCTATCGACCGGAACTGGCCGAAGCGGTGCATGGCCTGATGCATCTTGGCTACCAGGATGGCGGCGGCCGCGTGCCGGAGCTGGACAGCTGGCGCCAACGTTTCGAAAGCGACGCCGAATACGACCCGCAATTGTGCCTGGTGGCCCAGGATGCCGAGGGCGTCGTCGGGGTGATCCAGTGCTGGACCAGTGCCTATATCAAGGATCTGGTGGTGCATCCGCGGGCCCGCGGCCAGGGACTGGGCCGGGCCTTGCTGCTGCAGGCCTTCGAGGTCTTCCGCCAGCGCCGCGAAGCCTTTGTCGACCTGCGGGTGCTGGAAGACAACCAGCGAGCTCGCGGGCTGTACGACAGCGTCGGCATGGTCGCCATCCGCCGCGAGCAGGTTCCCCACACGCCGCTGTAACGCCTGTAGCCGCTGCCGCAGGCTGCGATAAGGCCGAAGGCCTTCAGCGATCTTGAAACCTTGCGCCCCCTTCGGGCGCGATCGTCCGAACGCGGCCCGAGCCTGCGGCAGCGGCTATAGGGATATCAGGTGGCTGCGATTTTCATCGCCCGCACCTCAGGCATACTCCCTCGCACACCCGTGAACGAAGGAACGCCCCGCCATGAAAGCCCTGTCTCTGAGCCTCGCCTGCCTGACCGCCCTTCTCGCCAGCCAGGCCCAGGCCTCCAGCCCGGACGCCTGGGTGACATTCGACAAGCAGGTGCGGGCCAGTTGCACCAAGGCCAGCCAGTTGAAGAATGTCAAAGTGCTGGGCAACGCCGCGCAGTTCGACGACCGGGTCGGCTACAGCGCCCTGCTGCTCCAGGGCCAGTACCCGCAAAAACACATGAAGGGCCAGATTGGCGTCGAACTGTGCCTGTACGACAAACAGCGCAAGAGCACCCATGTCACCGAGTGGGATTCGATTCGCCCCGCCCTCGAGGCCAAGGGCCGGTGACTGGCGCATAACTTGCTTCGAGAGCGCTATCCAGAGGGCGATGTGAGTCATTCCGTCGCCGCTTCCGCCTTTCGACTATGGCTGCCGGCTCAATGAATACTCGTTTTTCCTGCGTAGGCTGCGGCAAATGCTGCAACGATCATCACGTTCCCCTGACCCTCGGAGAAGCCCGCCAGTGGGCGCTGGATGGCGGCCAGGTGATAGTGCTGGTGGAGGGGTTCCTGAGCAACGGCCTGGGGCTGCCGGCCCAGCAGCGTGAGCACGCCGAACGGCGCTCCTGTGTGGTGCCCAGCGGCAATGCCCAGGCCCACGTGGCGATCACCTTCGCCGCCTACAACGTCGGCCCCTGCCGGAATCTTGACGAAGACCAGCTGTGCCGGATCTATGAGCGCCGGCCGCTGGTGTGCCGCATCTACCCGATGGAAATCAACCCGCACATCCCGCTCAACCCGGCGATCAAGGAGTGCCCGCCCGAATCCTGGGAAAAAGGCCCGGAGCTGATCGTCGGCGGTGAGCTGGTGGACCTGGAACTGGCCGAACTGATCCAGCGCTCACGCCAGGCCGACCGCGACGATATCCACAGCAAACAAGCCATCTGCCAACTGCTGGGCATTCACACCACCGCGCTCAAGGGCGATGGTTTCACTGCCTACCTGCCGGACATGGCCGCCCTCGCCGAAGCCATCGAGCGGGTCCAGGCGCAACCGCTGGCCGCGCCGGCCAGCGAGTGGCTGTTCCATGTATCCGGTGCGGACATTGCCGGGCAGGTGCAGGACGCCGGCGCCCAGGTGGTGACCGAGGCGCCGCTCACCTACGCCTTCATTTCCCTGCGTGCGGCCTGATCTGTAGCCGCTGCCGCAGGCTCGGGCCGCGTTCGGACGATCGCGCCCGAAGGGGGCGCAAGACCTCAAGATTGTCGAAGGCCTACGGCCTTATCGCAGCCTTCGGCAGCGGCTACAAAGCTCGGGCTTCAGCGCTTGCCCATCGAGCGACGGGTGCCGGGTGGCGCCGCGCCTGGGGTCTTGGTGTGGCCGTTGGTGGCGCCGTTCTTGTACCAGGGTTGCTGGGCATTCTTGGCCTGGGCGAACTCGGACGGCTTGAACGGAAACTTGAACGGCGCGATCGCCGGTTTGCCTTCGCCAGGCGCGCTGGCGTCATCGACCTGGTCGGCGCTGGGAGCGTCGGACACAGGCGGTTGTGCTGGGGTAGTCATGGAAGCTCCGGGTGAAAAGCAAAGGCCGGGCCCGGGGAAGCGGGCCGCGAAGGCCGGCAGTATACCCAGGTTGCGGATCTTTGAGCTGCCGCGACCGATGGGGCAAGGGTCATAGGTCGGCCTTTGCTGACAGCGCTGTCAGGCAGGCGTCACGTTGCTGACCCGGTCGGTCGGCTATAAAGGGGCCATCGATACTGGTCATCCTCCCGTCCCACCTGCCCCCCGGCGCTGGCGTCCATGCGTAATCAAAAAACAACCCTAGTGCTCGCAGGCGTGCTCGCCGTTCTCGCCGCCGGTGGCCTGTGGCACCTGCTCAAGCCGCCCAGCGCCAAACTGGCCGCGCCAACCGCTGTGCCGGTGCGGGTGATCAGCGTCGCCCAGCGGGATGTGCCGCGGTATGTCAGTGGCATCGGCTCGGTGCTGTCGCTGCACAGCGTGGTGATCCGGCCCCAGGTGGACGGCATTCTCACCCGCTTGCTGGTCAAGGAAGGCCAACTGGTCAAGGCCGGCGACCTGCTGGCGACCATCGACGACCGCTCGATCCGCGCCAGCCTCGACCAGGCCCGGGCGCAACTGGCGGAAAACCAGGCGCAACTGCAGGTGGCCCTGGTCAACCTCAAGCGCTACAAGCTGCTGTCGGTGGATGACGGCGTGTCCAAGCAGACCTACGACCAGCAGCAAGCACTGGTCAACCAGCTCAAGGCCAGCGCCCAGGGCAACCAGGCCGCCATCGACGCGGCGCAGGTGCAGCTGTCCTATACCCAGATCCGCTCGCCGGTGTCCGGCCGCGTTGGCATCCGCACCGTCGACGAAGGCAACTTCCTGCGCACCAGCGATACCCAGGGCCTGTTCTCGGTGACCCAGATCGACCCGATCGCGGTGGAGTTCTCCTTGCCGCAACAGATGCTGCCGACCCTGCAGGGGCTGCTGGTCGCCGAACACCCGGCAACGGTGGACGCCTACCTGGGCGCCGATACAGACTCCGCCACAGGCGAGCACCTGGGCGAAGGCCACCTGAGCCTGATCGACAACCAGATCGACACCAACACCGGGACCATTCGCGCCAAGGCCGAATTCAGCAATCCCGGGCAAAAGCTCTGGCCCGGCCAGCTGGTGACCATCAAGATCCGGACCGCCGTGGAAAAAGCCGCCCTGGTGGTACCGCCCAGCGTGGTGCAGCGCGGCCTGGACAAGCACTTCGTGTATCGGGTCAAGGATGACAAGGTGGAAATCGTCCCGGTGCAGATGGTCTATCAGGACAGCGGCCAGAACATCATCAAGGGCGTGCAGGCCGGCGACCTGCTGGTGAGTGACGGCCAGTCGCGGCTCAAGGCCGGCTCGCATATCGAGGTGCTCAGCGAACCGCCGCAACAGATCCAGGCGGCGAATACGGAGCCACAGCCATGAAGGGCCACGGCTCGATCTCCGCCTGGTGCGTCGATCATCCGGTCGCCACCCTGCTGCTGACCTTTGCCCTGGTGCTGCTGGGCGCCATCGCCTTTCCCCGGCTACCCATAGCCCCGCTGCCGGAAGCCGAATTCCCGACCATCCAGGTCACCGCGCAGCTACCCGGCGCCAGCCCGGAAACCATGGCCTCCTCGGTGGCCACGCCGCTGGAGGTGCAGTTCAGCGCCATCCCCGGCATGACCCAGATGACCTCCAGCAGCGCCCTGGGCTCGACCAACCTGACCCTGCAATTCACCCTCGACAAGAGCATCGACACCGCCGCCCAGGAAGTGCAGGCAGCGATCAACACCGCCTCGGGCAAGCTGCCCAACGACATGCCGAGCCTGCCCACCTGGCGCAAGGTCAACCCGGCGGACAGCCCGGTGCTGATCCTCAGCATCAGTTCCACGCAGATGCCCGGCACTGAACTGAGCGACTACGTGGAAACCCTGCTGGCCCGGCAGATCAGCCAGATCGACGGCGTCGGCCTGATCAACATCACCGGCCAGCAACGCCCGGCGATCCGCGTCCAGGCCTCGCCCGACCGGCTGGCGGCCATCGGCCTGACCCTGGCCGATATCCGCGTCGCCCTGCAGCAGGCCAGCCTCAACCTGGCCAAGGGCGCGCTGTATGGCGAGTCGAGCATCTCGACCCTATCGACCAACGACCAGCTGTTCCATCCCGATGACTACAACCAGTTGATCGTTTCCTACAAGAACGGCGCGCCGGTGCAGCTCAAGGATGTCGCCCGGGTCATCAGCGGCCCGGAAAACGCCTATGTACAGGCCTGGTCCAACGATCAGCCGGGGCTCAACCTGGTGATCTTCCGCCAGCCGGGGGCCAATATCGTCGACACCGTGGACCGCATCCAGGGCGAACTGCCGCGCCTGGAAGCCATGCTGCCGGCCTCGGTGGACGTGACTGTGCTTTCGGACCGCACCAAGACCATTCGCGCCTCCTTGCACGAAGTGGAAATCACCCTGCTGATCGCGGTGCTGCTGGTGGTGGCGGTGATGGCGCTGTTCCTGCGCCAGCTGTCGGCGACGCTGATCGTCTCCAGCGTGCTCGGCGTGTCGCTGGTGGCCAGCTTTGCGCTGATGTATGTGATGGGCTTCAGCCTGAACAACCTGACCCTGGTGGCGATCGTGATCTCGGTGGGTTTCGTGGTCGACGACGCGATTGTCGTGGTGGAGAACATCCATCGCCATCTGGAGGCCGGCGACGGCATGCGCGAGGCAGCGATCAAGGGCGCCGGCGAAATCGGCTTCACCGTGGTGTCCATCAGCTTCTCGCTGATCGCCGCGTTCATCCCCCTGCTGTTCATGGGGGGCGTGGTCGGCCGGCTGTTCAAGGAGTTTGCCCTGACTGCCACCTCGACCATCCTGATTTCGGTGGTGGTGTCGCTGACCCTGGCGCCCACCCTGGCGGCGTTGTTCATGCGCGCTCCTACTCATCATCCCCACGATCGCCCGGGCTTTGGCGAACGCCTGCTGGCGCTCTACGAGCGTGGGCTGCGCCGGGCCCTGGCCCATCAGCGGCTGATGCTCGGCCTGTTCGGCCTGACCCTGGGCCTGGCCATCGCCGGCTATGTATTCATTCCCAAGGGCTTCTTCCCGGTGCAGGACACCGGCTTCGTGCTGGGCACCAGCGAAGCGGCGGCCGACATCTCCTACCCGGACATGGTGGCAAAACACCTGGCCCTGGCGAAGATCCTCGGCGCCGACCCGGCGGTGGAAACCTTCTCCCATTCGGTCGGCGTCACCGGCAACAACCAGACCATCGCCAACGGCCGCTTCTGGATCGCCCTCAAGGACCGCGGCCAGCGGGACGTTTCCGCCAGCCAGTTCATCGACCGCATTCGCCCGCAGATGGCCAAGGTCCCGGGCATCGTCCTGTACCTGCGGGCCGGCCAGGACATCAACCTCAGCTCCGGGCCGAGCCGCAGCCAGTACCAGTACGTGCTCAAGAGCAACGACGGGCCGACCCTCAATACCTGGACTCAGCGCCTGACGGAGAAACTGCGGGCCAACCCGGCCTTTCGCGACCTGTCCAACGACCTGCAACTGGGCGGCAGCATCACCCACATCAGCATCGACCGCAGCGCCGCGGCGCGTTTCGGCCTGACCGCCACCGATGTCGACGAAGCGCTCTACGACGCCTTCGGCCAACGCCAAGTCAACGAGTTCCAGACCGAGACCAACCAGTACAACGTGATCCTCGAACTGGACGCCAAGCAGCGCGGCAAGGCCGAGAGCCTGAACTACTTCTACCTGCGCTCGCCCCTGAGCGGCGAGATGGTGCCGCTGTCGGCGCTGGCCAAGGTCGACCCGCCCACCGTCGGCCCGCTGTCCATCGCCCACGACGGCATGTTCCCAGCCGCCAACCTGTCGTTCAACCTGGCGCCCGGCGTGGCCCTGGGCGACGCGGTGATCATGCTCGAGCAGGCGAAAAACCAGATCGGCATGCCTGCCTCCATCGCCGGCAACTTCCAGGGCGCGGCCCAGGCCTTCCAGAGTTCCCTGGCCAGCCAGCCGTGGCTGATCCTCGCGGCGCTGGTGGCGGTGTACATCATCCTCGGCGTGCTCTACGAGAGCTTCGTCCACCCGCTGACCATCATTTCCACCCTGCCCTCGGCCGGCCTTGGCGCGCTGATCATGCTCTGGCTGCTGGGCCAGGACTTCTCGATCATGGCCCTGATCGGCCTGGTACTGCTGATCGGCATCGTCAAGAAAAACGGCATCCTGATGATCGACTTCGCCCTCGAAGCCCAGCGCAAGGGCGGGCTGTCGCCGCAGGAGGCGATCTACCAGGCCTGTATCACCCGTTTCCGGCCGATCATCATGACCACCCTCGCCGCGTTGCTCGGCGCCCTGCCGCTGATGCTCGGTTATGGCGCCGGCGCCGAACTGCGCCAGCCACTGGGGATCGCCGTGGTCGGTGGCCTGCTGGTGAGCCAGGCGCTGACGCTGTTCACCACTCCGGTCATATACTTGTGGCTCGAGCGGCTATTCCATCGGCCCACACCAGCGCCGGCGCTGGCAAGCACATCCTGAGGCGGGGTCATGCGCGTTCTGATTATCGAAGATGAAGAGAAAACCGCGGACTATCTGCACCGCGGCCTGACCGAACAAGGCTACACCGTGGACCTCGCGCGCGACGGCGTCGAGGGCCTGCACCTGGCGCTGGAAAGCGACTACGCGGTGATAGTGCTCGACGTGATGCTGCCCGGCATCGACGGCTTCGGCGTGCTGCGGGCCCTGCGCGCGCGCAAGCAGACACCGGTGATCATGCTCACCGCCCGCGAGCGCGTCGAAGACCGTATCAAGGGCCTGCGCGACGGCGCCGACGACTACCTGGGCAAGCCTTTTTCCTTCCTCGAACTGGTGGCACGCCTGCAGGCTTTAACCCGCCGCAGCGGTGGTCACGAGCCGGTGCAGATCAGCATCGCCGACCTGTGGATCGACCTGATCAGCCGCAAGGCCAGCCGCGCCGGCACCCGCCTGGACCTGACCGCCAAGGAGTTCTCGCTGCTCAGCGTGCTCGCCCGGCGCCAGGGCGAGATCCTGTCGAAAACCGCGATCGCCGAGATGGTCTGGGACATCAATTTCGACAGCGACGCCAACGTCGTCGAAGTGGCGATCAAGCGCCTGCGGGCCAAGCTCGACGGGCCGTTCGAACAGAAACTGCTGCACACCATCCGCGGCATGGGTTATGTGCTGGAGAACCGCGGTGCCTCGTAACTCGATTGCCCTGCGCCTGAGCGGGTTGTTCACCCTGGTCGCCCTGCTGGTGTTCCTGCTGATCGGCGGCGCGCTCTATCAACAGGTGGACAAGGGCCTGGGCCTGCTGCCCGAGGCCGAACTGGACGCACGCTACAGCGTGCTGGAGTCAGCCCTGACGCGCTTCGGCAATCCGGAGCACTGGGCCAAGATCAACAACAAGCTCAAGCTGCTCAGCGAAGAAGACAAGCGCATCAATTTCTGGGTGGTCAGCGGCGACCCCGCCTACGAATACGGCAACCCCGACCCGCAGATCCGCAGCTTCGCCCAGGGCCCGCTGGGCATGCGCGACCTGACCCTGCCCGGGCATCCCTATCCGCTGAAAGTGCTGGTCAGCCAGCTGCCGGCCAAAGAGTTGCGCCCGCCGCTACGCTTTCTGATCGCCATCGACACCGAGACCTTCTACGAGACCCAGCACCAGTTGTTGATTGCCCTGATCAGCCTGGCCATCGTCGGCGTGCTGCTGGCTTCGGCGCTGGGTTACTGGGTCGCGCGCATCGGCCTCAAGCCCTTGATCGGGCTGTCCGAAGAAGCCCAGCGCCTGGCCCCGCCGCGGCTGTCCGGGCGCTTGCAACTGTCGTCGCTGCCGCCGGAGCTGACGCAGTTCGCCAACTCGTTCAACTCGACCCTGGAACGGGTGGAACAGGCCTATTCGCGCCTGGAATCCTTCAATGCCGACGTCGCCCACGAACTGCGCTCGCCGCTGACCAACCTGATCGGCCAGACCCAGGTGGCGCTGACCCGCGGGCGTTCCGCCGAGCATTATTTCGAGGTGCTGCAATCCAATCTCGAGGAGTTGGAGCGGCTGCGCTCGATCATCAACGACATGCTGTTCCTGGCCAGCGCCGACCAGGGCAGCAAGGCCACCAAGCTCGCCAGCACCTCCCTGGCCAGCGAAGTGGCCACTACCCTGGACTACCTGGACTTCATCCTCGAAGACGCCCAGGTCAAGGTCGAGGTACGCGGCGATGCCCAGGTGCAGATCGAGATCGCCCACCTGCGCCGGGCACTGATCAACCTGTTGAGCAATGCCGTGCAGCACACCGCGCCGGGACAGGTGATCCGGGTGCAGATCGACGTGCAGGAACACCAGGTGGCCATCGCCGTGAGCAACCCCGGCCAGACCATCGCCAGCGAGCACCTGCCCCGGTTGTTCGAGCGTTTCTACCGGGTCGATGCCTCCCGCAGCAACAGCGGCGCCAACCACGGCCTGGGGCTGGCGATCGTCAAGGCCATCGCCCTGATGCACGGCGGCGACGTGTTCGTACGCAGCGATGACGGCATGAACACCTTCGGCATCTACCTGCCGATCTGAACCCCTCCTCTTCTTCCGTAGGAGCAGCCGGTCGACGCTCGATTGCTCGCGATAGCGGTACGTCAGGCACGGCGTATTGCCCGCATCGCCGGCAAGCCTGGCTCCTACAGAAACAGTCTCACCACGAACCTGTAGGAGCGAAGCTTGCTCGCGATGGCGGTACGTCAGGCACAGCGCATTGCCTACATCGCCGGTAAGCCTGGTTCCTACAGAAGCGGCAGTCACTATTGCTTTTGGCGTAACAGTGCTTATCCTATTCGGCGCTTTTTCCAGCAGCCCCGAAGTTATATTTTTGTCGCACCTAATTTGAACTTGCTCTGCAAGAAGGTCTTCAGAAATGTCCAACAGTATGGGTATTGCCAGCGCCTTTGTTTTGTCCTCCCTGTTCTTGGCCCCTATGGCCATGGCCGAAGAATCGCAGACTTTCGCCGCGCATAACGCCGCACGCGCCGCTGCATTCCAGGACGCCCAGGAAGCGCTGGCTGCCAAGCAACAGAACGCCGAGCAGCTGCAGAACACTACGGCGGAACAACGCCAGCCGGAAGTTCAGAAAGACAGCTGATACCTGCTACCGACTCGTTTCCCTCGACAACTTCTCTGCTCTAACCCTGGAGTAAGTTGTCTTAAAGCCGCTGATAACAGCGGCTTTTTTTTGCCATGTAGAACTGGCCGTTTCATTCGTTTCACCCAGAACAAGAAACACCCGAATCGACAATAACAACGATCACCATTTATCCAAGGAGCTTTATACCGGTGAAGGTCACGTCAACTCTCAGCCCGTTGTTCATTGCAATGGCTGCAACTATCGCCCCCTGCGTCCAGGCAGCCGATGAGGCCAGCCCGGAAGGCTTCGTCGAAGGCGCAAGCCTCAAGCTCAACGCCCGCAACTACTACATGAATCGCAACCGCCACCAGCAGAACGATGACAACATCGAGTGGGGCCAGGGTTTCCTGGGGATCTTCGAGTCGGGTTATACCCAGGGCACAGTCGGTTTCGGTGTCGATGCCAACGCCATGCTCGGCCTGAAACTCGATGGCGGTGGCGGCACCGACAGCTCGAGCATCCTGCCGATCAGCGATGGCAGCGGCAAAGCGCCGACGTCGTTTTCCACCGCTGGCGCCACCCTGAAAATCCGCGCCTTCGACACCGAGCTCAAGGCCGGCGACTTGTTCCTCAACAATCCGGTGATCGCCGGCGGCCAGAGCCGCATGCTGCCGCAGACCTTCCGCGGTGTCAGCCTGACCAACCACAGCTTTGACGGCTGGCTGCTCGAAGGCGGCCAGGCCAGCTTCACCAAACCCTATAATCAGAGCGGCCGCCGGCGTATCGGCAGCGCGTACAGCAATCCGGCGAACGGCACCGAAAGCCAGCACCTGAATTGGGCTGGCGTGGCCTGGAGCGGCATGACCGGGCTGACCAGCAGCCTGTACGCCGCCGAACTCAAGGACATCTGGAACCAGTACTACTACGACCTCGACTACAGCTATGCGCTGAACGAGCTGGTGACCCTGAATCCGGGCCTGCACTTCTATCACACCCAGGACACTGGCGACGCTCTGCTGGGCGACATCGACAACAACACCTACAGCCTGCATTTTACCCTGGGCGTCGGCCATCACAGCCTCACCGCCGCCTACCAGCGGGTGAACGGCAACACACCGTTCGACTACATCAACCAGGGCGACAGCATCTACCTGGACAACTCCCAGCAGTATTCGGATTTCAACGGCCCCAACGAGCGCTCGTGGAAACTCAAGTACGCCTACGACTTCGCCGGCCTCGGCCTGCCGGGCCTGACCTCGGCGCTCTCCTACTCGCGCGGCGAGCTGGACCTGACCAAGGTCGATCCCCACAGCCGTGGCTACGCCCACTGGTACAGCGCCGGCGGCGAACACGCCAAGCACTGGGAACGCGACCTCGACCTCAAGTATGTGGTCCAGGGCGGCAAGGCCAAGGACCTCGCGGTCCGCCTGCAGTGGGCCACCAACCGGGGCGGCAATGGTTATGGCGCGCTGGACAACGACACCGACGAATACCGGGTGATCCTCGACTACCCGATCAATGTGTTCTAAGCGCGATTAAGCAAAAGGCCAGCATCATTTTGCTGGCCTTTTTTTTGTCTGGGATTTATACATGCGCCCGCAGGCGCGATCGGTCTCTGCAACTCTGCTCGCTTCACCCGAAAATACCCTTACAACGTATAGATCGCAGAAGTCAGAACCATGAGTGTGAGTAGTGCGACACCCCGCAACACGACCACTTCGACCCGGTCGGAAAGGATGCTGATTCTTGGAAGCTCATTGATGGTCATCTCCATCCTGAGCATCGTGACTTTCTTGCTGATTCGCGAGCGCGGCAGCGTCGAAAGGGCCGCCACCCGTGCGGCTTCCAACATCGTGCAATTGATCGACGCCGACGTGCTGCGCAACGTCGAGTTGTACGACGTATCCCTGCGTGGCCTGATCAGCGCCTCGCAACGCGAGGACCTGAAGCAGGTCTCGCCGACCATTCGCCATATGGCGCTGTTCGACCGGGCCACCGCTGCGCCCTACAAGGGCAATATCCTGCTGCTCGACTCCCGTGGCGACGTGCTCGCCGACTCCGCTTCGGTCGAACCGCGCAAGGGCAACTTTGCCGATCGAGAGTACTTCCAGTCCCATGTGGATAACCCCGATCCGGGCATGCTGATCAGCCGACCGTTCCGCGCCCGCCCGCCCGAGCTGGATTGGCGCATCAGTTTCAGCCGGCGGGTTTCCAACGAGCGCGGGGAGTTCCTCGGCGTGGCCGAAGCGGCCATGCGCCTGGACTACTTCAGCCAATTGTTCAAAAGCCTGAATGTCGGCCGCGACAGCTCGGTCAACCTGATCAGTCGCGACGGTATCCTGCTGGCCCAGGAACCGCCGCGAGCGGATAACCTGATCGGCCAGGACTTCAGCCAACGGCCCAATTTCATCCGCATCCTGAGCGAGGGGAATGGCAGCTTCAAAGGCCTGTCCAGCACCCAGCAGCCACGCCTGTATACCTTCTCCCAGGTCGGTGACCTGCCGCTGATCGTAATCGTGGCGCTCTCCAGCAATGAAGTCTTCGCCTCCTGGCAGCGCACCGCGCTGGTAGTCGGTGGCGCCACCGGTGCGCTGTGCCTGGGCCTGCTGTGGCTGACCTGGCTGCTGTGCCGGGAACTGCGTCGCCGCCAGAGCGCCGAGCAGGAACTTGCGCAACTGGCCGCTACCGACGCCCTCACCGGCCTCGACAACCGCCGCAGCCTGGATCAGACCCTGGCCCGCGAATGGGGACGCGCGCAGCGCTCCCACAGCGCCCTGTCGCTGCTGATGCTCGACGTGGATCACTTCAAGGCCTTCAACGACCGCTACGGCCACCCGCTCGGCGATGAAGCCCTGCGCATCGTGGCCCGGGTGATCAGTGACAATATCCGTCGCCCCGGCGACCTGGCTGCGCGCTACGGCGGCGAGGAGTTCGCCGTGGTCCTGCCGGAGACCGACAACGAAGGCGCCCGACGTATCGCCGAGCATATTCGCCTGGGGGTCGAACGCCTGCCGCCTATCCAGGACGGCGCCTCGCCGATCACCATCAGCATCGGTCTCAGCACCTGGGCAGGCACGCCGAAGTCCAGCCTGGAAGCGCTGTGCTCGATGGCCGACAAGGCGCTGTACCAGGCCAAGGCCGAAGGGCGAAATCGGGTGGTGGGTTAAGGGACCTCATCGCGGGCAAGCCTTGCCTCGTCTGTAGGAGCGAGGCTTGCCCGCGATAGCGTCATCAGCCACGCAACAATCTGCGGACATAAAAAAAGGCCACCCGAAGGCAGCCTTTAAAAACAAAAGGAAAGAGAGTGTTACTTACACGGCCGCAACTGGACGCATGTAAGAGATCGGTGCAGTGCTGGCATCTTCGAAGGTCACGACTTCCCAAGCGTCTTTCTGCTCAATGAGCTTGCGCAGAAGCTGGTTGTTCAGTGCATGGCCCGACTTGAAGCCTTTGAACTCACCTATCAGGCTGTTGCCCAGCAGGTAGAGGTCACCAATTGCGTCGAGGATCTTGTGCTTCACGAATTCGTCTTCGTAGCGAAGGCCGTCTTCGTTCAGTACACCATCCGCGTCGACCACGATGGCGTTTTCCACGCTGCCGCCGAGTGCGAGGTTGTGCTTGCGCAGGTACTCGATATCACTCATGAAACCAAAGGTACGGGCGCGGCTGACTTCCTTCACGAACGACGTGCTGGAAAAGTCCACGCTTGCACTCTGGGTGCGGTCACGGAAAACCGGGTGATCGAAATCGATCTCAAAGCTCACTTTAAAACCGTCGAAAGGCACGAAAGTGGCGCGCTTGTCGCCGTCTTCCACCGTCACCTCACGAAGGATGCGGATGAACTTCTTGGCTGCGTCCTGTTCTTCCAGGCCGGCAGATTGAATCAGGAATACGAAGGGTCCAGCGCTGCCATCCATGATCGGGACTTCGGACGCGGAGAGCTCGACGTAGGCGTTATCGATGCCCAGGCCAGCCATGGCCGAGAGCAAGTGCTCCACCGTGTCCACTTTGGTGTCACCGTTGACCAGTGTGGTCGACATAGTGGTTTCACCAACGTTTTCCGCGCGAGCAGGAATCTGCACCACAGGGTCCAGGTCGGCACGACAAAACACAATGCCGGTGTCGACAGGCGCAGGCTTGAGGGTCAGGTAAACCTTCTCCCCAGAGTGCAGGCCTACACCTGTGGCACGGATAATATTCTTCAGGGTGCGTTGTTTAATCATGGCTTGGGCCGCTTCAGCGCAAATTGCGAACTGGTATCAACAAAGGCTGGCGATAATAGCAGACCAGACCTTTGCTGAACACCAATCACCCTAATACCCCTGATACATTCCATCAATCGGCCTGGCGACGCAGGAAAGCCGGGATGTCCAGATAGTCCAGATCATCTTGCGGATTCAGCTTCGCCGCAGTCGCAGCACTGGCCTGGGCCTGGTTGCGCATGACGGTCGGACGGTCCAGATCACGGTAGTTGACCGACGGCAGTTCCTGACGGGCAGGTGCTGGCGCCTGTGCAGCGGCCATGGAGGTTTGCACGGTATTGTCGATGACCTTTACAGGCTTCTCGATTTTCGCGCCCAGACCCGTGGCAACCACGGTCACGTGCAGCTCGTCGCGCATATCCGGATCGATAACGGTACCGACCTTGACCATGGCGTGCTCGGAAGCGAAGGCTTCAATGATGCTACCCACGTCGGAGTACTCACCCAGGGACAGGTCGGGACCTGCGGTGATGTTCACCAGGATGCCGCGTGCGCCTTGCAGGTTCACGTCTTCCAGCAGCGGGTTGCGGATCGCCGCTTCGGTCGCTTCACGTGCACGGTTTGGACCGCTGGCGCAGCCAGTGCCCATCATCGCCATGCCCATTTCGCTCATCACGGTACGCACGTCGGCGAAGTCGACGTTGATCATGCCCGGACGCTTGATGATGTCGGAGATACCGCGAACGGCACCGGCCAGAACGTCGTCGGCCTTGGCGAAAGCCGACAGCAGGCTGGCGTCCTTGCCGAGGATGGTCAGCAGCTTTTCGTTGGGAATGGTGATCAACGAATCGACGCTTTCGCTCAGCGCGCGGATGCCTTCATCGGCGATCTGCATACGCTTGCGGCCTTCGAACGGGAACGGACGAGTCACTACCGCAACGGTAAGGATGCCCATTTCCTTGGCCACTTCGGCGATGATCGGCGCAGCACCGGTACCGGTACCACCGCCCATGCCGGTGGTGATGAACACCATGTTGGTGCCCGCCAGCACTTCAGCGATACGCTCGCGGTCTTCCAGAGCGGCTTGGCGGCCGACTTCAGGATTGGCGCCAGCACCCAGGCCCTTGGTCACGCCGGTACCCAGTTGCAGGATGGTCCGCGCGCCGATGTTTTTCAGCGCTTGAGCATCAGTGTTGGCGCAGATGAATTCGACGCCTTCGATGTTGCTCTTGACCATGTGATTGACGGCGTTGCCGCCGCCACCGCCGACACCGATAACCTTGATTACCGGACTTGCGGGGACGTTGTCTACGAGTTCGAACATTTTCCCTCTCCTTTCATTTCTCTAGTTTTTTCGCCTACTGCTTACAACGGTGTTGCGGTAAATCTTCAGAAGTTGCCCTGCACCCAGCTCTTGATGCGATCGAGCAAAGCAGCCTTGGGTTCGTCGCTGCTGTAGCTGTCCCGGCTGCCGATGCCGGAGAACGAGATACCGTCGGACTGCTTCTGCAGCCCGTACAACAGCAAGCCCACGCCGGTGGAATAGATCGGGTTGCGCACCACGTCGGACAGGCCCTTGACGGTGTGCGGCACGCCCAGGCGGACCGGCATGTGGAAAATCTCTTCAGCCAGTTCGACCGCGCCTTCCATTTTCGAAGTACCGCCGGTCAGCACGATGCCGGCCGGGATCAGGTCTTCATAGCCGCTGCGACGCAGTTCGGCCTGGATCAGGGTGAACAGCTCGTCGTAACGCGGCTCGACCACTTCGGCCAGGGCCTGGCGGGACAGCTCGCGCGGTGGACGGTCGCCGACGCTTGGCACCTTGATGGTTTCACCGGCACCGGCCAGCTTGGCCAGGGCGCAGGCGTAACGAATCTTGATTTCTTCGGCGTACTGGGTCGGCGTACGCAGCGCCATGGCGATGTCGTTGGTCACCTGGTCGCCGGCAATCGGGATCACCGCGGTATGGCGGATCGCACCTTCGGTGAAGATCGCGATGTCGGTGGTACCGCCACCGATATCCACCAGGCACACGCCCAGCTCTTTCTCGTCGTCGGTCAGCACCGAATAGGCCGAGGCCAGCTGTTCGAGAATGATGTCGTCGATTTCCAGGCCGCAGCGACGCACGCACTTTTCGATGTTCTGTGCGGCATTCACCGCGCAGGTCACCACGTGCACCTTGGCTTCCAGACGCACGCCGGACATGCCCAGGGGCTCGCGCACGCCTTCCTGGTTATCGATCACGTAATCCTGCGGCAGGGTGTGCAGCACCCGCTGGTCGGCCGGAATCGCCACGGCCTGCGCCGCGTCGAGTACCCGTTCCAGGTCCGCCGAGCTCACTTCACGATCACGAATCGCCACGATGCCGTGGGAGTTCAGGCTGCGAATGTGATTGCCCGCCACGCCGACGAACGCCGAGTGGATACGGCAACCGGCCATCAGTTGCGCTTCTTCTACCGCGCGCTGGATCGATTGAACGGTGGACTCGATATTCACCACCACGCCCTTCTTCAGGCCGCGCGATGGATGGGTGCCGATACCGACGATTTCCAGCGTGCCATCGGCCGCGACCTCGCCTACCAGCGCCACCACCTTGGAGGTGCCGATATCCAGACCGACGATCATTTTGCCGCTTTGCACGTTTGCCATGGTCCTGCCTCTTCTTAATTCTTCGCGACGGCGGGTTGGGCCGTCGTGGGCGCTACAGGTCCCCGCCAGCCGACGGCCAGGCCGTTGGCATAACGCAGATCGATGCGCGCGATGTTCGTAATCTGTTCTTTCAGCGTTTTTTCATAAATGGCAATGAAGCGGCGCATCTTCTCCACAAGGTGATCGCGTCCAAGCAACAACTCGATGCCAGGACCGGCGCTGCCGGCCCCCGTGGTCAGGAACCAGCTGCCGCGCTCGCGCAACTCCAGACGGGCGATGGAGAAACCCATCGGGCGAAGCATCTGGCTCAACACCTGGTACTGCTGCATCACCTGCTGCTGGGCCCGCTGCGGGCCGAACAACTGTGGCAAGTGCTCATAGTTCGCCAGCTCACGCGGAGTGAAGGCCTGGCCCTGGTTATTCAACAGCGCCTCGTCGCCCCAACGGGCCACCGGCAGTTGTTCTTCCAGGCGAATCACCACCTGGTCCGGCCACACACGCCGTACCTCGGCATGAGCGATCCACGGCATCTGTTCCAGCTCGGTGCGCATGCTCGCCAGGTCGATGGTGAAGAAGCTCGACGCGACGTAGGGCGCGATCCGCTGCTGCACCGCCTGCTGGCTGATGTAACTCAGGTCGCCCTGCACCGCGACCTTGGTGATCGGCCGGTCGGCATAAGGCAGCAGGCGTTGCGCGCCTTCGTAAGTCCCGAAGCCCAGCGCGACCAGCAACACCGGCCACATCAGGCTTTTCAGCACGCCAAAGTTGGCTTTCGGCAGGCGCGCCGACATCGGCTCCTTGGCCACCATCCGGCTGGCACCACGCGGCACCGGCTTGCGGCCGGGAGCGGGTTGCTGATGACGTAGCTGGGCGCCTTGCATGGCCTTAACCTCGCGGCTCTGCGTTACTGACGACACTCTCCGCCAGGATGGCCAGAACCAGCTGCTGGAAATCCAGACCGGCGGCGCGGGCCGCCATCGGAACCAGGCTGTGATCGGTCATGCCGGGAGCGGTGTTCACTTCCAGGAACCAGAACTGGCCATCGGCGTCCTGCATCACGTCGGCACGCGCCCAACCGGCGATACCAAGCGCCCCGCAGGCTTTCGCCGTCAGGTCCATGAGCTCCTGCTCTTTGTCGCTGTCGAGGCCGCACGGGATCCGGTACTGGGTATCGGAAGCCAGGTACTTGGCGTCGTAATCGTAAAACGTGTGGGGCGTGCCCAGGGCGATCGGTGGCAATACCTGGCCGCGCAGCGTGGCAATGGTGAACTCCGGACCTTGGATCCATTGTTCGACCAGAACTTGCGAGTCGTAGGTGCTGGCCGCTTTCCATGCGTCGATCAGTTCGGACGCGGATGTCACTTTGGCCATACCAATACTGGAACCTTCATGCGCCGGTTTGACGATCAAAGGCATGCCCAGTTCCGTAGCCGCGCAAATACAATCGGCCTCGGAGCCAAGTACGGCGTGGCGTGGCGTCGGAATACCGAGGCTGTGCCAGACCTGCTTGGTACGCAGTTTGTCCATCGCCAGCGCCGAGGCCAGGATGCCGCTGCCGGTGTAGGGAATGCCCAGGCATTCCAGCAGGCCCTGCATGCTGCCGTCTTCGCCGCCACGACCGTGGAGGATGATAAAGGCGCGGTCGATCTTCTCGTTCAGCAGGCGCTGCAGGAAGTCGTCACCGACGTCGATGCCAAAGGCATCCACACCGGCGCTCAGCAAGGCTTCGAGTACGGCGTTGCCGGACTTCAGCGAGACTTCGCGCTCGGCGCTCTTGCCGCCGAACAGCACGGCGACGCGACCGAAATCCTTCGGCGCGAGGGTCGAAAACAGAGAGGCGTAGGCGGCGGTCATTTCGACTTCCCCTGACCGGCAGGCACGGCACCCGCGAACAACGGACTATTCAGCAGTTTCGGCGCAAGGCCGCCGATATCACCGGCCCCCTGGCACAGCAGGATGTCGCCGGCGCGCAGCAACGGCTTGACCAACGGCGCGAGGTCGACCCCACGCTCGATGTAGATCGGATCCAGCTGACCGCGCTGACGGATGCTGTGGCACAGCTGACGGCTGTCCGCCCCCGGGATCGGCTCTTCGCCCGCTGGATAGACTTCCATCAACAGCAGGACGTTGGCGTCCGCCAGCACCTGGACGAAATCGTCGTACAGGTCGCGGGTGCGGCTGAAACGGTGCGGCTGATAGACCATCACCAGGCGGCGCTCAGGCCAGCCACCGCGTACGGCCTTGATCACCGCCGCGACTTCGGTCGGGTGGTGGCCGTAGTCGTCCACCAGCATCACATTGCCGCCTTCCACCGGCAGCTCGCCGTAGACCTGGAAGCGTCGACCCACGCCCTGAAAGCCCGACAGGCCCTGGACGATGGCTTCATCGCTGATGCCTTCGTCGGTGGCGATGCAGATGGTCGCCAGGGCGTTCAGCACGTTGTGGTTGCCCGGCATGTTCACCGAGACATCCAGCGGCTCGCGATCGGGACGCAGCACGGTGAAGAAGGTCTGCATGCCCTGCTGACGGACATTGATCGCCCGCACGTCGGCGCCTTCGTTGAAACCGTAGGTGACGGTCGGACGCTTGACCTGTGGCAGGATCTCGCGCACCACCGGGTCGTCCAGGCACAGCACGGCCAGGCCATAGAACGGCAGGTTGTGCAGGAATTCGACGAAGGTTTTCTTCAGTTTGTTGAAGTCACCGTCGTAGGTCGCCATGTGGTCGGCGTCGATGTTGGTCACCACGGCTACCAGCGGCTGCAGGTGCAGGAAGCTGGCGTCGCTTTCATCGGCTTCGGCGATCAGGTAGCGGCTGGTGCCCAGCTGGGCATTGGTACCCGCTGCATTCAGCCGGCCACCGATGACGAAGGTCGGGTCCAGGCCACCGGCGGCAAACACCGAGGCCAGCAGGCTGGTGGTGGTGGTCTTGCCGTGGGTACCGGCAACGGCGACACCGTGGCGGTAGCGCATCAGCTCGGCCAGCATTTCCGCGCGCGGCACTACAGGGATACGGCGTTCCAGGGCGGTGGCCACTTCCGGGTTGGAGGTGTTCACGGCGCTGGACACCACCAGTACATCGGCGTTGGCGGCGTTCTCGGCGCGGTGGCCGATAAAGATCTGCGCACCGAAGGACTCGAGGCGCTCGGTAACCGGCGAAGCCTTGAGGTCGGAGCCGGAGACCTGGTAGCCCAGGTTCAGCAGCACTTCGGCGATCCCGCACATGCCCACGCCGCCGATACCGACGAAGTGGATGCGACGGATGCGGCGCATTTCCGGTTGTGGCATGGCTTTCTGATTCTCAACCATGGGCCACCTCCAGGCAGATATCGACCACGCTACGGGTGGCATCGGGTTTGGCCAGGCGACGAGCTGCGTCGGCCATGCTGTTGAGTCGTTCCGGTTGCATCAAAACCTCTGTCAGGCGAGCGGCAAGGTCCGCTGCGCCAGTCGTTCTTTGCGGCATCAGGAAAGCGGCGCCTTCACGAGCCAAATAATCGGCATTGCGGGTCTGGTGATCGTCGATGGCGTGAGGCAAAGGCACGAGCATCGAAGGCAGACCGGCGGCAGCCAGTTCACTGACGGTCAACGCGCCTGCGCGACAGACCACCAGGTCAGCCCAGCCGTAGGCTTGGGCCATGTCTTTGATGAACGGCTGCACCTGCGCCTCGACGCCGGCGACGCGATAGCGCTCTGCAGTCACTTCATCGTGGTTTTTGCCGGCCTGATGAAACACTTCCGGACGCAGCTCGGGGGAGACCAGCGCCAGGGCTTCAGGCAGCAACTTGTTCAACGGCTCTGCTCCCAGGCTTCCGCCCAGGATCAGCAAACGCGCCTTGCGTCCGGCCAAAGCCTCGCGCGGTGTATCGAGGAACAGCTCGGTGCGCACCGGGTTGCCGGTGGTACGCCGGCTGCTGGAGGCACCAAAGGTGTCCGGGAAAGCTTCGCAGACTCGGGCCGACAACGGCACCAGCAGCCGATTGGCGGTACCGGCGACCGCGTTCTGTTCATGAACGATCACCGGCACACCGGACAGTTTTGCCGCGACGCCACCAGGGCCGGTCACATAACCGCCAAAGCCCAGCACACAGACCGGCTTGAGCTGACGAATGATCCGGCGCGCCTGCAGCACCGCCTTGAGCAGTACGAATGGCGCCTTGAGCAGCGACAGCTTGCTCTTGCCCCGCAGGCCGCTGACGTTGATCAGGTGCAGTTGCAGGCCGGCGTTCGGCACCAGCTCGTTTTCGATACCGCGCGGGGTGCCGAGCCAGTGCACGGTATAACCGCGCGACTGGAACTCACGGGCACAGGCCAGCGCCGGGAACACATGTCCGCCGGTGCCACCGGCCATGATCAGCACATTAGCGCCCATGGCTTGGCTCCTCGGCGAAGTCGCTCTCGCTGAACTCCATCTCTTCGCTGCCCAGGTGGGTCCGACTCTCCCACTCGATGCGCAGCAACAGGCCAAGACAGGCGCAGCAGATCACCAACGAACTGCCGCCATAACTGAGGAACGGCAAAGTCAGACCTTTGGTCGGCAGCAGGCCGACGTTCACCCCGATGTTGATCAGGAACTGGCCGATCCACAGGAACGACAGGCCATAAGCGACATAGGCGGCAAAGAACTGCTTGGCTTTCTCGGCCCACAGGCCGATGTACATGCCACGGATACAGACAAAGACGAACAGCGCGACCGTGCACAGGGAACCCACGGCGCCCAGCTCTTCGGCCAGGACCGAGAACACGAAGTCGGTGTGGGCTTCCGGCAGGTAGAACTGCTTCTGCACGCTGTTGCCCAGGCCAACGCCCAGCCATTCGCCGCGGCCGAAAGCAATCAAGGCCTGGGACAACTGGTAGCCAGCGCCGAACTGGTCGGCCCAGGGGTCGGCAAAGTTGGTCAGACGCGCCATTCGATAGGGCTGCATCTGAATCAGCAGGACCACCGCCGCGACCGCCAGCACCACCATCAAGGAAAAACGGAACAGCCCGACCCCGCCGAGGAACAGCATCGCCGCCGCGGCCCCCATCATCACCACGGTGGCACCGAAGTCCGGCTCCATCAGCAGCAGGCCAGCCATTGGCAGCAGCACGATGAACGGCTTGAAGAAGCCCATCCAGCTTTCGCGCACTTCTTTCTGGCGACGCACCAGGTAACCGGCGAGGTAGATCACCACGAATACCTTGGCGATCTCGGAAGGCTGGACGTTGAAGAAACTGAAGCCGATCCAGCGCATCGAACCGTTCACTTCACGGCCGATCCCCGGAATGATCACCATCACCAGCAAGCCGAAGGCACCGAGCAGCATCATCCAGCCCAGGCGTTGCCAGGTGGCGATCGGAATCATCATGGTGACGATGCAGGCGCCCAGGCCCAGCACCACGTAGATAAGGTGGCGAATCATGTAGTACAGGGCGCTGCCCGACTGCACCGCCGCCACTTCGGTGGAGGCCGAGGCAATCATGATCAACCCGAGGCCAAGCAGCGTCAGGCAGCCGGCGAGCATCGGGAAGTCGAGGTCGACGCCGCGCCCGGTGATGATCGGCGATGGATAAGGCTTGATGATGTCTCTCAGGTTCATGCCAGATCCTCCACGGCGCGGACGAACTGGTGACCACGGTCTTCGTAATTCTTGAACATGTCGAAACTGGCACAGGCTGGCGACAGCAGCACCACATCACCAGCTTGGGCAGTGGCACGGCATTGCGCCACGGCTTCGACCAGGGAGCCGACGCGAATCAGCGACACGGCATCGCCAATGGCCTCGCCGATCTTGTCGGAATCGCGGCCCATCAGGATCACGACGCGGCAGTTGGCCGCCACCGGATCGCGCAGGTCCTTGAACTCGGCACCCTTGCCGTCGCCACCGGAGATCAGCACGATCTTGCCTTCGATGTCCGCGCCCAGGCCTTCGATGGCCGCCAGTGCGGCGCCAACGTTGGTGGCCTTGGAATCGTTGTAATAACCCACGCCATCCAGGTCGCGAACCCACTGGCAGCGGTGCTCGAGGCCGGCGAAGCTGCGCAGGGCCGAGAGCATGGCGTCGAATGGCAGGCCGACCGCATGCCCCAGGGCCAGCGCCGCCAGGGCGTTGGACTGGTTATGGGCGCCGCGGATCTTCAGCTCGCGCACCGGCATCAGGTTCTGGAATTCGAAGGCCAGGTATTTCTCGCCATTCTCTTCACGCAGGCCGAATGCCTTGAAGTCGGGTTTGCTCAGGCCGAAGGTCCAGCACGGCAGGCCTTCGCCGATCAATGGCCGGGTCAGGGCATCCTGGCGGTTGAACACCACTTGCCGGGCGCCACGGAAGATCCGGTGCTTGGCCAGGTGGTACGCCGGCAGGCCGCTGTAGCGGTCCATGTGGTCTTCGCTGATGTTCAGCACGGTGGCCACTTCAGCACCCAGCTGATCGGTGGTTTCCAGCTGGAAGCTGGACAGTTCCATGACGTACAGCTCGACGTCGTCGCTGAGCAGGTCCAGGGCCGGGGTACCCAGGTTGCCGCCCACGGCGACCCGCTTGCCCGCGGCCGCAGCCATTTCTCCCACCAGGGTGGTCACGGTGCTTTTCGCGTTGGAACCGCTGATGGCGACGATCGGCGCCTTCGCGTTACGCGCGAACAGCTCGATATCGCCGGAGAGTTTCACCCCACGGGCAGCGGCGGCTTGCAGGGCCGGGGTCGCCAGGGCCAGGCCAGGGCTCACGTAGAGCTCGTCGGCACGGCACAGGAAGTCGACGTCCAGCTCGCCACAACGCACTTCCACATGCGGATAGTCACGGCGCAGCGTGGCCAGCTCCGGTGGATTTTCCCGCGTATCGGCGACGGCAAACGACACGCCCCGGTTCGCCAGGAAGCGAACCAGGGACATGCCGCTCTTGCCGAGGCCGACAACGATGCGGAAGTGGTCAGAAGCGATCAGAGACACTCGTTCTACCTCAGCTTCAGGGTGGCAAGGCCGATCAGCACGAGAATCACGGTGATGATCCAGAAACGGACGATCACACGCGGCTCGGGCCAGCCCTTGAGTTCAAAGTGGTGGTGAATCGGCGCCATGCGGAATACACGACGACCGGTCAACTTGAAGGAAGCAACCTGAATGACCACCGACAGGGTTTCCATCACGAACACGCCGCCCATGATGAACAGGACGATTTCCTGGCGAACGATCACCGCGATGGTGCCCAGGGCCGCGCCCAGCGCCAGCGCGCCGACGTCGCCCATGAAGACTTGTGCCGGATAGGTGTTGAACCACAAGAAACCCAGCCCGGCGCCGATCAGCGCGCCGCAGAACACGATCAGCTCACCCGCGCCCGGAACGTAAGGAATCAGCAGGTATTCAGCGAACTTCACGTTACCCGACAGGTAGCAGAAGATGCCCAGGGCACCGCCTACCATCACGGTCGGCATAATCGCCAGGCCGTCGAGGCCGTCGGTCAGGTTGACCGCGTTGCTGGAGCCGACGATCACGAAATAGGTCAGGACCACGAAGCCGATGCCCAGCGGAATGCTGACATCCTTGAGCATGGGGATCAGCAAGGTGGTTTCGACCGGGGTTTGCGCGGTGACGTACAGGAAGATCGCCGCGCCCAGGCCAAATACCGACTGCCAGAAGTACTTCCAGCGGCTAGGCAGGCCACGGGAGTTCTTCTCGATCACCTTGCGATAGTCATCGACCCAGCCGATGGCGCCGAACAGCAGGGTGACCAGCAACACCACCCACACATACCGGTTGCTCAGGTCAGCCCACAGCAGGGTGCTGATACCGATTGCCGAAAGGATCAGCGCGCCGCCCATGGTCGGGGTGCCCGACTTGGAGAGGTGCGATTGCGGACCATCATTACGCACGGCCTGGCCGATCTGACGGGTCTGCAAAGTGCGGATCATCCACGGCCCCAGCCACAAGGACAGCACCAGTGCAGTCAGTACCCCGAGAATCCCGCGCAGGGTCAGGTACTGAAAGACCGCGAAGCCTTTGTAGAACTGTTGCAGGTACTCCGCTAGCAGCAGCAGCATCAATGTTTCTCCGTGCTGGAACCACACAAAGCCGCGACGATGTTTTCCATCACCGCGCTGCGCGATCCCTTGATCAAAATAGTGGTGTTTGTATCTTGCTCGGCGCCCAGGGCTGCGATCAGCTCGGCCTGGCTGGCGAAGTGTCGGGCGTGCTCACCAAAGGCGGCGACCGCGTGGGCCATCATCGGGCCCACGGCGTAGAGCGCCGACACCTTGCCGGCGGCATAAGCACCCACTTCGCGGTGCCCCTGCTCCGCCCAATCGCCCAACTCGCCGATATCTCCGAGCACCAGGACGGTGCGGCCGGAAAAGCCGGCGAGTATATCAACGGCCGCGCACATTGACGTGGGGTTCGCGTTGTAGGTGTCGTCGATTACCCGCATGCCGTTTTTCGCCAACTGGGCGACGGTGCGGCCCTTGACCGGCTGCACCGCGTTGAGCCCGGTGGCGATGCCGAACAGCGACACGCCCAGGGCATGAGCGGCAGCGGCGGCGGCCAGGGCATTGGCCACGTTATGGGTGCCCAGCAGGTTCAACTGGATCCACTCGGAGCCGTTGCCAGCGTGCAGGGTGAAGTTCGGGCAGCCACGGGCATCGCGCTGGATATCCGAGGCGTAAAAGTCGGCGGCATTGTTGGTCAGGGCAAAACTCAGCACCTGACGGCCAGCGGCGCGGGCTTTCCAGATCGGGAAGGCCTTGTCGTCGAGATTGAGTACGGCGATACCGGAAGCATCCAGCCCTTCAAGGATCTCGCCCTTGGCCTCGACGATTTTTTCCGGCCCACCAAACTCGCCAACATGGGCGGTACCGGCGTTATTGATGATGGCGACCTGCGGCTTGGTCATCGCCACGGTGTAGGCAATTTCGCCGATGCGCGAAGCCCCCAGCTCGATCACGGCCGCGGTGTGCTCCGGGGCCAGTTCCAGCAGGGTCAAGGGTGCGCCCAGGTCGTTGTTCAGATTGCCGCGCGTGGCAAGCACCGGCCCGCGCGTACGCAGGATGCTGGCCAGCATTTCCTTGACCGTGGTCTTGCCGCTGGAGCCGGTGATTGCCGCGACAGGTTTGGTAAAAGCGGCACGATTCAACGCCCCCAGTTGGCCAAGTGCCTGCCGGGTATCGCTGACCAGCAACTGCGGCAGCGTACTGTCTGGCACTTCGCGTTCGACCAAGGCTCCGACGGCGCCTTTGGCGGCGACTTCATTCAGGTAGTCATGCCCGTCGAAACGCGGGCCGGCCAGGGCAATAAAGAGTTGGCCCGGCTTGATCGCCCGGCTGTCGATGCTCACGCCATCGAAACTGCAATCGCCAGCCAGCAGGCGACCCGCCAGCGGTCCGCTCAGTTCACTGAGTTTCAGGGCCTTAAGCATGGGCCACCTCCCACGCGGTCAGCGCCCGATCGGCTTCCACCAGGTCGGAGAAGTCGAGGCGTACGCCGTTGATTTCCTGATAGTCCTCGTGGCCTTTACCGGCCAGGACAATGACGTCATCTGCCGAAGCACCGGCGACCAGTTGGGCGATGGCCAGGCCGCGACCGGAAACGAATTCGACCTTGTCCACTGCACTGAAACCGGCACGAATGTCGTCGAAAATCTGCGCCGGATCTTCCGTACGCGGGTTGTCGTCGGTAACCAGCACACCGTCGGCCAGGCGCTCGACCACTTCCGCCATCAGCGGACGCTTGCCGCGATCGCGATCGCCGCCGCAGCCGAACAGGCACAGCAAACGGCCCTTGGCGTGGGGACGCAGGGCCAGCAATACTTTTTCCAGGGCGTCCGGGGTATGGGCGTAATCGACCACCACCAGCGGTTGCGAACCGCCGCCCAGGCGCTGCATGCGACCGGCCGGACCTTCCAGTTTCGGCAGCACGTGAAGGATTTCGTCGAGGGCGTAATCCAGGCCAAGCAAGGCGCCGACAGCGGCCAGCACGTTGCTCAGGTTGAAACGGCCGAGCAAGGTGCTGCGCAGATGATGTTCGCCCTGCGGAGTCACCAGGGTCGCACGCACGCCTTCGTCGTCGAATTGCGCTTCGCGGCAGTACAGATAGGCCCGCGGATCCTCGAGGCTGTAGGTAATCAGCCGCGAATCCTGTTCGTCACTGGCCAACAGCCGACCGAACTCATCGTCGAGGTTGATGACTCGGCAACCCAGGTCGGTCCAACCGAACAGCTTGGCCTTGGTGGAGCCGTAGGCTTCCATGGTGCCGTGATAATCCAGATGGTCACGCGACAGGTTGGTCAGCACCGCCACATCGAAGGCCAGAGCACTGACCCGCCCCTGGTCGAGACCATGGGACGACACTTCCATCGCCACGGCCTTGGCACCGGCCTTTTTCAGGTCGGCCAGGGTGGCCTGCACGGCAATCGGGTTCGGCGTGGTGTGCATCCCGCTTTGCAGCGCGCCATAAAAACCGCTGCCGAGGGTGCCGACAATGCCGCAATGCTGGCCCAGCAGGTCGAGCGCTTGCGCCACCAACTGGGTCACGCTGGTCTTACCGTTGGTACCGGTCACGCCAATCAGGTTGAGGTTGCAACTCGGATCGCCGTAAAAACGCCCGGCGATATCCGACAACTGCGCCGCCAGGCCTTTGACCGGAATCAGCGGCACGTCGGTAATCGGCAGGACGGTCGCGCCTTCGACTTCATAAGCCACGGCAGCCGCACCGCGCTGCAAGGCATCGGCGATGTGCGCACGGCCATCGAACTTGCCGCCAGGCACCGCGAGAAACAAATCGCCGGCGCGCACATTGCGGCTGTCCAGGGTCAGTTCGCGAATCAGCAGATCACGACCAGCGTGGGCGAAAATCTTGTTCAGGCTAAGAGACATCAGCCGCGCCCTCCTTTAGCTGGTGCCGCATTGGCTTGTTGGGTAGGTGGCAGGTTGTCCGGCGAGATATTCATCAGACGCAGGGTGCCGGACATCACTTTGCTGAACACCGGTGCCGATACCAGGCCACCGAAGTAGCCGGCCTTGCTCGGCTCGTCGATCACCACGACTATGGCGTAGCGCGGATCGCTCATCGGGCCGAAACCGGCGAACAGCGAACGGTAGGAGTTCTCGGCATAACCCTTGGTGCCGACCGAAGTCTTGCGTGCGGTACCACTCTTGCCGGCCACGTGATACGCCGGCACCTGGGCACGGAACACGCCGCGCGGAGCCTCGATCACCTGCTGCAACATGCCTTGCATGGTCTTGGCGACCTTTTCCGGAATCACTTGGGTGGTTTCCGGGGTCTTGTCGGTTTTGATCAGAGTCAGCGGTGCGATGCGACCGTTGTTGGCCAGTGCCGAGAAGGCGTGAACCAACTGGATCGCCGTCACCGAGATGCCGTAGCCGTACGACAGCGTGGCCGTCTCGGCCTTGCGCCATTCACGGTAGTTCGGCAGGTTGCCGACACGTTCGCCAGGAAAACCGAGACCGGTGTCCTGGCCGAGGCCGATTTTCTGGGCCAGGCGGAAGATGGCTTCGCCGCCGATGTCGAAGGCGATCTTGCTCATGCCGACGTTACTGGAATTGATCAGAATCCCGGTCAGGTCAAGCACCGCGCCTTCGCTCTTGGATACGTCGCGAATGGTGTATTTGCCGATCTGCAGCGTGCCTGGATAAACCTCGACGGTGTCGCTCGGTTTCCAGCGGCCGGTTTCCAGCGCCGCGCTCATGGAGATGGCTTTCATGGTCGAACCCGGCTCGAACACGTCGATCATGGCGCGGTTGCGCATCATCGCCGGTTGCAGGTTGCGACGGTTGTTCGGGTTGTAGGTCGGCTGGTTGACCATGGCCAGGATCTCGCCGGTCTTCACGTCCATGATGACCAGGCTGCCGGCCTTGGCGCCGTTCTCGACGATGGCATTGCGCAATTCGCGGTTGGCCAGGTATTGCAGGCGCAGGTCAATCGACAACGCCAAGGGCTTGCCGGCCTTGGCGTTTTTGGTGACCTGGACATCTTTGATCAGTCTGCCGCGCCGGTCCTTGATGACCTGACGCTTGCCCGGCACCCCGGCCAGCCACTCGTCATAGGCCAGCTCGACCCCCTCGCGACCGCGGTCGTCGATGTCGGTAAAGCCGACCATGTGCGCGGTCACTTCGCCGGCCGGGTAGAAACGCCGGAACTCTTCGATGCCATAAACCCCCGGCACCTTGAGATCGAGAACCTGCTGGCCCTGCTCGGGCGTCAGGCCGCGCACCAGGTAGATGAACTCTTTATTGGCTTGAGCTTCAAGGCGCTCGGCCAGCGCTTTGGGATCTTGTCCCAAGGCAGCAGCCAATGCTGGCCACTTGTCCTTGGCCAGTTGCATTTCCTTGGCGTTGGCCCACAGGGTGGTCACCGGCGTACTGACGGCCAGTGGCTCGCCGTTACGGTCGGTGATCAGGCCACGGTGAGCCGGGATCGGAATATGCCGAACGCTACGCGCATCGCCCTGCCCCTTGAGGAAGTCGCGATCGACCACCTGCAGATCGATGATGCGCCAGGCAATCGCCGCCACCATGATGCCGAGCAAACCCAGCACCAGGCGGAACCGCCAGGGAAAGAGTGCGCCTTCAAGCTTCATCATGGCGCCACCATCTGGACTTCCGCCGCACCGGGAATACGCATTTTCAGCTGTTCGGTGGCCAGCACTTCGATCCGGCTATGGGCGGTCCAAGTGCTTTGTTCGAGAATCAGCCGGCCCCACTCCGCTTGCGCCTTGTCGCGCACACTCAACTCGCCGTACAGCGTGTTGAGCAGCTGACGATTCCAGTGGGCGCTGTAGGACACCGCAATCGCGGACACAAGAACGCCGATGAACAGCAGAAGCATGAAAAAGCTTCCGCCTGGAAGTGGCTTGGCGAAGAGCTTGCTCACCGCAGCTTCTCCGCAACGCGCATGACAGCACTCCGGGCACGCGGGTTGGCTTTGAGCTCGGCATCGGAGGCCGTCTGCGCTTTGCCATGGACTTTGATTTTCGGCTCGAAAGCCACGTGGCGCACCGGCAGATTGCGAGGCAGGTTGTCCGCCTCGCCCTTCACCAGCTTGCGCATGAACAATTTGACGATGCGATCTTCCAGGGAATGGAAGCTGATCACCACCAGGCGACCGCCCACTTCGAGAGATTCCAGCGCCGCTTCGAGGCCGGCCTCGAGATCGCCCAGCTCGTTGTTGACGTGAATGCGCAACCCCTGGAATGCGCGGGTAGCCGGGTTCTTGCCCTTTTCCCACGCCGGGTTGGCGACTTTCAAGACTTCCGCCAGGTCGGCGGTGCGCTCGAACGGCTTGATGTCGCGGCGCTCAGCCACGGCGCGAGCCATGCGACCGGAGAAACGCTCTTCGCCGTATTCCTTGAACACACGGGCGATTTCTTCCACCGGCGCGGTGTTGACGAACTCCGCCGCGCTGATGCCGCGGGACGGGTCCATGCGCATGTCCAGAGGACCATCATTGAGAAAACTGAAGCCGCGCTCAGGGTCGTCGAGCTGCGGCGAGGACACGCCCAGGTCAAGCAACACGCCGCTGACCTTGCCATCCAGGCCACGCTCGGCCACTTCCGAACCCAGCTCGGCAAAGCTGCGCTGCACAACGACAAAGCGGCCGTCTTCGGCCGCTAGCGCTTGCCCGGTGGCAATCGCTTGAGGATCTTTGTCGAATCCGAGCAGCCGGCCATCCGGCCCGAGCTTGCTGAGGATCAGACGACTATGACCGCCGCGACCGAAGGTGCCATCCAGATAGCAGCCATCAGGACGTACGGCGAGAGCCTCGACGGCTTCGTCAAGCAGTACGGTGATGTGGTTAAAGCCGCTATCAATAGTCACAGGATCAAATCACGCAGTTCATCAGGCATGGCGCCCGGTTGTTGAATAGCTGCCAGGTCCGCTGCGGAAACAGCATTCCAGGCATCCTCGTCCCACAGTTGGAACTTGTTCAGTTGGCCTACCAACATCGCGCGCTTATCCAATTTGGCGTATTCGCGCAGACGCGGCGGAACCAGAAAACGACCACTGCCATCGAGCTCGAGGTCGACGGCATTACCAATCAGCAAACGCTGCAAGCGACGGTTTTCTTCCCGTAGCGAAGGCAGGGCACGCAGCTTGGTTTCAATAATTTCCCACTCATCGAGGGGGTAGACACACAAACACGGATCAACGGCATCAATAGTGACGATAAGTTGCCCGGAACTACGCGAAACGAGCTCGTCACGGTACCGGCTCGGCATGGCGAGACGGCCCTTTGCGTCGAGACTGATAGCGTTAGCTCCGCGAAACACGTCAGCGTTTCTCCAAATTTTAGCGTTTTACGTCAAAAAAACCCACTTCATGCCACTTTCCGCCACTTGCGCACACTATAGGAATGCGCCCACCACACCGTCAAGGCACGGAGCGACGGAAAAGCCTTATAGAACGGAGATTTAGGAGACTAAAAGGAGGGGTAACGGGAATTTGGCGAGGGATTTGACGCAATAACTTCAATCAGCTCAAGAAGCTGTATCGCGAAGTTAAAGTAATTTGTTAAGAGTAAGATCTTTTCGGTATTACAAAAGCGCTTCTGCTATTGATTCAAGCAGGGAGGGAAAAGGTGGAGAGTCGATCTGTAAGCCGGGTTCTGTCGAGGACAGTCATTCCTCTACGATGGCCATCACTGGACATCTTTAGCAACCTACCCGGTTCCAGCGCGGGCCACGCCTTGGAACCCTATTTGGTCTTGCTCCGAGTGGGGTTTACCTAGCCACGAACTGTTGCCAGACGTGCGGTGCGCTCTTACCGCACCTTTTCACCCTTACCGGCACCGAAGTACTTAGGCGGTTATTTTCTGTGGCACTTTCCGTAGGCTCGCGCCTCCCAGGCATTACCTGGCACTCCGCCCTATGGAGCCCGGACTTTCCTCCCCCCTCTAATTTTCATAGAGGGCAGCGACTGTCCAATCGACTCTCCGCCGCGCAGGTTAACGGCAGAGCGGCGGAAGAACAAGTGATAAAAGCCTTTTGCCATTCCGCCGATCGCGTTTACTCGCCTTTCTGTTTATCCAGCGCCACCTGATAGAGAACATTCTTGCGCACGCCGGTAATTTCCGCCGCCAATGCCGCAGCCCGCTTGAGTGGCATCTCCTTGAGCAGCAGGTCGAGAACCCGCATCACCTCACCGCTCACGGTCTCATCACTTTCCGGTGCCGACCATCCCGCCACCAGCACCACACATTCGCCGCGCTGCTGATTGCTGTCCGCCTCGACGAAAGCCCGCAACTCCGAAAGCGGCAGCCCCTTGAGGGTTTCAAAGGTCTTGGTCAGCTCCCGAGCCAACAATGCCGGACGCTCGCCACCGAACACCAATTCCATATCCTGCAGGCACTCGAGAATGCGGTGTGGCGCCTCATAGAAAATCAGCGTGCGCGGTTCTTCCTTTAATAGCTCAAGACGCCCGCGCCGCCCCACCGCCTTGGCCGGCAGAAAACCCTCGAAGATAAAACGATCGGAAGGCAACCCTGCCGCCGACAAGGCGGCAATCAGAGCGCAGGCTCCAGGAACCGGAACGACATTGATACCCACCGCCCGCGCCTGACGCACCAGGTGGTAACCCGGATCGGAGATCAACGGTGTGCCCGCGTCGGAAATCAGCGCAACGCTGTCTCCTGCCAACAGACGCGTGAGAAAGCGACTGCCTTCATCCCGTTCGTTATGCTCATGGCAGGCGGCCAGCGGCGTGGAAATCCCGAAGTGTTGCATCAAGCGTTGCGAGTGGCGCGTGTCCTCGGCGGCGATCAACGCCACCTCACGCAAGATCTTCAAGGCCCGGGCACTGATGTCGTCCAGGTTGCCGATGGGCGTCGCCACCACATAAAGCGAGCCAGCAGCGGAATTCAAAGGACCTGGAGCAGTCAAAGCGCACACCTCTTGATCGGTAAAAGCGACATTGTAGCGCGTAGAAGCCTCCGGAATGCGCGTCACAGGCACCTTGTGCCCGTGACAACGCCAGCCGTTCTAAAGCACTGCAACATTTGCACGACCTAAAATAGACGGTTTATTGCCAGTAACATCGCGCCCCGGCCAGTGCTTGGGTACAATTCCACGCTAATTTGATCGAGTATCAGGAACACTACATGATCGCTTGCCTGCGGCTGTTCTCTGCCTTATGCCTTGCTGCCCTCCTGGCAGCTTGCGCCAGCTCGCCCTCCTCCAGCCTTGGCGAACTTCCACGGACCCCGGATGCCAGCATCGAGCAACTGCTCGAACAGGCCGCCAACAGCAAAACACCCGACAAGGCAGCCCTGCTGCGCTTGAGCGCTGCCGACCTGGCCTACCGCCAGGGCAACGCCGGCCAGGCCGCGCAAATCCTGCAACAAGTGCCGATGGAGCAACTCAAGCCCGGCCAGCAGGTTTTCGCCAGCACCCTGGCCGCCGAACTGGCCATGACTCGCAACCAGCCAAAGGCCGCTTTGACTGCCCTGAGCCACCCAAGCCTGCAACGCCTGAGCGAACTGCCGGAAGGCCAGCAGATCCGCACCGGCACTGTCCACGCTCGTGCTCTCGAGGCCGACGGCCAGGCCCTCGCCGCGGCGCGGGAACGCATTTTCATTGCGCCACTGCTCAAGGACGACGCCGCGAGCAAGAACCATGAAGCCATCTGGGCATTGATTGCCAGCTTGCCGAGCGATCAACTGCAAGCCGTCAGCAACGATGACCTGGGCGGCTGGATGAGCCTGGCGCTGGCGGTGAAGACTGCCGGCACCCTGGAACAACAGCAGGCCGCCATCGACAACTGGCGCGCACAGAACCCCAAGCATCCGGCCGCCATCCAGCTGCCGCTGCCACTGACCAAACTCAAGGAACTGGCCAGCCAGCCGCTGTCCAAGATCGCCCTGCTGTTGCCGCAGGACGGCCCATTGGCCACGGTCTCCAAGGCCCTGCGCGACGGCTTCATGGCCGCGCACTATCAAGCCCAGCAAGCCGGGCAGAAACCACCCAGCATCGAGTTCTACGACAGCTCGCGCCTGACTTCGCTGGATGACTTCTATCGCAAGGCCCAGGCAGATGGCGTGCAACTGGTCGTCGGCCCCCTGGAAAAACCGCTGGTCAAACAGCTCGCCGCCCGCCCGCAACTGCCTATCACCACCCTGGCACTGAACTACAGCGAAGGTGAACAAGGCCCTGCGCAACTGTTCCAGTTCGGCCTGGCCGCTGAAGACGAAGCTCGCGAAGTCTCCCGCCGCGCCCGCGCCGACGGCCTGCACCGGGCCGCTGTCCTGGTGCCACGCGGCGAATGGGGTGATCGTGTGCTCAAGGCTTTCCGTCAGGACTGGGAAAGCAACGGCGGCAGCGTAGTCGGTATCGAACGCGTCGATCAGCCGGTAGCCCTGGCCCAACAGATTGCCGACCTGTTCCAACTGCGCCAGAGCGAAGCCCGCGCCAAGAGCCTGCAGAACGCCGCCGGCACTCAGGTGGCCGCACAACCTTCGCGTCGCCAGGACATCGAATTCATTTTCCTGGCCTCCACTCCGCAACAGGCACAGCAGATCAAGCCGACCCTGAACTTTCAGTACGCCGGTGACGTACCTGTCTATGCCACCTCCCATGTCTTCAGCGCCAGCGGCGACCAGAACCAGTACAACGACATGAACGGCGTACGTTTCTGCGAAACGCCTTGGCTGCTGGACGCCAATGACCCGCTGCGTCGCCAGGTCGCCGCGCAGTGGCCACAAGCCGGTGGCAGCCTGGGCCGACTGTATGCGATGGGCGCCGACGCCTACCGACTGGCGCCACGCCTGGGGCAACTCAAGGCACTGCCGGACAGCCGCATCGAAGGCCTGTCGGGCAGCCTGACCATGAGCCCGAGCCAACGCGTTCAACGCCAGTTGCCGTGGGCCGAGTTCGTCAGCGGCCAGATCACTCGCCTGCCTGACACCCAGCGTTAATGCCACAGCGATCACGCCAGCAAAGCGGTCAGGATGCCGAAGCCCAAGCGCTCCGGCATCTTGAACAACAGGGGCTGCGCCTGCTGGCGCAGAACTGGTTGTGCAAACGCGGCGAGCTTGATCTGGTCATGCTTGACGGCGATACAGTAGTATTCGTCGAAGTCCGCTACAGACAACACACGCAATGGGGTGGCGCACTGGGCAGTATCGACGCACGCAAGCGTCAGAAACTGATACTCGCCGCACAGTTTTTCCTGCAGCGCGAGTCGCGCTGGTCCAACCACCCTTGCCGTTTCGATGTGGTCGCCATAGACAGCGCCCCAGGCACGACAACTCATTTGAACTGGCTACGGAATGCCTTTGAAAGCTGATCGACGCTCTCGGGCCGAGCCGGACATTTTCACTCAACATTTTTGCTCTTTGCTTTGCGGGCAGCACATTCACGTGCCAGAAAGCCGCGCCACTTAAGGTCACACAGATGGACATGCAATCCCGAATTCGCCAGCTTTTTCAGGCCAGTATCGACACCAAGCAGCAGGCGATGGACGTACTTGCACCGCACATCGAGCAAGCCAGCCAGGTCATGGTCAACGCCCTGCTCAACGAAGGGAAAATGCTTTCCTGCGGCAACGGCGGCTCGGCCGGCGATGCCCAGCACTTTTCTTCCGAGCTGCTCAACCGTTTCGAGCGCGAGCGCCCGAGCCTGCCAGCCATTGCGTTGACCACCGATAGCTCGACGATCACCTCGATCGCCAACGACTACAGCTACAACGAAGTCTTTTCCAAGCAGATTCGCGCCCTGGGCCAGCCCGGCGACGTCCTGCTGGCGATTTCCACCAGCGGCAACTCGGCGAACATTATTCAAGCGATCCAGGCCGCACATGATCGCGAAATGATTGTCGTAGCATTGACCGGTCGCGATGGCGGCGGCATGGCATCCCTGCTATTGCCGGAAGATGTCGAGATTCGCGTACCGGCCAATGTCACTGCACGTATCCAGGAAGTCCACCTGCTGGCGATCCACTGCCTCTGCGACTTGATCGACAGCCAACTGTTCGGGAGTGAAGAATGACCCCTAATCGCCTTGGCCTACTGGCCCTGACCCTAGCCTTGAGCATCAGCGGTTGCAGCTCGGTGATTACCGCCACCCGTGAAAGCCCGATCGAAGATGACCGCGGCACCCGCACCTTCGGCAGCAAGATCGATGACTCGCTGATCCAGACCAAAGTCGAAGTGAACGTGGCCAAGGCCAGTCCGGACCTGGACCACAATTCGCACATCGTGGTGACCAGCTTCAACGGCATCGTCCTGCTGGCCGGCCAGACCCCGCGCGCCGACCTCAAGACACTCGCCGAACAGGCCGCCAGCACCGTGCAACGAGTGAAGAAGGTCCATAACGAACTGCAGGTTCTGCCGCCCTCTTCCCTGCTGGCCCGGCAGAACGATGCCTGGCTGACCACCAAGATCAAAACCCAGATGCTGACCGATGCCAGTATTCCAGGCTCACGCATCAAGGTCGTGACGGAAAACGGCATCGTCTACCTGCTGGGCCTGCTGACCCAACAGGAAGCCACCCAGGCGACCAACCTGGTACAGGGCGTTTCCGGCGTGCAGAAAATCGTCAAACTGTTCGAATACATCGACTGATGTAGACGAAAGGTACGGGCACAAAAAAGGCGATCCGGATGGATCGCCTTTTTTATTACTTCACGACCTTCAGACTGGGTCGACCGCTTGGACGCGGCGGCTCGTTATCCGGTGGTGGAATATCATCATCCGGCTCGATTTCATCGTCCTCATCATCCACGGGCGACTCCAGATCGAACACCATACCCTGACCATTCTCCCGGGCGTAAATGCCCAGGATCGCTGGTACAGGGACGTACAGACTATGCGGAACGCCACCGAAGCGCCCCTCGAAAGTCACCACCTCGTTATCCATGTGCAGATGACGCACGGCACTCGGCGAAATATTCAGGACGATCTGTCCGTCACTGGCAAAACCCTGAGGCACCTGCACCGCCGGGTATTCGGAATTGACCAGCATATGCGGGGTGCAATCGTTGTCCACAATCCACTCGTAGAGCGCGCGGACCAGATAAGGTCGACTGGAGTTCATAGCGGCTCCTTAAGCCTTAGCGCATGTCGCGTTCGACACCAGACAGACTCGCCTGGAACGTCTCACGGGCGAACTGGCGCTCCATATAATCAAGCAACGGCTTGGCTTGCCGTGGCAATTCAATACCCAGAATCGGTAATCTCCAGAGTATTGGCAATAGGCAGCAATCCACCAGACTTTGTTCCTCACTGAGGAAAAACGGCTTCTCCGCGAACAGCGGCGAAACGCCGGTCAGGCTCTCGCGCAGCTCTTTACGAGCCTGAGCGCGGGCCGCTTCCTTGGTCCGGGAATCCAGGATCAAGTCCACCAGCCCACACCAGTCACGCTGGATCCGATGGATCAGCAGACGGCTATTGGCACGCGCCACAGGGTAAACCGGCAGTAGTGGCGGGTGCGGGTAACGCTCATCCAGATATTCCATCACCACGGTCGACTCCCACAACGCCAGGTCACGATCGACCAGGGTGGGCAGACTGCCGTAAGGGTTCACTTCGATCAGCTTCGGCGGCTGACGCCCCGCCTCCACACTGATGATCTCGGCGCTGACACCCTTCTCTGCGAGCACGATACGTACCCGGTGGGAATAGTGGTCGGCGGGGTCGGAGTAACAGGCCAACCGATTGGTCACGCCCATGGCGGTCCTCCTCGCTTGTTGAAATTATCGGAAGCAGAAAAACGAGCGCGCCCAGAGGGCGCCTCCCGTAACGCCTGGATGATCCAGACTCGTTACACCTTCAGAGACGCCCTTGGGCGCGCACGATTAACAGCAATGAATTACAGCTTTATCAATGAACGTCTTTCCAGTATTCGCGCTTGAGCAGATAGGCGAACACGAAGAAGAAGGCCAGATACAGTAACACATAGGTGCCGATGCGTTGATGCTCCAGCTTGACCGGGTTGGCCGAGTAGGCCAGGAAGGTCACCAGATTCTTGACCTTCTCGTTGAACTGCTCCTCGTTGAGCGTGCCGGTTTTTGGCAGCACGGTCAGCTGGTCGCAGGCTTCATGGGTCAAGGCGGTACCGGTCAGCGGATCGTATTGCTTCTTGCCGTCTTCGACGATCTGCACCTGTTTGCAACCCACAACCTGACGGCCCTGCAGACCGACCAGAACGTTAGGCATGCCCACGTTCGGGAAGACCTTGTTGTTCACGCCCCACGGGCGCGCAGGGTCTTCGTAGAAGGAGCGCAGGTAGCCATAGAGCCAGTCGGTACCACGCACACGAGCCACCAGGGTCAGGTCGGGCGGAGCCGCACCGAACCAGGTCTTGGCGTCAGCCGGCTGCATGCCGATGTTCATGTGATCACCGATTTTCGCACCGGTGAACAGCAGCTTGCTCATCATCAGATCGTGAGGAATCCCCAGATCATCGGCAACGCGCTCATAGCGCTGGAACTTGGCGCTGTGGCAGCCCATGCAGTAGTTGGCGAATGTCCGCGCACCATCCTGCATGGCGGCTTTGTCGGAGAGGTCGATGTCGACTTTTTCCAGCTCGGGGCCACCGTGTTCAGCCGCGAAGGACAATACAGGCATAGCAGCAAGAATCAGTACAGCAAATAACTTTTTCATCAGCCAGTCACCCTTTCCGGAACCGGTTTGGTCTTCTCGAGCCTGGTGTAGAACGGCATCAGAATGAAGTAGGCGAAGTACAGGAAGGTACATACCTGCGACAGCAGCGTACGACCCGGAGTCGGTGCCAGAACGCCCAGGATCCCCAGGATCACGAACGAGATACAGAACACCACCAGCCAGATCTTGCTCAGCCAGCCCTTGTAGCGCATGGATTTGACCGGGCTACGATCAAGCCATGGCAGCACGAACAGCACAGCGATCGCCGCGCCCATCGCAATTACACCCAGCAGCTTGTCCGGAACCGCACGCAGAATCGCGTAGAACGGGGTGAAGTACCAAACCGGGGCAATATGCTCAGGCGTCTTGAACGGGTTGGCCTGTTCGAAGTTCGGCTTCTCGAGGAAATAACCACCCATTTCCGGGAAGAAGAACACGATCGAACAGAAGATAAACAGGAACACCACCACACCGACGATGTCTTTCACGGTGTAGTACGGGTGGAAAGCGATGCCATCCAGCGGTATGCCGTTTTCGTCTTTGTGCTTCTTGATGTCCACGCCATCCGGGTTGTTCGAACCCACTTCGTGCAGCGCCAGGATGTGCAGCACCACCAGACCGAGAATCACGATCGGCAGGGCCACTACGTGCAAGGCGAAGAAGCGGTTCAGGGTAATACCGGAAATCAGGTAGTCACCACGAATCCACTGGGTCAGGTCGTTGCCGATGACCGGGATCGCGCCAAACAGCGAGATGATCACCTGGGCGCCCCAGTAGGACATTTGCCCCCAAGGCAGCAGGTAGCCCATGAAGGCTTCGGCCATCAGCGCCAGGTAAATCAGCATGCCGAACAGCCACACCAGCTCACGCGGCTTCTGGTAGGAACCGTAGAGCAGGCCACGGAACATGTGCAGATAGACCACGATGAAGAACGCCGAAGCGCCGGTGGAGTGCAGCAGACGCAGGATCGAGCCGTACTCGACGTCGCGCATGATGTATTCGACGGAAGCGAAAGCTTCTTCAGCCGATGGGGTGTAGCTCATGGTCAACCAGACACCGGTGACGATCTGGTTAACCAGAACCAGCAGAGCCAGGGAACCAAAGAAATAGAAGAAGTTGAAGTTCTTCGGAGCGTAATACTTGCTGAGATGGTCTTCCCACATCTTGGTCGCAGGGAAGCGCGCATCAACCCAATCCATGAACTTGCTCATCACGCTTTCTCCGTATCGACGCCGATGACAATAAGGTCGTCCGACTCATAGGAATGCGGGGGTACTGGCAGGTTCAAAGGCGCGGGTTGCGACTTGTAGACGCGGCCAGCCAGATCGTAGTGGGAACCGTGGCAAGGGCAGAAATAGCCACCTACCCAATCCTTGCCCAGATCCGCAGGCGCCACTTCAGGGCGGAAAGTCGGTGAGCAACCCAGGTGGGTGCAGATACCGATCAGCAGCAGAATCTCTGGCTTGATCGAACGCACTTCCGGGTCGACGTAGGTTGGTTGAACAGAGTTCTTGGAGTCTGGGTCGGACAGTTGACCCTCGATCTTCTTGAGATTCCCCAGGATTTCCTGTGTACGGCGGACGATGAATACCGGCTGACCACGCCACTCAGCAATCATCTGCTGACCTGGGTCGATCTTGCTGATATTCACTTTCACCGGTGCCCCTGCGGCTTTCGCCTTGGCACTGGGAAACCATGACCCCACGAACGGGACCGCAGCCCCCACCGCTCCTGCAGCACCCACCACGGATGTGGCTGCTACAAGGAAGCGACGCCGGCCTGCATTCACGCCGTCATTGCTCATTCAGTCCTCTCCCATCAGCTTTGTGGCCTGTTAAATCAGGCATCTACTAAGTAAAAATCTGAACTTATAAAAATTTTGCCGAATGGTAATGAAAAGCCCCTACTCTGACAAGGTAATTACCAACTTGGCCCTGCCCCAAGCCCTGTAGTATAGGGGCTCTGCGGATGTGGCAAGTTGTCACAGCGCAAAATAATCGCCCATAAAAAAACGCCCAGCTCCGCGAGGAGACTGGGCGTTTTTTGAACGCGAAAGCGAATTAACGCTTCGAGTACTGCGGACGCTTACGCGCTTTACGCAGACCAACTTTCTTACGTTCAACTTCACGTGCGTCACGGGTTACGAAGCCAGCTTTACGCAGAGCGCTGCGCAGAGTTTCGTCGTAATCCATCAGAGCGCGAGTGATGCCGTGGCGGATAGCGCCAGCTTGGCCACTCACACCACCGCCGATAACGGTGACGTAGATGTCGAACTTCTCGACGGTCTCGGTCAGTTCCAGCGGCTGACGAACTACCATGCGGGCAGTTTCGCGACCGAAGAAGTTATCCAGGGAGCGGTTGTTGATGGAGATGTTGCCAGTGCCCGGACGCAGGAAAACGCGTGCGGTTGCAGTCTTGCGACGGCCAGTGCCGTAATTTTGAGTCGCCGACATAATGAACTATTCCGTTAAATCTTCAGTTCTTGGGGCTGCTGAGCAGTATGAGGGTGTGCAGCGCCCGCATAGACTTTCAGCTTACGGTACATGTCGCGACCCAGCGGGTTCTTAGGCAGCATGCCTTTTACCGCGGTCTCGATCACGCGCTCAGGGGCCTTGGCGATCAGCTTTTCAAAGTTGATCGACTTGATGCCGCCCGGGAAACCGGAGTGGGAGTAGTACATTTTGTCAGTGGTTTTAGCGCCAGTAACACGTACTTGCTCAGCGTTGATCACGACGATGTAGTCACCGGTGTCGACGTGAGGGGTGTACTCAGGCTTGTGCTTGCCACGCAGACGGCTCGCGATTTCGGTGGCCAGACGACCCAGGGTCTGACCAGCAGCGTCGACGACAAACCAGTCGCGCTTAACTGTTTCCGGTTTAGCAGTAAAAGTTTTCATTCTTTATAGCCTCAGGGGCCGCCCTGTAAATTAGACGGCGGATCTTACTGAATAGTGCGTACTTTGACAAGTCAAAGGCAGCCGGATACAGACGCTATCGGGGGCTCGGGTCAGCGCGTCCGTTATACGGCAAGATTCTTCGGCAGGCGGCGCATCACTTCCACTGCAGAAAGAGCTGCGGAATTATGCAGATTGCGAAAAAAAATTCAACCTGCTTTTATGATTGTTTTGCCGAAGGAGCACCCGATGGACTATCGCCAGCTAGGCCGGACCGACCTGAACGTGAGTGCAATATGTCTGGGAACCATGACTTGGGGCGAGCAAAACAGCGAGTTCGAGGCCTTCGCCCAGATCGAACGAGCCAAGGCTGCGGGGATCAACTTCATCGACACCGCCGAGATGTACCCGGTGCCGCCAAAGGCCGAAACCTACGCGACCACCGAGCGCTACATCGGTAACTGGTTCAAGGCTCGCGGCGATCGCGCCGACTGGATCCTCGCCAGCAAGATCGCCGGCCCCGGCAACACCATCGACTACATCCGCGACAAGCAGCTCAAACACAACCGCAAGCACATAGTCCAAGCCGTGGACGCCAGCCTCAAGCGCCTGCAGACCGACTGGATCGACCTCTACCAGTTGCATTGGCCGGAGCGCAGCACCAACTTCTTCGGCCAGTTGGGCTACAAGCACAAGGAAGAAGACTTCACCCCGCTGGAAGAAACCCTCGAAGCCCTGGACGAACAGGTCAAGGCTGGCAAGATCCGCCACATCGGCCTGTCCAACGAAACGCCCTGGGGCACCATGAAGTTCCTGGCCCTGGCCGAGAGCCGCGGTTGGCCACGGGCAGTATCGATCCAGAACCCCTACAACCTGCTCAACCGCAGCTTTGAAGTGGGCCTGGCGGAAATCGCCATTCGCGAACAATGTGGGTTGCTGGCCTATTCGCCCCTGGCGTTCGGCTTCCTCTCCGGTAAATACGAAGGTGGCGCGCGCCCGGCCAAAGGCCGCCTGAGCCTGTACAGCCGCTTCAGCCGCTACTTCAATCCACAGTCGGAAGCGGCCTGCAGCCGTTATGTCGCCCTGGCCCGCGAGCACGGCCTGGACCCGGCGCAAATGGCCCTGGCGTTCGTCACCCAGCAGCCGTTCGTCACCAGCAACATCATTGGCGCGACCACCCTCGAGCAACTGGACAGCAACATCGCCAGTCTCGAGCTGAAGCTGTCGAATGAGGTGCTGGCCGGCATCGAGGCGATCCACAAGGATCACCCGAACCCGGCGCCGTAACCCATCCTCCTGTGGGAGCGAGCCCGCCAGGCTCGCCCCTACCCGACAGACAATGCGTTACAGGGAACGCGCGATGATTTCCTTCATGATCTCGTTGGTCCCGGCATAGATCCGCTGCACGCGCGCATCCGCCCAGGCCCGGGCTATCGGGTACTCCCACATGAAGCCGTAACCGCCGTGCAGCTGCACGCACTCGTCGAGCACCTTGCACTGCAGGTCCGTGCCCCAGTACTTGGCCATCGCGGCGGTCGGCACATCGAGTTTGCCTTGCAGGTGCAACTCCAGACAGCGGTCGACGAACACCCGACCGATCTGAATCTCGGTCGCCATTTCCGCCAGCTTGAAGCGGGTGTTCTGGAAATCGGCGATCGATTTGCCGAAAGCCTTGCGCTCGCGGGTGTATTCCAGGGTCCACTGCAATGCCGCCTCGGCTGATGCCAGGCCACCCACAGCCACCGTCAGGCGCTCCTGGGGCAGCTCCTGCATCAGATAGGCAAAACCCGCGCCGGCCTGCCCCAGCAGGTTTTCCTTGGGTACGCGAACGTCCTGGAAGAACAGCTCGGACGTGTCCTGGGCCTTCATGCCGACCTTTTCCAGGCGCTTGCCCTTGGAAAAACCGGGCGTATCCGCCTCCACCAGGAACAGGCTGGTGCCCTTGGCGCCGGCCTTGGGATCGGTCTTGGCCACGACGATCACCAGATCGGCCAGATAACCGTTGGTGATAAAGGTCTTGGAGCCGTTGATCACATATTCGTCACCGTCCAGCACCGCGGTGGTCTTCACCCCCTGCAGGTCGGAACCGGCGCCCGGCTCGGTCATGGCAATGGCCGTGACCATCTCGCCGGACACCAGTTTCGGCAGGTACTTGTGCTTCAGCTCCTCGCTGCCGTAATGCAGGATGTAGGGCGCGACGATATCAGAATGCAGGGAGAAGCCGATGCCGGTCAGGCCAAGACGCCCCACCTCCTCGATCACCACCGCGCTATAGAGAAAGTCAGCCCCCAGTCCGCCGTACTCCTCAGGGAGATGGGAGCAGAGCATTCCCGCCTCACCGGCCTTGTTCCACAAGGAGCGGTCGATGTAGCCCTGCTTTTCCCATTGCCCATGGAACGGCACGGCCTCCTTTTCCAGGAAGGTACGTACGCTGTCACGAAAGAGTTCGTGCTCGGAGCTGAACAAGGTTCTTGGGATCATGGGGCCACCTGTCGTTATTGTTAGCCGGGATTGGCCCACAGAGCCTAAGCCCACGCGTACGACACAGGACACTGGACACATCCGACAAAAAATAAGACGATCCAGCCGTCTGGTGACCACTTTCCCCTATAAGAACAATTGAATTATGTCTAACCAAACCTCCACGCCCTTGCGGCGCGTCAGCATCCTGGCTATCGACCGGGTTTTCGCCTCCACCCTCATGCAAGCCAAGGATTTCTTCCATCTGGCCAGCCTGCGCTACGGCAAGCAGCTGGGCCAGGGCCTGACCCCGGCGTTCGAAACCCGCCTGGTCAGCCCGGACGGAAAACCGGTGTGCAGTTTCAGCAACGTGATCATGCCGGTGGACGGCGCCCTGGAAGATACCGACGTGATCATCCTCCCGGCGTTCTGGGACGATTTCGAAACCCTCTGCCAACGTTATCCACAGATCCTGCCCTGGCTGCGCCAGCAACATGCCCGCGGCGCGGTGCTCTGCGGCGAGGCCACCGGGGTGTTCTGGCTGGCCGAGGCCGGGTTGCTCGACGGCAAGGAAGCCACCACTTACTGGCGCTTCTTCAATGCCTTCAGCGAGCGCTTCCCCAAGGTTCAGCTCAATCAGGACAAGCACCTGACCGACGCCGACAACCTGTATTGCGCCGGCGGCACCACCTCGGCCTGCGATCTATACATCTACCTGATCGAGCGTTTCTGCGGCGCCAACGTCGCCCAGGCCGTGGCCCGTGACATTCTCTATGAAGTGCAGCGCAGCTATTCCCCGGGCCGTATCGGCTTCGGCGGCCAGAAGCTGCACCAGGACGTGATCATCCTGCAGATCCAGCACTGGCTCGAAGAGCATTTCGCCGACAAGTTCCGCTTCGAGGACGTGGCCCGCGAACATGGCATGAGCATTCGCAATTTCATGCGGCGCTTCCAGACCGCCACCGGCGACAAGCCACTGCATTACCTGCAACGCCTGCGTATCGAAACCGCCAAGGGCCTGCTTTCGGGGACGCGCAAGAGCATCAAGACCATCAGTTATGAAGTCGGCTATGACGATGCGAGCTTCTTCGCCCGTCTGTTCCGCCAGCACACCGAGCTGTCGCCGAACCAGTACCGGCAACAGTTTCACCAACAAGCCGCGTGAATGAAAAAGGGCCTGCAATGCAGGCCCTTCTTTTATCCGGACAACCCTTAAGGCTTGTGCGCCCGCGAGAGGAACTCGTGGGACTGCATTTCCAGCAGACGGCTGAGGGTGCGCTGGAACTCGAAGGTCAGGCGACCGCCGGTGTACAGATCCTTGAGCTCGACTTCAGCGGAAATGATCAGCTTGACGTTACGGTCGTAGAACTCGTCGACCATGTTGATGAAGCGACGGGCGATGTCGTCGGTGGCGACGCTCATCTGCTCGACACCGCTGACCAGCACGGCGTGGAAGACCTTGCCCAGTTCGATGTAGTCGTTCTGGCTGCGCGGACCGTCGCACAGTTCGCGGAAGTCGAACCAGGCCACGTCATCGCAGGTACGCAGGGCACGGATTTCACGGTTCTCGACAATCAGCACATCGTTTTCCACCGCCTGGGTGCACTCCGGCGTCAGCGCGCGGAAGCTCTTGCGCAGGCTTTCGTGGGCCGCTTCGTCCATCGGGAAGTGGAACAGTTCGGCCTGCTCCAGGTGACGCAGACGGTAATCCACACCACTGTCGACGTTGACGATTTCGGTGTGCTGCTTGATCAGGGCAATGGCCGGCAGGAAACGCGCACGCTGCAAGCCGTCCTTGTACAGACCGTCCGGCACGATGTTCGAGGTGGCCACCAGGGTCACGCCGTTCTTGAACAGCTCTTCCATCAGCGTGCCGAGAATCATGGCGTCGGTAATGTCGGAGACGAAAAACTCGTCGAAGCAGATCACCCGGGCCTCGTCGGCGAAACGCTTGGCGATGATGGTCAGCGGGTTCTTCTCGCCGCCCAGGGTCTTCATCTCTTCGTGCACACGCTTCATGAAGCGGTGGAAGTGAGTACGGACCTTCTGCTTGAACGGCAGGGCTTCAAAGAAGGTATCGACCAGATAGGTCTTGCCACGCCCTACCCCGCCCCAGAAGTACAGGCCCTTGACCGGCACCTGGTCTTTCTTGCCAAACAGCTTGCCCAGCAGGCCCGGCTTGTTGTTCGACGCGGCGATCAGATCGTCGTACAGGCGCTGCAAATGACGCACGGCGGTTTCCTGCGCAGCGTCGTGGAAGAACTCCGGGCGTTTCAGATCAGCTTGGTATCGTTCTAGGGGCGTCATAATTCGTTAGCAAGGCAACAAAAACGGGCCGTCACTGTAGCGACGGCCCTTGAGAATGGCAATCAGCCCTTGGTCGGGAGATTGCGGTTAGTCCTGCACAGGCGTCAGGGCGACGCGCAGCACATCGATTGCCGCATCGCGGGCCGCCGCGTCGGCAAAGGCCGGGCTGTCGGCCACGCACTCACCTTCCAGCCACAGGCTGAAACTCAGCGCTTCGCTGCGCAGATCCAGAGCCTGGCCGGCTTGCAGTTGCTTGGTCACGGCACCCGCGGTCTTGCCGTCGGCAAAGTTGCGCGACAGCAACAGTTGCTCGCCATCGGCGGCCAGCAGGCGGAAACGGAAGCTGCCGTCGTCTTCGCGGAAGCTGACGAAGCGCGCGGCCTTGGCTGCTTTCTTCTTGGTGGTCGCCGCCACTTGCACCTGGTTGACGAACGAACGCAGGCCCACGGCCTCGCGCAGCTCGTTGAGGAAGGGCGTGGCCACCGTTCGGGCTTTCTTGGCGCCGGCCTGGAGGATGTCTTCCAGGTCCGAAGGGCGCTCGATCAACTGGTGATAACGCTCGCGCGCCTCGCCCAGCTGGTTGTCCAGCAGTTGGAACAGACGACTCTTCGCCTCGCCCCAACCCAGGCCCTGCAGCAGTTCGCTGCGGAATTCGTCAGCCTGGGCCTGTGTCGCGAAGGCCTGGAACAGGGTAAACAGGTGCGCGTTGTCCGGGTCCTTGGCTTCGCCAGGAGCACGGGAGTCGGTGACGATGCGCGAGATCGCGTCCTTCATGTCCTTGGCGCTGCTGAACAACGGGATGGTGTTGTCGTAGCTCTTGGACATCTTGCGGCCATCGAGGCCCGGCAAGGTGGCGACGCTTTCCTCGATCAGCGCCTCGGGCATGGTGAAGAACTCCTTGCCCTGGCCGAACAGGTGGTTGAAGCGCTGACCGATGTCACGAGCCATTTCCACGTGCTGGATCTGGTCGCGGCCGACCGGCACCTTGTGCGCGTTGAACATCAGGATGTCCGCGGCCATCAGCACCGGGTAGCTGTACAGGCCCATGGTGATGCCGGCATCCGGGTCTTCACCGGTTTCGACGTTTTTATCCACCGAAGCCTTGTAGGCATGGGCGCGGTTGAGCAGGCCCTTGGCCGCCACGCAGGTCAGCAACCAGGTCAGTTCCGGGATTTCCGGGATGTCCGACTGGCGATAGAACGTCACGCGCTCCACATCCAGGCCACCGGCCAGCCAGGTCGCGGCGATTTCCAGGCGCGAGCGCTGGATACGCAGCGGGTCGTCGCACTTGATCAGGGCGTGATAGTCGGCCAGGAAGTAGAACGAATCGGCATTGCTGTCGCGGCTGGCGAGAATCGCCGGACGGATGGCGCCGGCGTAGTTGCCCAGGTGCGGCGTGCCGGTGGTGGTGATGCCGGTGAGGATGCGCGTACGAGTAGTCATGGGTAATCGCTTATCAGACTGCAATCAATTCGAGAGTCGTGGCAGCACTAGATCCTTGAGATCGGTGAGCTTGCCATGAAAAAAGTGTCCGCATTCTGCCACTTTCAGCAGCTCATGGGGGCGCTCAAGCGCGTCGGACCAGTCGTAGACCAGTTGCGGGTCGACCACTTCGTCGGTTTCCGGTTGGATCAGGGTCAGCGGGCAGTTCTGTGGTAGCTGGTCGGTGTCGCGCAAACGCATCACCGCGGCGGCGACCATGAACAGGTGCTTGAGTTGTTCACCGCGGGCTTCCAGGCGCCCGCCAAGGCTGGCGGCGACGAAGCCGCCGAAGGAGAAACCGAGCAGGGTCATCGGCAGGTCCGGGTGCCTGGCCCGCAGCCACTCTGCGGCCGCCTGCGCATCGTCGACTTCGCCGCTGCCCATGTCGTGGCTGCCTTCGCTGGCGCCGACGCCACGGTAGTTGAAACGCAAAGTGATCAGGCCGGCGTCGCGTGCCGTACGCTGTAGGGTCGAGACCACCTTGTTGAGCATGGTGCCGCCCTGCACCGGGTTCGGATGGCAGATCAGCGCCACGCCACGGGCGTCGGCGACATCCAGATACAGGGCTTCCAGTTGGCCGACCGGGCCGGCAATCACTACGGGGGTTTCACGCATAAGCAAGGAAGGAACTCCGTGACCTCGAATCGGGTCGACTCGTCTAGCAAATTGTCTGTGCCAATCTATTGCGAGTGAATCGCGGTATACAGCGCAGGTTCGAGCCGTTAACGTAAAGCAAAGCCGTTTATAGAGGAAGGACTCGTGGAACACTCGCTCTTAGTTTGGTTGTTGCCGACTCTTGCCCTGATCGCGGGTGTCGCCATTGGATTTCTGGTCGCTCGCCTGCTGCCGAATGCCGCGCCTAACCGCACGCAACGTCAGCTGGATGATATTCAGGAACGTTTTGACAGCTATCAGAACGAAGTGGTCACCCACTTCAACAGCACCGCCACCCTGGTGAAAAAACTCACTCAAAGCTATCAGGAAGTGCAGGACCATCTCGCCGAGGGCGCCAACCGCCTGGCCCTGGACGAACTGACCCGCCAACGCCTGCTGGCCGCGCTGCACTCCGACTCGGTGCAGGCTCCACGGGAACGCCTGACGCCGCCGCGCGACCAGGAACCGCCACGGGACTACGCGCCAAAGACGCCTAACGCGCCGGGCATGCTCGACGAGCATTATGGTCTGAAGAAGTAATCAGGCTTCGCGCCCAATAAAAAGCCCCCGGACAACTCGGTTGTCCGGGGGCTTTTTTGTATCTGGTGATTGGATAGCGACTGATCGGACCTCTTCGCGGGCAAAGGCCACACACAAAAATGCCCGATCACAGGATCGGGCATTTCTTCATTCAAACGATCAGTTACGGATACTGCTGAACCGTACCCGGCTGTTGCTGCTGACCACCATACTGCTGACCCGGAATCGCCTTCAGGTTGACTTCCACCCGACGGTTCTGCGCGCGGCCATTGACGTCGCCGTTGCTGGCGATCGGGTTATCCGGGCCAGCGCCACGCGCCGACAGGTTGGCACCGCTGACACCTTGCGAGGTCAGGTAGCTCGCCACGCTCTGGGCGCGACGCTGGGACAGGTCCATGTTGTGCTGACGGCTGCCGGTGCTGTCGGTGTAGCCGACGATTTCGATCTGGTTCTGGCTGAACTCCTTGAGGGAGCCGGCCAGGTTGTTCAGCGGCTGATAGAAGCTTGGGGCGATGTTCGCCGAATCGGTGGCGAAGGTGATGTTACCCGGCATGATCAGTTTGATCTGATCGCCCTGGCGCTGCACTTCGACCCCGGTATTGGCCATGCTGGCACGCAGTTTCTTTTCCTGCTGGTCGGCGTAGTAGCCGTAACCGGCGGCGGAAGCACCAACTACCGCGGCGCCGATCAGCGCGCCTTTGCCACGGTTGTTGTGGTCGATGGCGGCACCGGCCAGCGCACCGGCCAAGGCACCCAGGCCACCGTATTTTGCAGTTTTGCTCATGCCCGTGGAGCCGTCGGCCTGCCCCTGATTGTCATAGGGGTTAGGCGAAGCACAGCCGGACAACAAGGCCACAGCAGTAGCAACAACGATCAAACGACGCGAGGTGAACATGGAGAAGCTCCTACTTTTTTCATTCTGTGATGCAGCGGACGTTGGCAACAGACCTTTGCAGGCGTTTGAACACGGCCAATGACAAAAATTCCGTGAAACTTTTGACAGCAAAGGTCAGGCCCTGACAAAGGGATTCTCACGCATTTCATCGCCCAGGCGGGTGTCCGGACCATGCCCGGCCACCACGGTCGCGTCTTCATCGAGGGTGTACAGACGCTGCTTGATCGAACGCACGATGGTGGCCTGGTCGCCACCCCACAGATCCGTGCGCCCTACCCCGCGCTTGAACAACGTGTCGCCGGCAATCAGCAGCTTAGCCTCTGCGAACCAGAAGCTCATGGAACCTGGGGTATGCCCCGGCGTATGCAGGGCCACGCCGCAGCCGCAGGCCAGTTCTTCGTCGTCCGCCAGCCAGCGATCCGGCGCCGGTACTGGAGTGTAAGGCACGCCGAACATGCCGCACTGCATCTCCAGGTTGTCCCAGAGGAACTGATCCTCCTTGTGCAGGTGCAGGGTCGCGCCGGTTTTCTCCTTCATCTGCCCGGACGCCAGGAAGTGATCCAGGTGGGCATGGGTGTGGATGATGCTCACCACCTTCAGCCCCAGCGCGTCGAGCCGCGCCATGATCAGGTCGGGATTGCCGCCCGGGTCAACGACTATGGCCTTTTTTGTAACAGGGTCGCCGATGATCGTGCAGTTGCACTGCAAGGGGCCGACGGGGAAGGTTTCGCGAATAAGGGCGGGCTTGGCGGCTTCCATGGGATGTTCCTGAAAAAACGATGGGCCATTCTCGCACAGCTTGCGGCCGCTGCTTTGCCGCTCAATGCAGACAATGACTGCCGCCCTAGGTCCCGGGCGGCAGCCATCCCAGTCAGAACGCCAACTGCAGGGTTTCCTCACCCTCCAGCGCCAGCAGGAACTGCTTGGCCTGGAGCCCGCCGGCAAAACCGGTGAGGCTGCCCGAGGCGCCGATCACCCGGTGGCAAGGGGCAATGATCGAGATCGGGTTCCGGCCGTTGGCCGCGCCGACCGCGCGCACGGCCTTGGGACTGCCCACCTGCGCGGCAATCTGGCTGTAGCTGCGGGTTTCACCGAAAGGAATGGTCAGCAGCGCCTGCCAGACCTTGCACTGGAACTCGGTGCCGACAAAGTCCAGTTCCAGCTCGAAGCAATCGCGGCTGCCGGCAAAGTACTCATTGAGCTGGCGTTCGGTTTCCAGCAAGACCGGATGATCCTCGGCTGGCTGCAACGGGCCGAGACGCACGCGGTTTTCGCGTTCGTTCTCCCAGAGAATCGCGGCGAGCTTCGTGCCTCTGGCAACCAGGGTCAGTTGACCGACGGGCGAGTTCATCAATTTGAATACGCAGGACATAGTAAGCCTCCTTTATCTTCCAGGGAGATCAGGCCGGGCCTGGCCGTCATCTCAGTACGCCTGCACTGTAGATCGACATTCAAGCGCAAGAACTACGTTTCTTGTGCTTGAATTCAGTGCCGGATCTTCCTGGGTGCCGCTACGCTGGCTACTCATCCTCTTCGATCAGATAACAATTGTCACTGCTGCTGCGCTGCCCGTGGGGATAGACGATAAAAGCGCCGCGCCCATTGCCGCACTCGAGCAGATGCACCGGCGACAGTTCACGCTGTTGATCGATGCGCGCATTGAGCCGGACGATATAGATGCCCAGCGCAAGCGACACGCAAAGAATCAGCAACAAGCAAAACACCAACTGATCGGTGTAGCCCGCGCCGGCCTTTTCAGGATGCATAGGCAATAGCGTCCGATCCTGCTGTCAGCTCCCTCTCATACCCGATCAAGAATCCTGCCCGCGGCCCACCCTCGCCCAGGCGCACCGCAGGCGTTCTGGACAGCAAGCCATAGGTCATCAGGCCGATGACAATCAAGACCAGCAGAATGTCTTTGATCAAAGGAGACAGGTTCATGGTGGCGCTCTCTTGCTGTAAAAGCCGCCACCCTAGAGTCCGACAGGTTAACGCCAGGTAAACATCGGTAAAAAAACGCCCGACTCCGCTATCCTCTGGGCCACTGAGCGACAAGGGTCCAAGGGGACGTTCCCGTGCATATCCACCTGCTGCTGGTCGAGGACAACCTCGACCTGGCCAACACCGTCATCGAATACCTGGAGATCAGCGGGATCGTCTGCGATCACGCCAGCAATGGCCGGACCGGCCTGAGCCTGGCGCTGGACCAGCATTATGATGTGATCCTGCTGGACATCATGCTGCCGCGCCTGGACGGCCAACAGCTGTGCAAACAGCTGCGCGAACAGGGCAAACAGACACCGATCATGATGCTCACCTCGCTGGATGCCCTGCCGGACAAGCTCGCCAGCTTTGCCATGGGCGCCGACGACTATCTGGTCAAGCCCTTCGAGCTGGCCGAACTGGTGGCCAGGATCCGCGCCCTGAGCCTGCGGCGCAGCGGCCAGGCCAGCCGCCTGCAGGTGGCCGACCTGACCATGGATCTGTCCACCCGCAAGGTCAGCCGCGCCGGACAGGAACTGCACCTGTCGCCCATCTGCTGGACCTTGCTGGAGTGCCTGATGCGTGCCAGTCCCGAGCCGGTGGGTCGCGAACGTCTCGAGGCCACGGTCTGGGGCGACGAGCCACCGGACAGCAATACCCTCAAGGTGCATATGCACCGCTTGCGCAAGGCAGTGGACAAGGATTTCAGCCAACCGCTGATCCACACTATTTCCGGCATCGGCGTACAGCTGAGGCCCCATGCGTAAGGGGCTGAGTCTGAAATGGGTGATCAGCGGCAGTTTCCTGCTGTTGATCGCCGTGGTGCTGCTGATCTACAGCCAACTGCTATCGAGCTACAGCGTCCGTGGCCTGCTCTATACCGCCAGCGCCATGATGGAAGAGGAAGCCCTGTACTTCGTCAGGCATTACAAGAAAGACCCGAGCCTGCCCCCACCGCAGAACTATTTCTTCAGCAGCGTTATCGGCAAGGAGGCGTTGCCGCCGAAAATTCGCCAGTTGCTGGATACGCCGCCAACCCTGTCCTTCGGTGCCGTGCAGGTGTTCGGTGAACTGGACGCCGATGGGCAGGATGAAGTCAAAGCGATCCTGGCCCAACCCCTGGGTGACGGCAAAACCCTGTATATGTTCGATGTCGACCACGACCATGAAGAAGGCGGCGAGGTCGAGACCCCGTTGTCCGATGCCTATCTCGATCACGAACTGAACAGCGTCAACTTCATCAGTCTGGCGGTATTCGTCCCGGCACTGATCATCATCGTTCTGCTGGTCTGGTGGCTGGTACGTCCTCTCGGCCGGTTGGCCCAGTGGTCCACCACCCTGAAGGATCCGAATGCGGTGTCCAGCCAACGCCCGAATTTCCGCTTCAAGGAATTCAATGTACTGGCCGACTCCCTGGCCCAGAGCGTGCAGCAGGTGCAGGCCGCCAGCCTGCGCGAGGGACGCCTGCTGCGCTACACCAGCCATGAGTTGCGCACGCCGCTGGCGGTGCTCAAGGCCAACCTGGAACTGCTGGCCCTGCAGTCCGGGGGCACGTTGCCCCCACCCCTGCAACGTATCGAACGCTCGGTACTGAACATGCAACGCATTGCCGAGACTCTGCTGTGGATGAGCCGCGAGCGCCTTGAACCCTTGCCGGAAGAAGCCATCGACATGGTCGAGTTGTTCAACGAACTGATCCAGGAGCATCGCTACCTGATCGGCAAGCGGGACATCGAACTGATCCTCGACATCAGCAACGAACCCTGTCGCCTGCCCCCGACCGCCTGCCGGATCGTGGTCGGTAACTTTCTGCGCAATGCCCTGCAATATGCCGACGAAGGCAGCATTGAAATCACCTTCGAGCAGCTGCAACTGCGCATCGTCAACCGCATCCGTGATACCAGCCAGCCGGAAGAATCCAGCGACTTCGGCTACGGCCTGGGCCTGGAACTGATGCGCCAGCTGTGCGCCAGGCTGGGCTGGAAAATCCAGGTCGTCACCGAACAGCAGCGCTTCACGGTGACCCTGGACTTCACCACCACTGAGCCTCCAGCTTCGCCCCAGAAGCGCGCCGAGGGCGATGCCAGCGAGATCAACCGACAGCCCGATTAACCCAGCAAGCCCAGTTCCTGGGCCCGGGCCACGGCCTGGGTGCGACGCTCCACCCCCAGCTTGCTGTTGATATGGCTGGCGTGGGTCTTCACGGTGTGCAGCGAGATAAACAACTGATCGCTGATTTCCTGGTTGGAACAGCCCTGGGCGATCAGTTGCAGCACCGCCAGTTCGCGGGAGCTGAGGGCTTCGCCGTGATGCTGCTCCAGAGGTTCGCGCGCCACGGCGGCCGGCAGACGTTCGAGCAAGGTCTGGCGCAATGGCGTCGCCGGCCCCTGCTGAAGTTGCTCGCGGACCCAGGCCGGATGCGCCCGTACTGCCCATTCGAACGGTTGCAATGCCCCGCCCACGGCAGCTTCCAGCGCCTGGGCAAAGGCCTGCCGGGCCTCGGGGTCGCGCCCCTGGGCCAGCAACAGCGCGACCTTCTGATTCAACGCCATCACATTGAGCATCTGCCGCCCGCTCTCCCGGCCATGCTCCACCAGTTTGTCCAGACGCTGTTCGGCCAGGGCCGGCGCGCCCTGGATACTGTCGAGCAAGGCCTGCTGCAACTCGATATGCAGCGGCAGCTGTGGATGAAACTCCGGCGCCGCGGCGGCTTGGTCGCCGGTGTAGGTCTGCCCCAGGCGAGCCAGCCAGGCCTGCGCCAGGTCGGTGCGGCCCTGGGCCAGCCAGAGCTCGCATTTGACCAGGGTGATCATCGCCAGGTAGTAGATCGGCGGGACGTCCCAGATGTGCATCAGGCGCTCGGCCTCGGCCAGCTCGGCAAAGGCCTTGGCAAACTCACCGTTGTGCCCTTCCAGGTTGGCGATCACGCAATGGCCGATCAGCACGCTGATATCGCGACAGGCCCGGGCCTCGACCAGGCCCGCCCGCAAGCGGGCCAGCCCGGTCTCGGGCTGGCAGCGCAACATCAACAGATAACCCTCATACAGCGTCAGCCGCGCCCGTACCGCATACAGACGCTGCGTGGACAGGCCATACAAGCGCTGCAAACCCTGGCGGACTTCATCCAGCGCCCGCAGGATCTCACCGCGGGCTTGCAGCACCCGGGCCCGGTCGTAATGGGCCAGGGCCTCGAACAAGGGGTTGCCGACCCGCTGCGCCAGTTCCAGGGACTCGCGGTTGAGCCCCCTGGCGCGCCACAAATCGCCATCGGCGATCGCCAGGTTGGACAGGGTCGACAGGCACACCAGCCGCTGCCCGTAACGTTTCTGGGGCAAGGTTTCCAGGGCTTCGGTGCAATACAGCAGGGTCAGTTCGCGATTCCCCCGCCCACGGGCGACAATCCCGCTCAAGGCCAGCCATTGCGCCAGCATGGATTTCTGCGCGGTGGCCGAGGGGGCCGGCAGGAAGCGACTCAAATGGCTGGCCAGTTCCTCGGCGGCATCCAGCTGGCACGCCAGCCCCAGCGCCCAGCTGTACAGCACGATCAGCCGCGGGGTGCTGATCAGCAGGCTGTCGGGCAAGTCCATTTTCCAGCGCAGCAACATGCCGACGTTCTGTTCCGCCAGCAACTGTTCCTCGGACAGGTTTTGTACCAGGTTCGCCGCCACATCCAGGTGCCCGGCGCGCAACGCCTGCTCCACCGCTTCGTCCAGCAGCCCCTGGGCGTTGAACCAGCGACAGGCCCGCAAGTGCAGGCTGGCCGGCGGCAATACCGCGTTGGCGGTGGGCCGGGTGCGCAGCAGGTCGGAAAACAGATGGTGATAACGGTACCAGTGCCCCTGCTCGTCCAGCGGCACCAGGAACACCTGGTGGGCCAACAGGTAACGCAGGATCTCGGCACTGTCGTGGGACTCGCGCAGCGCATCGCACAGTTCGCTGCAGAAACGCTCCTGGGGCGCCGTGTCATAAAGAAACGACTGCACTTCGGCAGGCAGGCAATCGATGACTTCTTCCAGCAGATAATCGCGAATCAGGCCTTCGCCGCCATTCAGCGACTGCGGCAAGGCTCCACTGCTGCCTGCCTCCGAGGCCGCCAACAACCAGAAGCGCAGGCCCGCTACCCAGCCTTCGCTACGCAGGATCAGACTTTCCAGCGCCTCGCCACGCAGCGAACTGCTGTGCCGGTCGAGCAGGGTCAGGGATTCGTCGTAGGTCAGGCGCAGGTCCTGCTCGTGCAGTTCCAGCAACTGCCGCGACAGGCGCAGACGCGCCAGGTGCCAGTCCGGGCGCTGACGGCTGGTCACCAGCACCAGCAGGCCGTCGGGTAAATGATTGAGGAAGAACTGCAGGCAACGATCGAGCACCGGCCCCTGGGCCAGGTGGTAATCGTCCAGCACCAGCAACAAGGGAGAAGCACTGGAAAGGTGGGTCGCCAATTCATCGAGCAGGCCGTCCAACCACTCCTCGAAGGCGAAGGGCTGGTGGCGCTGGCGCATCTTCAGCAGCCCGAGGGATTGGCTGCCCAACTGGGCGAAATATTGTTGCAGCCCCTCGAGCAGGCGTTCGAGAAAACGACCCGGATCGCTGTCCCGACGACTGAGCCCCAGCCACAGGCTGCGCCAGTGCGGCGGCAGGCTCTGGCAGAACTCCACCGCCAGCGAACTCTTGCCAAAACCGGCCGGTGCGCTGACCAACAGCAACCGGCCATTGAGGCCTGCGCTCAAGCGCTCGCACAGACGCGGCCGCAGTACGTAGCCGTCGGGCAAGGGTGGTCGGTAGAAGCGCCCTTCCGGCGCGGCAATGAGCGCACCGGCAGGCCCCTGGATACGGGACAGATCAGTCATGGCCAACTCTTATTGAAGTGCTGTTGTCGGCAATACAGATGTCGGCAGACTATCGGTAAAAAGCCCCCTGTTGAAGATTTTTGCTACAGATGGCTAGAAAAAGAATACAACCAGGTTTGTCAGTGCTCCCCACGTACCTGCAGGAGCGAGCTTGCTCACGATCAGGGCAGCGCGGTTTTACCGGGAAGAGGCATTATCTGGCGTATTTTTCGCGAGCGAGCTCGCTCCTACAGGGGCCAACCCGTGTTTTGTAGAAAAATCCAGACAATAAAAAACGCCCCGAACCAGTCGGGGCGTCGATCGAGGATGCGCCTCGATTTACCGCGGGTTAACGAACGCCATCCTGGCGCAGGGCCGCCGGGGTGAAGTCGCTGGTGGTGGCGGTGAAGCCGAAGTCATAGGCCGATTTCTCTTCGTTCTTCATGCCCAGTGCCAGGTAACGGCCGGACTGCAGGTCGTAGAGGGTTTCCAGGGCGTACCACGGCACTTGCTTGTCGTAGTAGTTCTCGGCATGCGCCTCGGCCACGCGCCACAGCTGGCCACGACCGTCGTAGTGGTCGATCACCGCGGCCTGCCAGGTGTCTTCATCGATGTAGAAGTCACGCTTGGCGTAGATATGACGCTGACCTTCCTTCAGGGTCGCGACCACGTGCCAGACACGGCGCAGCTCGTAGCGAGCCAGGTCCTGGTTGATGTGGCCGGCCTTGATGATCTCGGCGTACTTCAGTTGCGGCGAGTCGAGCTTGTAGCTGTTGGAGGCGATGTACATCTCCTTCTTGCCTTCCAGCTTCCAGTCGTAGCGGTCCGGCGCGCCGTTGTACATGTCGAGGTTGTCGGAGGTACGCAGGCCGTCGGCCGCGGTACCCGGACCGTCATACGACACTTGCGGGGCGCGACGCACACGGCGCTGGCCGGCGTTGTAGACCCACGCCGAACGCGGTTCCTTCACCTGGTCGAGGGTTTCGTGCACCAGCAGCACACCACCGGCCAGACGCGCCGGCGCGGTCACTTTCTGCTTGAAGTAGAACAGGATGTTGCCCGGGTTCGCCGGATCGTAGTCCTTCATCTTGTCGCGGAACACGAACTGGTCCTGGAAGTACACCAGGCTGAACGAGCCGTTGGCCTGTGGCGTCGCCTGGGTCACCAGACGGGTCACACTGCCGCCGCGATAGCGGGTGATGTGGTTCCAGATGACTTCCACACCGCTTTTCGGAATCGGGAACGGAATGGCGGTCTTGAAGTTTTCCAGGCCGTTGCCGCCGCTGACCAGGTTGGTCTTGGTGGCGTTTTCCTTGATCGCGGCGAACACGTCAGCAGGTACCGTAGCCCCGCGGTGGGACGGGTAGACCGGCATTTTGAAAGTTTCCGGGTAACGCTTGAACATCGCGTACTGCCCCGGCGCCAGCTTGTCCTTGTACTGCTCGACGTTCTGCGCGGTGATGGTGAACTGCGGCTGCTCGCTGGCGTACGGGTTGGACAGGAAGCCCTTGCTGTCCACACTGCCGGCGTTGGTCGGCAAGGCTTTCCAGGCTGGAATGGTACCGGCGGAGTTACCGGCCATTTCCGCGCCCATCGGCGTCAAGGAGGTACCCAGCTTGGCCGCTTCATCGGCCGAGACCGCGGCCATGACCCCGGTCGCCAGCAGCGACAGCCCGAGGACACCGACCTGCAACAGACTCTTGGTTACTTTCATATTCTTGTTCTTCCTGAAAATGCAGTGCTTAGAAGTTCACGCCGAAACTGAGGGCCACGAAGTCACGGTCATCCACGGTGGTGTACTTGCCGTCGAAGAAGTTGGTGTACGCCAGGCTCGCGGTGTAGGTGTTCTGGTACTCGGCATCCACGCCCAGGCTGATGGCCTTGCGACCTTCCTCGAAGTTGCCGCCAGGGCCAGGCGAGTAACCGCTGACGTCATGGGACCATGCCACGTTCGGCTTGAGGTTCACACCGGCGAACACGTCGTTGTATTCCCAGATGGCACGACCGCGATAACCCCAGGAAGTCGAGGTGGTGAAGCCGTCGTCGTTACAGTTGCGGCTGCGATTGTTGGTCGCCGCGCCCGCCCCCGCGCCGTTGATGGTGCTGGTGTTGAGGATCTGCGAGCAGGTGTCCAGGCTGCCGGTGGCAGGCAGTTCGCCCGGGCCATAAACCGGATCGCGGCCGTAACGAACCTTGGAGGTGCTTTCCAGGCCGCCCACGTAGGTCAGGCCGACTTCACCGACCAGGGTCAGGCGGCTGGCGCCCATGACCTGATCGAAGAAGTGGGTGAAGGTGGTCTGCAGCTGGGTGATCTCTTTACGGCGATAGCCATGCAGGTCCTGACCCGGAGCGCCGTCGAGCAGCGATGCATTGGCCAGGGTGCCGCCCAGTGGGCGAACACCGGCGAACAGGATATCGGTGGAGTTCAACTGCACCGGAGCGTTCGGGCGATAGCTGATCTCACCGCTCCACGCGGTACCGGTAGGCAAGGTGGTGGAGAAGCTCAGGCCGTAGAGGCGGATGTCCTCAGGGTACTCGACGAAGTACTCGGAGCTGCCTGCCACTACCAGTGGGCCCAGGGCGCGGAACGCCGCTGGCAAGGCCGCGACACGGTCGAAGACCGCCTGCGGAGCACCGGTGGCGCTGAAGATCGGCGCACGGCTGTGGTAGTTCATGAAGTACGCGCCGAACTCGGTGTCGAGCGGCTCGTACATGTACTTGAAGGACACGCCCCACTGCCCGCTGTCCCGTGCATCGCGGTCCGGGCCACGACGTACCAGCACGCCTTCCTGGTTGACGTCGACGCCCGCGGCGGCCAGTGGCCCCAGGGCAATCGATGGAATGGTCGAGCGTTTGTTCAGCACCCGCAGGTTGTCGCTGCAACCGTCGGCGATGATGTCCGGCTGGGAGAAGAAGGTGCCGCAGTTGTCGACGACGGTCTGGTCCCATTCCAGCTGATAGAAGGCTTCGGCCGAGAGGTTCTCGGTCAAGCTCTGGGAGACGTAGAACATGTTGACCGGGATCAGACCTTCCTTGATCTCCGCACCAGGACGGCGGAAAGCGGACACGTCGATCGGGTTGATCGAGTTGATGCCGCCGCCAATGAAGGTACTTTCACCCCAGCTCACGACTTGCTTGCCCAGACGCACGGAACCCGGCTGCTCGGCGATCGAGTAGTTGTGGTAGACGAAGGCGTCGAGGATCTGCCCGCCGGAGGACTTGGCGCCTTCCTTGCGGTTGCTGTCGCTGATGTCCTTGAACTCGCGGCTTTCGTCCTTGAGCTCGAAGTCATACCAGTATTTGCCGCGGACGAAGACCCCGGTGTCGCCGTATTTCAGTTCAAGGTCATGGATGCCCTTGAAGATCTTGGAGAAGGTTTCGCCGCTCTTGAAGTTAGCGTGGCCATCGTCGGAGGTCTGGGACAGGCCATGACCGCCGTTGTTGACACCAATCAGATTCTTGTTGGGGCTCTGGGTAGACCAGCTCGCACCCAGCGATAGAGAAGAGTCGAACTGACCTTCGATTTCACCGATGTTGAAACTGACGCCGAAGGCAGGTCCGGCGAGCGTAGAGGCGAGACTGACGGCCAGAGGCAGTTTCGCCCGGCGCCAGAACTGGTTTACTGATGTCATCGACGCTACTCCATGTGCTTTATTGTTATGGCAGTGAGCACTTTTAAAAACGCTCTGAACGGGCGGAACCCAGTCAGCCCCGAAGTCGTTCAAAGTTGCATCGCCCCATGTTGTGCGGTTGCCCCGTTCTTAAAAATCCTTGGGCGGACTATAGCCAGCAGGTGGTACGGCTTGATCCCTCTAAAGTGTGATTTGCAGCCTCCAACCACTCTGGAACGGTCCTTTCGCCAGTCCGGCAAATGCCGGCACGGCAAGGATGGCTGAAAATTCGGATTTGACAAGGCAAGCGCTTGCTTGGTGGGCTCTACCGTGCCCTTTCGGGCACGGTAGGAGGTGTTTACAGCGTCGAAAGAAAGGTGCTGTTGTTGGCCTGCCATTCGGTGATGTCGAGGCGGATGCGCTTCTTGTCGAGCTTGCCGACACTGGTCTTGGGAATTTCAGTAACAAGGGCGATCTGGCTGGGAATCGCCCACTTGCTCAAGTGCCCCTGTTCGACAAACGGCTTGAGATGCTCCTTGAGCTCCTTGGCCTCGATCGCACGCCCCTCGCGGACCACCAGCAAGGCAAACGGGCGCTCGCCCCATTGCGGATCGGGGATACCCACCACTGCTACTTCGCGTACCGCCGGGTGGCGGCTGATCAGGTCCTCCAGGGCCAGGGACGATACCCACTCGCCTCCGGTCTTGATCACATCCTTGATCCGGTCGCGAATATCGATCACGCCCATGCCGTCGAGGGTTGCCACGTCGCCGGTGTGCAGCCAGCCGCCCTCCCACAGCTCCGCGCCCTTCTGCGGCTCGTTGAAATAGCCTTCGGTCAGCCAGGGCGCGCGCAGCACCAGCTCACCCTGGGTCTCGCCATCGGCCGGCAGGAAGTTGCCGTCGCCATCGACAATCGCCGCCTCCACCAGAGGCCCGGGCACGCCGGCCTTGATCCGGTAGGAGGTGCGCTCATCCTCGGTACCCGCCAGCAGCTCTTCGTTGAGGTGGGCGCAGGACACCAGCGGCCCGGTTTCCGACATACCATAGGCCGCCGTCAGTTGAATGCCCTTGGCCTTGGAGGCTTCATACAGTGCGCGGTTGAGCGCGCTGCCGCCGATGACGATCTTCCAGCCACCGAAATCCGTGCCCTGGGCCGCCTTGGCATTGAGCAGCATCTGCAGGATAGTCGGCACGCAATGGGAGAAGGTGACCTTTTCCTTGCGCCACAGCTCCACCAGCAGTTCCGGGTCGTAACGGCCGGGATAGACCTGCTTGAGGCCGAGCATGGTCGCCACATAAGGCAGGCCCCAGGCATGCACGTGGAACATCGGTGTAATGGGCATGTACACATCGCTGGTGCCCAGCAGGCGCACGCTGTCGATGCTGCCCATGATCACCGCCACGCCCATGGTGTGCAGCACCAGCTGGCGGTGGGTGAAGTACACGCCCTTCGGATTGCCGGTGGTGCCGGTGGTGTAGAAAGTGGTGGCCACCGAGTTTTCGTCGAAGTCCTCGAAGGCGTACTGGGTGCTGGCAGCCGCCAGAAGCTGCTCGTATTCGCCCACCAGGTTCGGCAGGTCGGCGCTCTTATCCGGGCCGTCGGTCAGCAGCAGGGTTTTCTCTACCGTGGTCAGTTGCCCGGCGATTGCCTGGTAGAGCCCGACGAACTCACTGTTGACCAGCACGAAGCGGTCCTCGGCGTGGTTCATGGTGTACAGGATCTGCTCCGGCGACAGGCGCACGTTGATGGTGTGGATCACCGCGCCGATCATCGGGATGGCGAACATGCACTCCAGGTAGCGATGGCTGTCCCAGTCCATCACCGCCACGGTATCCCCGGCCTTGACCCCGGCAGCCGTCAACACGTTCGCCAGCCTGGCCACGCGCTCGATCAGGGTTGGGTAGCTGTAACGCAGTTTGTCCCGGTAAACGATTTCACGGGTCTTCTCGTAACGGGTGCCGGACATCAGCAGCCGTTTGATCAATAGCGGGTATTGATAGGCGCCTTCGGCTGGCGGAATAACGCGAGTCTGCAACATAAGCATCCCTTTTCGTGACTGCACGGTCGTGGCTGAAGAACGCTCACTCTAGAGCGCCGCTGGCTCTGCCAAATCAGCCAAAGGAATGATTTGCAGAGCCGTACGAATGCTAGCTCCAAGCCAGCATTCGTGCGACCGGGGATTCACGCGAAGACACTCATATGCCCCTCAAGCTGCCTGCCCCGCCGCGGCCTCCGCCGGGGTACGCGGGAAGATCAACGCCGCGGCGAAGGTCAGCGCGGCGAAACCGCCCAGGATCAGATACAACCCGGCCAGCCCCTGGCGCGGCTCGACAAAGGCAATCAACGGAATCGCCGTGGCGCTGGCGCCGAACGACAGGCAGTAGCGCAAGGCAAACACCCGGGACTGCCACTGCGGGGCAACGAAGTTGGCGACCATCGCATCGTTCACCGTGACCTGCCCGAACACCACGAACATAAAGGCCGCCCCCAGCACAATGACCGCCCAGCCCTCGACCTCGGCCAGGCCGAACAGCAGCGGCGCCTGGCACAGGGTCAAGAGAATAAAGGGCCATTTCAGACTGAAGCGATGCAGCACCCGGCCAATGCTCAGTTGCGCCACGGCGCCGAAGGCATACGCCAGGCTGACCACCAGGCCCAGGGTCTGCGGCGAAGCGAACAGGTCTTGCAGGCGCTCCTGGAACAGCTTCGGGTAGGTCATGGTGGTGGCGTTGAACACCACCCCACCGGTCGCGGTTGCCAGGGCCAGGACGCCAAACACCATGGCCATGGAAATACGCTGGCCGCCTGCGCCCTTGAGCGGCACATGGGGCCGTGCCGGGATGGGCTCTTCACGCACCTGCCAGGCAAACCCCAGGCCCAGGGCAATCGCCACCACGCCCGGCAGGATGAACGCCGAACGCCAGCCGAAATACGCCACCAGCAGCCCGGTGACCAATGCCGAAAAGGCCACGCCGAGATTGCCCCACATGCCGTTGATGCCAATCTCCCGCCCGCGGTTCTGCGCATAGGCCACCAGCATCGCCGTGCCCACCGGGTGATAGATCGCGGCAAACACGCCCATCAGCGTCAGGCCGACCACCAGCATCGCCGGGCTGCTACTCAGGCCGGTGAGAATCGCCGAAGCGCCGATACCGAAGAAGAACAGCAGCATCATCTGCCGCCGGCTCCAGTGGTCGCCCAGCCAGCCGGCCGGCAGCGAACAGGCGCCGAAGGCAATGAAGCCGCCCAGGGAAAAACCGATCAGCGCGGCATAGTCCAGGTCGAAGGCCTGTGTCATACCGAGCACGGCGGCGGGGAAGATCAGCATGAACATGTGATCGATCACATGGGCGGCATTGATGTAGCGGATTACGTTTCGAGACTGATTCATGACGGCACGCTGTTTCGTTGTAGGTATGCCGTTATGCTAGGTTGGCTACAAAACGTACTCCTGACAATAAAGTCATCGAATCAGACATGTTAATCAGCCACTTTCAACACGGCCCGATCAGCGCCTACCCACGCGACTATCTCGACGGCGCCCACCAGGAGCTGCACCGGCATCGCGAGGCACAGCTGCTGTACGCGGTGCGCGGGACCATGCGCGTGGTAACGGACCAGGGCGCATGGGTCCTGCCACCGACCCGCGCGGTGTGGATTCCGCCCCTGGTGGAACATGAAATCTTCATGGCCGGCGATGTGCACATGCGTTCGCTGTTCATCGCCCCCGAGCTGTCGCCGCCCTCGTTGCAGCAATGTTGCGTGCTGGCGGTCACGCCGCTGCTGCGCGAGCTGATCCTGCGGGCCGTGCAGGGGCGCGAACACGCGGAAAACCCTCTGATCCAGCAACTGATGCTGGAAGAAGTTGCTCACCTGGAGAACCTGCCGCTGCATATCCCCATGCCTCACGACCGGCGCCTGCAAGCCATTTGCCAGGCACTGCTGCAAACGCCGGATCATGCCAATACCCTGGAAGACTGGGCACAGCAGGTCGGCGCCAGTTCACGAACCCTGGCGCGGCTGTTTCAGCAGGAATTGCAAATGAGCTTCAATGCCTGGCGCCAGCAACTGCGCCTGATGGAAGCCCTGCCACGTTTGATCGCCGGCGAGAGCGTGCAACAAGTAGCGACGGCGTTGGGTTATGGCAGCGCCCGGGCCTTCAGCGCGATGTTCTGCCGCTTGCTCGGCAACCATCCGCGGGAATATCTCGGTGCCCTGAACCAGCTCAAGGCACTGGGGCCCATCACTTAGCCCCGGGGTTGGCCCCGTGCGGTTGCAGGTGCCGTTGCAGATAGCTGCGCAGGTGTTTTTCCAAGTCGCGATTACGCGGCCGCGGCCAGCCAGACGGCCATTCGCCCTGCGCCAGGGCACGGATCGGCGCCAGCTGGCTCATGCCCCGGCGCTGGATCTGGCGCAGCCCCTGATCCCACCAGACGTGGCGGCAAGCGTCGATATAGGGCGAAACCGGACAGTTGCTGCCGTACAGGAGATCGCGTCCGACTTTTTGCAGGTCCTTGTTCTGCCGGCTCAAGTAGAACTTTATCCGCGAGCGCTGGAACAGCGACGGAACAGGCTTGCGCCGTGGCACCTCACGCTGCCTACGCAGCAACTCCGGGCGAAAGGCTTCGCCGTGACGCTGGAAGAACAGCGCCTGCATCGCGTGGAAGAAGGCCTTGTCGGAGAAGTAGTGATAGATGCAGCTCTTGCTCTCGCCCACGGCCTGGCTGCCCAGGGCAAATGACAGGGCGATCTGTTCCAGGGTGTGCAGGTCCTTGATGTGGGCGCTCCAATCATCGATCAGGGCGATCGAGGCCTGCATCAAGGGACCATCGCCGGCCGTCAGGCCACAGACGCCGCTGTTGAACAGGCGCTGCTCCTTCGGCACCACATGACCGCTGGCCTGCAAGTAGCGGTCGAGCTTGACGAACTGCGGGCGGGCGCGGACTTCGGACCAGCGAAATTCGACTTCATCGATCAGGTACTGGCCCGGAGCGATACGTTCGAACAGGCGCCGCGGATCGGCCTCGAACAGGGTGTCGGTATCGACGAACAGGGTCTTGTCCGCCAGCTCGAGGCCCGCGGCAAAGGCGCAGGCCTTGCGGCGATGGTAGTAGCCCTGGTCGCCCTGCCACTCGAACAGTGTCTGCGCGCTCAATGGCACCACTTGTACCGGCCAGCCGCGGTAATCCTCCGGGCGATCGGTCATCACCCGGATCACCAGGGCATCGGCATTCTTGCTCTGGTCGAGGGCCGTCAGGATGCTGAATTTTGCTTCATGGCGATAAACCTCTTTGTCGCCATAAACCAGATAGAGCAACTGCTGCGGTACTTTTTGTATCGTCATCAAACGTCCGCTCTCGCAACCCTCCAGACGGTCGAAGGGGGCATAAAGCGGACGATTGTACGATTAATCGTAAATTCTAATCAGAAAAATCTGAGCAATTGGGTGCAAACCCGCAACCTCAATGCATCTCGGTAAAGGCCAGCTTCACCCCGATGGCAATCAGCACCGCGCCCATGGTGCGGTCGAACCAGTGGCCCATGCGGGCAAAACCGGCGCGGACTTTCTGCTGGCTGAACAGCAGCGCCACCAGGCAGAACCAGATAGCCGTCGCCGCCGCCAGGTACACGCCATAACCGGCCTGGATGGCCAGAGGCGTGTGCGGATTGATGACCACGGTGAACAGCGACAGGAAAAACAGCGTCGCTTTCGGGTTCAGGCCGTTGGTCACGAAACCGGAAGTGAAGGCGCCACGCGCGGTGCGCTCGCCGGCTTCCAGGTGCAGGTTCTCGGTAGCGGGTTTGGCCGGCTGCGCCCGCAGCGCCTTGTAGCCGATGTACAGCAGGTAAGCGGCGGCGGCCCATTTCAACGCATTGAACAGCACGATCGACTGCGACACGATCAGGCCGATACCCAGCAGCGAATAGCCCACATGCAGGAAGATCGCGGTGCCAACGCCCAATGCCGTCCAGGTGCCGGCGCGGCGACCGTGGGTCACGCTTTCGCGCACCACGACGGCGAAATCCGGACCCGGGCTGGCCACGGCAAGCAGGTGAATAAGGGCGACGGTCAAGAACTCGGCGAGGTACATGGACACTCCTGTGTATCTAATTATTTCATCTGTTAGGCTCGGCAGATTACGCCTTCAGACCCTCGTGCAAAAGGTACAGTTGATGACTAACAATCGCCGCGCCGTCTTCCTCGACCACAGCTCCCTGGACCTCGGCGACCTCGACCTCGGCGTGCTGCGCCACAGCTTCGGCGAACTGCAACTGCATGACCGGACCAACCCCGAACAGGTGGTCGAGCGCCTGCAGGAAGCCCAGGTGGCGATCAGCAACAAAGTGCTGCTCAATGCCGAAACCCTGGCCGCCTGCCCCGAGCTGAAACTGATCCTGGTGGCGGCCACCGGCACCAACAATGTCGATCTGGCCGCCGCCCGCTCCCGAGGCATCACAGTCGCCAACTGCCAGGGCTACGGCACGCCATCGGTGGCCCAGCACACCCTCATGCTGCTGCTCAACCTCGCCACCCGCCTCGGCGATTACCGCCAGGCGGTCAGTGACGGTCGCTGGCAGCAGGCCCGGCAGTTCTGCCTGCTGGATTTCCCGATCGTCGAACTGCAGGGCAAGACCCTGGGCCTGCTGGGCCATGGAGAACTGGGTGGCGCCGTCGCCCGCCTGGCCGAAGCCTTCGGCATGCGCGTGCTGCTGGGGCAGATTCCCGGCCGCCCAGCCCGACCTGATCGCTTACCGCTGGATGAATTGCTGCCCCAGGTCGATGCACTGACCTTGCACTGCCCGCTCAACGAACATACCCGGCACTTTATCGGCGCCCGGGAGCTGGCCCTGCTCAAGCCCCAGGCCTTTGTGGTCAACACCGCCCGTGGCGGCCTGATCGACGAACAGGCCCTGGCCGACGCCCTGCGCAGTGGTCACCTGGGCGGCGCGGCCACCGACGTGTTGAGCGTCGAGCCGCCGACCGCAGGCAACCCGCTGCTGGCCCATGACATCCCGCGGCTGATCGTGACCCCACACAACGCCTGGGGCAGCCGCGAAGCCCGGCAGCGCATCGTCGGCCAGCTGGCGGAAAACGCCCAGGCGTTTTTCAGCGGTACAGCGCTGCGGGTCGTCAGTTGATAAACTGCGCCACTTTTTTCCCAGGAGCAGATTATGGATCCGCGCAGTGAAGTACTGCTTCGTCAGGCTGACTTGTTTCAAGGCTCGCTGCTGCTGGCCGGCCTGCCCGCCGATGACCTGCTCGGCCGCCTGCCGGCCGCTCATGGCTGGTGCTGGCATGCCGGCGATCAGGCCGCCCTGGATGCACGCTTCGCCGGGCGCAGCCACTTCGGCGTGACCGCACCCGAGCAAGGCTTTGCCAACGCCGTGCTGTTCCTGCCCAAGTCCAAGGAACTGACCGACTACCTGCTCAACGCCCTCGCCTCGCGCCTGGCCGGGCGCGAGCTGTATCTGGTCGGGGAAAAACGCAGCGGCATCGAACGCGCGGCCAAGCAGCTCAACCCCTTCGGCAAACCGCGCAAGCTCGACAGCGCTCGGCACTGCCAGCTGTGGCAAGTGACGGTAGACAACGCGCCGCAAGCCGTCAGCCTGGAAAGCCTGGCCCAGGAATATGAACTGCCGTTGACCGAAGGACCGCTGAAAGTGGTCAGCCTGCCAGGGGTGTTCAGCCATGGCCGCCTGGATCGCGGCAGCGCCCTGTTGCTGGAACACCTGGACAAACTGCCCAGCGGCCACCTGCTGGATTTCGGTTGCGGCGCCGGGGTTCTGGGGGCGGCGATCAAACGCCGTTACCCGCATAACAACGTGACCCTGCTCGACGTCGATGCCTTCGCTGCTGCCAGCAGTCGCCTGACCCTGGCCGCCAACGGCCTGGAAGCCGAGGTCCTGACCGGCGACGGCATCGATGCCGCGCCCATGGGTTTGAACACCATCCTGACCAATCCGCCGTTCCATGTCGGGGTCCACACGGACTACCAAGCCACAGAGAACCTGCTGCGAAAAGCAGCCAAACATCTGAAAACGGGTGGCGAACTCCGGCTGGTAGCCAACAGCTTCCTGCGCTATCAACCGCTGATCGAAGAGCATCTCGGCCCCTGTTCGATCAAGGCCGAAGGCCAGGGTTTTCGCATCTACAGCGCCAAGCGCGGCTGAAAATCTTTTTGCAAAAGAACGCTTGCCGAATGGATTTTGCCTAGGCAGAATCCGCTCCGTCCTAGGGGAGTAGTCTCCCGCGAGCGCCACGCTCGCCCGGCATGCGTCAACATACTTGATCCTCAGATCATGGCGCATGCGACCCAAGAGTCCGCACAGACGGACCGCAGGGTTTGACAAGACCTATGACACGCACACCTTACCCGGGGCGGGAAGGCTGTACGTGTCATAGCCGTGTCGACCCGCCCCTTAGGAATGCCCTGATGCTGGATTCTCTACTTGTTCCCACAGCGATCGTTGCCTTGGCCGAAATCGGCGACAAGACGCAACTGCTTGCCCTCATTCTCGCCGCGCGCTTTCGCAAACCCTGGCCGATCATCGCCGGCATCGTCGCCGCGACCCTGGCCAACCATGCGGCAGCCGGTGCGGTAGGCGCCTGGTTCGGCAGTTTCTTCTCGGATGCAACCTTGCACTGGATCCTCGCCGCGAGCTTTACCGCGACCGCGCTCTGGACCCTGGTGCCGGACAAGATGGACGACGACGAAGCCAGCACCGCCCGCAAGTTCGGCCCCTTCCTGACCACGCTGATCGCGTTCTTCCTCGCTGAAATCGGCGACAAGACCCAGATCGCCACCGTCATGCTCGCGGCGCAATATCCGGAACTGTGGCTGGTGATCATCGGCACCACCGCCGGCATGTTGATCGCCAACGTCCCGGTGGTACTGGCCGGCAACTTCGCGGCGGAGAAACTGCCCCTGACCCTGATCCGTCGCCTCGCGGCTTCGGCGTTCTTCATCCTGGCCATTGTCGCGGTGTACAAGGCCATGCAGAGCAGCGGCTGGTTGTAAGAGCACCACCAGCAGGCACGCCTCCAGGCAAACCTGCGAGCACAAAAAAGCCCCGAACCAGTCGGGGCTTTTTGCAGGGGCCGGCTTGCTCACGACACTGTCGTCAGCAACGACGCCAGACGATCAGGGTTTCTTGGCCTGCTGGTACAACGGCATCACCTTCGGAATCGCCGCTTCCAAGGAGGAAATACGACTGTCGGAGGCCGGGTGAGTACTGAGGAATTCAGGTGGCGCACCTTCCGAAGCCTTGCTCATCTTGTTCCACAGGGTGATGGCCGCGTTCGGGTTGTAGCCGGCGCGGGCCGCCAGCTCCAGACCGATCAGGTCGGCTTCGTTTTCATTGCCGCGACTGTTGGGCAGGGTCATCAACAGGTTGACCCCGTTATCGCCCACGGCGACTGCTTCCTGCGGTGCGCCGGCGATCAGGGCGATCTGCTTCAACGCGCTGACACCATAGGCCTTGGACATCGCTTCACGACCATGCTCGCGCAGGGCGTGGGCGATTTCATGGCCCATGACCGCGGCGATCTCATCGTCGGTCAGTTGCAGCTTCTCGATCAGGCCGCTGTAGAAAATGATCTTGCCGCCAGGACCGCAGTTGGCGTTGAGTTCATCGCTCTTGATCAGGTTGACTTCCCAGTTCCACTGCGCGGAATCCGGGCGGAAGACCGGGGCCTGGGCAATCAACCGATTGGCGATCGCCTGGATGCGCCTGGCATTGGCACTGGACTTGTCCAGCACGTTCTTGCTGCTCGCTTGGCCGATCGTCTGCTGATAGGACTGCGCGTAGGACTGATTGACCTCATCGCTCGACAGCATGCTGAACATGTACTGCTTGCGATCGACCCCGACAGCGCCACCGTTAGTGGTGTTGACCGACTGGCAACCCGACAGCAGCAACGCGGCAACCAGTGCACCCAAAACCTGTTTCTTGCTCATGAAAACACTCCCTGAAAACATGGCGCGTATCCTAGGCTCAGTTGTGTATCGACGCCAGATACAACGGACGTGTAGCACGCTGTTTTCAGCTACGGAGCAGCGTAGGAAAAAATTCACAGAGCCCTCCCCGCCGCGCCCGACAACGGCCGGCAGCTGTCCATTTGCGACATGCCCGCCCACAAAACAGTCATTTTTCCGATCCTCGCTCATGGTCGGCGAGGGCCTTGCCGATACAGCGGGGCAGACGTCATTCCTGCGTCCGGAGCCCTTATGAAATTCAAGTCGATTCAGTTTTCCGTGGCCGCCCTGGCCGGTGCCATCGTCCTCAGTGTGGTCGTTGCCCTGGTGCTGTACGCCCTGTTCGCCGGCGCCCGGACCCAGGAGATGGTGCAGCAGCAAACCCAGGCCCAGTTCGAGCAAGTCATCGAGCAGCGGCTGGTCGGGCTGGCACAGACCCAGGTCAGCCAGATCCAACGCGAACTCGAGGCGCCCCTGCTGATCGCCGGCGGGCTGGTACGGGTCAACGCGCTGATCGGCAGCAAGGGCGCGGACGGCAACCCACAGCTCAATCTCAGCCGTGAACAGTTGATCAACCTGATCAAGGAAAACGTCACGCAGAACCCGAAGATTCTCGGTGCCTATATAGGCTGGGAAAAGAACGCCATCGACCATAACGACAGCGCCTATGTCGACACCAAGGTGGTGGGTATCGATGCCAGCAACGGGCGCTTCCTGCCGTGGTGGTTCCGCAACGAAGACGGCAGCCTGGGCCTGGACAAACTGGTGGACGTAGACGACCAGAAAGTCCTGTCCACCGGCGTACGCGCCAGCGAGTACTACCTGTGTTCCAAGGAAAGCAAGAAGTCCTGCGTGATCGATCCGGCGCCGTACAAGGTCGGCGACAAGATCGTCATGCTCGCCTCCTTTATTGAGCCCATCCTGCTCGACGGGGCCTTCCAGGGCATAGTCGGCGCCGACCTGTCGGTGAACTTCATCCAGGACATGCTCCTGGGCGCCAACCAGAAGCTCTACAAAGGCGTGGGCGAAATGGCCCTGATCGGTGGCAATGGCCGGCTGGTGGCCTACACCAAGGACCCGAGCAAGTTCGGCGAAAAGGTCAGCGACATTCTCGACAGCGAGGAAGTCGCCAAGCTGGGCAACCTCAAGCGCGGCGAAGTGAACTACAACGTCGATCAGGCCAACGGGCGGATCGAGCTGTACCTGCCGTTCGGCATCGGCCAGACCGACGCCCGCTGGACCCTGATGCTGCAACTGCCGCTGAATGCCGTCATGGCCGACCTGCAGAAACTGCAGAACGACCTGGCCGAACAGCGCCAGGCCGACACTTTCGGCATGGCCATGGTCGGCCTGATCATCGCCGGCCTCGGCCTGCTGGTGATCTGGCTGGTGGGCCACGGCATCGCCCGTCCGCTCAAGCAGATGGTGGCCATGCTCGACGATATCGCCCAGGGCGAAGGCGACCTGACCCGCCGCCTGAGCAGCGACCGCACCGACGAACTGGGCTCTATCGCCAAGGGCTTCAATACCTTCCTGGCCAAGCTGCAGGCAATGATCAGCCAGGTGGTGACCTCGGTGCAGAGCGTCAGCGACTCCTCCGAACACACCGCCGATATCGCCATTCGCACCAACCAGGGTGTGCACAAGCAGATGGCCGAGATCGACCAGGTGGCCACCGCCGTGCATGAGATGACCGCCACCGCCCAGGACGTGGCCCGTAACGCGACCCAGGCCGCGCAAGCCGCCAACCATGCCGACCAGGCCGCCAGCCAGGGCATGCAGATCGTGCGCGACACCTCGACCGCCATTGGCGCCCTGGCCGTGGAAATCGGCCGGGCGGTGGGCGTCGTGCAGACCCTGGCCAAGGACAGCGAGAACATCAACGCGATCCTGATCGCCATTCGCGGCATCGCCGAACAGACCAACCTGTTGGCCCTCAACGCCGCCATCGAAGCCGCCCGCGCGGGCGAACAGGGCCGTGGTTTTGCCGTGGTGGCCGACGAAGTGCGCAACCTGGCACAGAAGACCCAGCAGGCGACCGAAGAAATCCAGTCGATGATCCAGCAGCTGCAGCAAGGCACCCGCGATGTGGTGCGGGTCATGGAGGATAGCCAGAACCGCACCGACGAAAGCGTGCAACACGCGGCGAAAGCGGCCGAGGCCCTGGAAACCATCACGCAGGCGGTGTCGGTGATCAACGACATGAACACCCAGATCGCCAGCGCCGCCGAAGAGCAGAGCGCCGTCGCCGAGGACATCAACCGCAATGTGATCAATATCGGCCAGGTGGCCAACGAAGTGGCGGGCGGCGCCGACGAGTCCAGCGCGGCCAGCGCCGGCCTGACCAAGCTGGCCGAGCAGCAGCGGCGCCTGATCAATCAGTTCAAGGTCTGAAATCTGCGAAAGGTCCTTCGGACCTTATCGCGGGCAAGCCTCGTGCCTACAGACGAGCGGATCAGCCCGGGGTCAGGCATTCCGGGGCATTGAGCTTCGGATCGTTCACCAGGTTGGCCAGCACCCGCTCGCGCAAGGCGGCCGGTGGGCTGGCCAGCAAGGCTTGCAGCACCGGCAATGGCGTCTCTGGGTCGAGCCAGGCTTCCTGGCCCTGGGCATCGAGGATCAATGGCCGACGCTGACTGGCCGCCGGCTGAGTGACCACCGCGGTGCTCAGCCAGACCTGTTCCTGCACCGGATAGGCTTCCCAGATCGCCGCGAAGAACAGCGACGAGCCCTCTCCCGGCGTCAGCCAGTACGGGCGCTTGCGGGTGCCGCCACGCCATTCGTAAAAACCGTTGGCCGGCAGCAGGCAGCGGCGCTGGCGAAAGGCTTCGCGAAACATCGGCTGTTCGGCCAGGGTTTCGGCACGGGCATGGGCGGGGGTGCGCGACAGGTCAGTCAGCCAGGGCGGCGTCAGGCCCCAGCGAGCGCGGGCGAGGTTGCGCTGGCCGTCGCTGCTGCGCAGGATCAGCACCGAATCGTTGGGCGAAATATTCCACTGCGCCTGCTGATCCGCCGGAAATCCGGGCAAGGCGGCAAACGCTTGGTTCCAGCGAAACAGGGCATAACGTCCACACATGGGGCAAACAACTCTCGGAAAATCGGCGGCCAGCCTAACAGATCAGCACACCGGCATGATTGGCCGGCTCGTCGCCGGGCATCGGCAGCGCGGCATTGTACGCGGCGATCAGTTCCCGAGCGTATTGCGCCTGGTCGTTATCCACCGCCAGCCCGAGCAGGCCGAACGCCGGCAACTCACCGGTGCCGCCGAGCAAATCCCGCCCCACCAGGTGTGCCTCGATCCCCTCGCTGGCCAGCATGCCCTGGAGCAATTCCCCTTCCAGCAGGTTTTCCGGTTCGTAGACTCGCTGCATATAACACCCTCACTCGTTTTCGCTGCGCACCTCGAGCATCCATTCCTCACCGTCGGTCTGCAGCGTGAACACAATGGGCCGGCAACAGACCGGACAGTCCTCGATGTACTGCTGATCGCCCCCGGACAGGTCCAGCACGGCCTCGGCCTCTTCACCGCAGTAGGGACATTGATAGCGTTCGGTTTCCAGCATCGCGGCCTCCGGAGTGACTTGTGCGTATAATCGCCGGTCTATTTGCAGGGCTATTGAGATCTGAGCTTACTTTTCAGACCGCGCCCGGCTATTTTTCGATCCAAACCTTTTCTTACCTAGCCGTTTCCAACAAGAGAGCATGATGGGCGAATTCGATGCCATCCGACCTTACGACGACAGTGAAGTACCAGCGGTGCTGGCTCGACTGCTCGGCGACAAGGCGTTTCTAGATATCCTCACCCACTTCCGCTTCCCGCGCTTTGCCGGCGCTTTCGGCTGGCTGCTCAAACCCCTTATAGCTCATCGGCTGCGTCGAGAGTTCGCCGCGGTCACTTCGGTGGCGACCCTGCAGGACAAGGTCGAGTTCTACGTCGACCACACCATCGAACGGGCCACCGACGGTGTGACCTACACCGGGGTCGAGCAATTCAAATCCGGCAGCGCCTACCTGTTCATCGCCAACCACCGCGACATCGTGATGGACCCGGCCTTCGTCAATTACGCGGTGTACCACGCCGGGTTGCCAACGCCACGTATCGCCATCGGCGACAACCTGCTGCAAAAGCCCTTCGTCAGCGACCTGATGCGCCTGAACAAGAGCTTCATCGTGCACCGTTCGATCACCGGGCGCCGGGAAAAGATGGCCGCCTATCAGCTGCTGTCGGCCTACATCAACCACTCGATCCGCAACGATTGCGCATCGATCTGGATCGCCCAGGCCGAAGGCCGGGCCAAGGACGGCGACGACCGTACCGAGTCGGCGATCCTCAAGATGTTCCACATGAGCCGCAAGGACGAGCCGTTTGGCGAGGTCATCCAGTCGCTGAACCTGACCCCGGTGTCGATCAGCTACGAATACGACCCTTGCGATCAGGCCAAGGCCCGCGAGCTGTATATCCGCGCCACCACCGGCAGCTATACCAAGGCTCCGGGCGAGGACGACATCAGCATCGCCAAGGGCATCACCGGCTATAAAGGCCGGGTCCACGTGAACTTCGCCGCGCCGATCAGCAAGCTCTTCGAGGACACCAAGCAATTGGCGGTGGAGATGGACCGGCAGATCCTCGGCGGCTATCGCCTGTTCCCGGTGCATTACCTGGCCTACGCCCAGTGGAGCGATGCCGACCCGGCGTTGCAGGTTCCGAGCGCGGCCCAGGTGTTCCCGGCGGACGAACTGGCCAAGGCCCAGGAAGAGTGGCAACGACGCCTGGACGCCTGCCCGGAGGAGCATCGCCCATACCTGGTGCTGCAATATGCGACGCCGGTACGCAATCAGTATCGGGTCAAGGCGGGACTGGCCTTGCCATAACGCTTACCGCACACAACAACGGCGCCTTCGGGCGCCGTTGTCGTTTCTGTACCTTGATTGCGAACAACGTCCCTTGTAGGAGCTAGCTTGCTCGCGATAGCGATCTCAAGGCCTATCAGAACCGCGTGCTGATCCACGACACCAGCAACGCCAGCCCCAGGCAGGCGAAACCGAAGCGGTAGAAGAAGCGGTTCATGCGCAAGGTCGCATCGTCCAACGTCTGCGCCGGTAGCTGCTCTTGGGAGCGCGATTGGCCCTGGGCGGCCAGATTGGCCAGCGCGCGCTGCTCGCGACGTCGGGTGGCGTGCAACAACCAGCTACCGGGAAAGGCGAACAGCAAGGCAAGAATATTGATCAGCTTGGCGGGGTGGGCGCTGAACAGCGACCAGATCAGTTGCAGCGACATCACGAACCTCGAATGAAACCGGATAACGAACCCTGGCGGCTCGCGGCGCGGATTTTACCTAAAGGCCCACTTTCTGCCTGGGCTTTCCGACAGACAACAAGCCGCCGGCCGGTTAATTCGTCCTGTCATACGTTCGTCATCTAAACAGGCCAGTCTGGCGCCCCTCGAAACCGACACGGAGCTTGTCATGCTGCACGCAGAAAACCAGGATCGCCTCTACCTGATCGCCCCCAGCGACGAACAGGAAGCCTTGGTCGGTGGCCTGGCCTTCAACGTCCAGGACCGCCACTGGCTGGTGTATTGCGCCCTCGGCGGGCACCAGCATGCCGACCTGCCGGAAACCGATTTGCTGACAGGAGTCAGCGTGCTGGATTTTTACGTCGAGGCGGCGTGAGGCCTGGCTCGAAACAAATCGACAGCCAATAAAAAAGCCCGGCTTCTGTGGAAGCCGGGCTTTTTTGTGTACGGCGCCGAGGGCGTCAAGCAAGGCCCTTCGGGCCTTATCGTCCGAACGCGGCCCGAGCCTGCGGCAGCGGCTACACAGGGCTCACATCATTCGCCGAGGATCTGGCCGATGCTCGGGTCCTTGAACAGGCGGGTCAGGGCATCGCTGAGTACGTCGCTGACCAGCTTGGTATTGGTTTCCTGGTTCGGCGCCATGCCGAAACGCTGGTCCAGGGACGCGCCGTAACGACCGCTGTAGCGGCGGTTGGCGCTCTGCACATCGGAACGGAAGGTCGCGCCGATGGTGGCCTCAGTCACATACAGGCCTTCCTTGGGCGACTGATACTTCAGTTCGGCCAGGGTCACGGTCAGTTGCGGAGCGTTCAGCGCGTTGGCGGTCGGAGTAAAGCCCAGCAGGCGTACCGCGGCTTCGGCCTGAGCCTGCAGCTTCGGCAGGATCTGCGCGCCCTGGACGGTGATCGCGCTGGTTTCAGGGTACAGCCCGCCACGGGTACCCAGGGTTGGCGACGGACGGCCATCGACCACTTTCACTACTACGGGCTGGCCATGGCCGACCGGCGCGAGCTGAGTGGTGAGCTTCGGTTCCGGGCTGAGTTGTTGCGGACTATGGGCGCAGCCAGCCAGCGTCAAACTGGTCACAGTGATCAAACCGAACAACAGGCGTTGCAACATACTCATTTCTCCAGAAATCAGGCACAAACAGGCTCGCAGTATAGCGGTGCACAAGGACGGCAAACCAGCGCCAGGCATGACTTAGTCAAGACTCAGACAGGTCCCGTACAAGTGGGCTCCTGTAACCTGCCGTTCACTCGCAATACATCATGATGTAACGGCTCAAGGGCATTCTTATCGTCAATGACACATTCAGGTACCTGGTCATGAACTTCCTCCGCTCGTTGTTCGCCCCGCGTCAACAGTTTCGCAGCTTCGCCCTGCTGGACAGCCAGAGACGCTGCCAGGCTTTCAAACACTGCCTGATGGCCCCGGTAGGTGAAGGCTGGGTGGAAATCCAGGAAATTCGCCTCAACTGGTTGCACCAACCACTGCCCGCCAGCGCCCGGGTCAGCCCACGCATTACCCGCGCCCGGGTACAACCGATGATGGCCACCTGACCAAAAGCCTAATAAAAGTCATTAAACAGGATCATTTCTGCGCGTTTCTTCGTTACAATCTCCCCCCGATTATAAGGACGTCTCCTGATCGGGCCTCGCAGCATCGCTGATGCATCAGCTTCAGCTCCCCCGCATTGCCCACAGAGAGCCGCCCACACAGATCGAGTGAAGCCGGCGTGCTTGCTGTTCATCGTGCAAACCACCGCTTTTCGCGCATCTGCAGAGCTGCCATTGCTCGGCCACTGAGCTGTTCGCCCGTTAATGCCACGTGCTCCATGTCGGCATTCACCCCTCGGGCCGGTGCCAGGCTTGGACAGCCCTTTTTTGAGGTTCACGTCTTCAAAAGAGCGTGAAAAAACGGGTTTTCACAACTTCACAAGAGTGTGGCGAGCAAATGAATAGTTTTGCGTCTGTACTGGCACCATTAGCGTCTACAACAGCCCGATTACACAGGACCGAGCACACCTCAGATACTTGCGCTTGAAGCCTGTCCGCTACGGATTTGGTTGCACAAACGGACTCTTGACCATAAGTCGAATTGCCTGCCCTGCCCCGAAATGCGTTCATACGCGGATCAGGCCCGGTTGGTAGCGTCCGTCGAAGTTGCAAAAAATTGCGAAGATTCGGACATGGCGATCCTGGCCATGAGTGACCCGGGGCATAACGTGAACCGCCCCCCTACTCCTGGCAGCTATGCCGTCAATTTGGTGCTGCAGATTTTGGAGACGCGTTAATGGCGCATAACGAAGCAGTAGACGTCGTATTGGTTGGGGCCGGCATCATGAGTGCCACCCTCGCTGTACTGCTCAAAGAACTCGACCCCGCGATCAAGCTGGAAGTCGTCGAGCTGATGGATTCGGGTGCCGCGGAGAGTTCCAACCCGTGGAACAACGCCGGTACCGGCCACGCCGGCCTCTGTGAGCTGAACTACACGCCACAGGCCGCCGACGGTTCCGTCGATATCAAGAAAGCCGTGCACATCAACACCCAGTTCGAGGTGTCGAAGCAGTTCTGGTCCTACCTGACCAAGAAAGGCACCTTCGGCTCGTCCAAGTCCTTTATCAGCCCGGTGCCGCACCTGAGCTTCGTCCAGGGCGACAGCGGTGTGTCCTTCCTGAAGAAGCGCTTTGAAGTGCTGAGCAAGCACCACGCTTTCGCGGACATGGAATACACCGAAGACAAGGCCAAGATGGCCGAGTGGATGCCGCTGATGATGCCGGGCCGCCCGGCTGACGAAACCATCGCCGCCACCCGCGTGATCAACGGCACCGACGTCAACTTCGGCGCCCTGACCAACCAGTTGCTCAAGCACCTGACCAGCGCACCCGATGCCCAGGTCAAGTACTGCAAGCGCGTGACCGGTCTGAAACGCAACAAGGACAACGGCTGGACCGTCAGCATCAAGGACGTCAACAGCGGCAACAGCCGTGAAGTCGACGCCAAGTTCGTGTTCCTCGGCGCTGGCGGCGCGGCGCTGCCGCTGCTGCAGGCTTCGGGCATCGAAGAGAGCAAAGGCTTCGGCGGTTTCCCGATCAGCGGCCAGTGGCTGCGTTGCGACAACCCGGAAGTGGTCAAGCACCACCAGGCCAAGGTCTACAGCCAGGCCGCGGTCGGTTCGCCACCGATGTCCGTGCCGCACCTGGACACCCGCGTGGTCGATGGCAAGAAGTCCCTGCTGTTCGGACCCTACGCCGGCTTCACCACCAAGTTCCTCAAGCACGGTTCCTTCATGGACCTGCCGATGTCGGTTCGCGCCGGCAACATCGGCCCGATGCTGGCCGTGGCAAAGAACAACATGGACCTGACCAAGTACCTGGTCAGTGAAGTGATGCAGTCCATGGAGCAGCGCCTGGAATCCCTGCGTCGCTTCTACCCTGAAGCCAAAGCCGAAGACTGGCGCCTGGAAGTGGCCGGCCAGCGGGTACAGATCATCAAGAAAGATCCGAAGAAAGGCGGCGTGCTGCAGTTCGGCACCGAGCTGGTCGCGGCCAAGGACGGCTCCCTCGCCGCCCTGCTCGGCGCTTCGCCGGGCGCTTCGGTGACCGTCTCGATCATGCTGGAACTGATCGAGCGCTGCTTCCCGACCAAGGCGGCTGGCGAGTGGGCCAGCAAGCTCAAGGAAATCTTCCCAGCCCGTGAAAAGGCCCTGGAAACCGACGCCGCGCTGTACCGCAAGATCAACAGCGAGAACAACGTCAGCCTGGAGCTGGTCGAGCAGAGCAGCGAAGCCGAAAGCTACGCTTAAGCCGCGCTCATGAAAAAACGCCCCGCTCTCTTGGAGAACGGGGCGTTTTTTTATGGCTGCTTAAAGGCAATCGCAGCCGGGGCGGCGCATTTTCAGCCGCGGGCTTTTTCGATCAGTTCGATGTAGTCGGCGGCGTTGCGCTGGTCCTGGATCAGGGCCACGAAATCCTTGCCGTGTTCGTCCTTGCCGTCCAGGTCGTAACCAGCCTCGACGAAGAACGCCAGGAAACGCTCGAAATCGTCGATACGCAGGCCGCGATAGGCCTTGATCAGCTTGTGCAGGGACGGCGAAGTGGCGTCGACCGGCTCGAAATCGAGGAACAGTTTGATCTGCGCATCGCCGATCTCGTCACCAATCACTTGTTTCTTATCTTTACGCATTGCCGACTCCAGCTCGCAGACATTTCACGGGGCAGGCAGTTTACCCCCAGGCCGCGTCAGGCCTCAACGCGAGCGTACCGCGCCGGTGTGCAGATCGGCCCAGATGTGGCCGTTGGCGTAGCTGAGGAACTGGCAATACACCGTGTCGTTGCGCAGCAGGTCCATCACCACCCGATACTGGGCCAGCGGGTAGAACAGGGTGAGGGTCTTGCTCTTGTCGTCGAACTGCGGTTTTTTCAGGCTTTTGCTCTCACCGTCGAAGTTCACCAGCACCTGGCTGATGGTGGCGCCCTTGTTCAACGGCTTGCCCTTGAGGCGGATCAATAGCGGCGAGGTGACCGGAATCGGTTGCTGGTTGGACTGGCGCTGGCTGCCGATGACCACCGAGTACTCGGTGACCTGCAACAGCTGTTGCTGCTCGGGGGCGGCATCACGCAGGGTCAGGTCATCAGGAGGCAGGAACTGCCCGTGCATGGGCGCCGGGGCGGCGGCCAAGGGCAGGCTCAGGATCAGAAGAAAGGCCGCGCAACTGCGAATCAAAAGGCTCATGACAGGCTCCGGACACAAGGCCTGGCACTCTAGCATGGGTCAGCGCAGATGTTTGCAGGCGCGGCTACAGCTCAAGCGCGAGGATGGTGCTCAGTCGAACTGGGCGCGCATCCAGGCCTGGTATTCGGCCACACCCGGCTCACCCTCGCGGGGCGCCCAAGCAGCCAACTCACCTTCGCCGACCGGGCGATAAGGCCCGGCCTTGCATTCGAACATCAGGCTGTCGGGCTCAAGCACCACCAGGCCGTGATAGACACCGACCGGCAGGTCGACGCCCATGCAATCGCCACCCGCCTGCAGCACACGCTTGGCCAGCACCTGACCGGCGTCGTCGAAAACCAGCAGGCCCAGGCGCCCCTTGAGCACCAGCAGGGTCTCGGCCTTGTCGTCACTCAGGTGGCGATGAGGCGGAATGTAGGTGGATGGCTGCAACCCCACCGCCATGCGGTGACAAGGCTCTTGCATCTGGTGGAAGTTGTGGTGGTGGCGACCACGGGGGCTGGCCGAGGCCTTTTCAGCCAGCTCGGCAAACAGCGACTGATCCAGAAAGCTCGGCTCACTCATGATTTACATGCCCTTGACGGCAAAGATGCCGGCAGCGTTACGCCAGTAACCCTTGTAGTCCATGCCGTAACCGAAGATGTAGCGGTCCACGCATGGCAGGCCAACGTAGTCGGCTTTCAGGTCGGGACGGGCCTTGCGGTCGTGGTCCTTGTCGATCAGCACGGCGGTGTGCACCGCACGGGCGCCGGCATGTTTGCAGAAGTCGATGATCGCGCCCAGGGTATGCCCCTCGTCGAGGATGTCGTCGATGATCAGCACGTCACGGTCGATGAAGGACACTTCCGGCTTGGACTTCCAGAACAGCTCGCCGCCGCTGGTTTCGTTGCGATAGCGGGTGGCGTGCAGGTAGGAAGCTTCCAGCGGGAATTTGAGGTGGGTCAGCAACTTGCCGGAGAAGATCAGGCCACCGTTCATCACGCAGAAAACCACCGGATTGCGCTCCGCCAGTTGTTCATTGATTTGTGCACCGACTCGGGCGATGGCCGCCTCGACCTCAGCTTCGGTGTACAGGCAGTCAGCCTCGCGCATGATTTGACGGATATGCTCGAGATCAGCGGACATGGCGCTCTCCAGGGGGGTGGCAGTTTCGGAAAAGCGGGCAAAGGTACGCATCCAGCCCGGTCAGATCAAGCGTTTCTGGACTAACGTACTTAGATGTCTATAGGACAACACCCTCGGATAGATTAATCTAGGCCGGTTTTTTTGCCCGCCGCCGGAGCCTTTCCCTATGCCCATCCGTGAGATCCGCCATCCGCTGATCCGACACAAACTTGGCCTTATGCGCCGCGCCGACATTAGCACGAAGAACTTCCGCGAGCTCGCTCAGGAAGTCGGTGCCCTGCTGACGTACGAAGCCACCAAAGACCTGCCGCTCGAATCCTATGAGATTCCGGGCTGGTGCGGCCCTGTCCAGGTCGAGAAGATCGCAGGCAAGAAGATTACCGTGGTGCCTATCCTGCGCGCCGGTATCGGCATGCTCGAAGGCGTGCTCAGCCTGATCCCGGGCGCCAAGGTCAGCGCCGTGGGCGTGGCCCGCAACGAGGAAACCCTGCAGGCGCACACCTACCTGGAAAAACTGGTTCCGGAAATCGACGAACGCCTGGCCATGATCATCGACCCGATGCTCGCCACCGGCAGTTCCATGGTCGCGACCATCGACCTGCTGAAAAAGGCTGGCTGCAAGGATATCCGCGCCATGGTGCTGGTCGCCGCCCCCGAAGGCATCGAAGCCGTCGAGAAAGCTCACCCGGACGTGACTATCTACACCGCTTCCATCGATCAGAAACTCAACGAGCACGGCTACATCATCCCGGGCCTGGGCGATGCCGGCGACAAGATCTTCGGCACCAAGCAGAAGGACGCCTGAGCATGCAGGATGAGTTCAACGATCCGCTCTGGCGCCAGGTGCTGTCTGGCGCGCAGATGCTCTTCGTGGCTTTTGGCGCGTTGGTGTTGATGCCGCTGATTACCGGTCTCGACCCCAACGTGGCGCTGTTCACGGCGGGTCTCGGGACTCTGTTGTTCCAACTCGTGACCGGGCGCCAGGTGCCAGTATTCCTGGCCTCCAGCTTTGCCTTCATCACCCCGATCATTCTCGCCAAGGGCCAGTTCGGCCTGGCCGCGACCATGGGCGGCGTGATGGCGGCCGGTTTCGTTTATACCTTCCTGGGCCTGGCGGTGAAGATCAAGGGCACCGGGTTCATCGACCGGCTGCTGCCGCCGGTGGTGATCGGTCCGGTGATCATTTCCATCGGCCTGGCCATGGCGCCGATCGCCGCCAACATGGCGATGGGCAAGGCCGGCGACGGCAGCGAGCTGATTCATTACCAGACGGCGATGATGATCTCGATGCCGGCGCTGCTGACCACCCTGATCGTCGCGGTGTTCGGCAAAGGCATCTTCCGCCTGGTGCCGATCATCTCCGGTGTACTGGTGGGTTTTGCCCTGTCGTTCTACTTTGGCGTGGTCGATACCGCGAAGATCGCCGCGGCGCCCTGGCTGGCCCTGCCGCACTTCACCGCGCCGGAGTTCAACTGGCAGGCGATCCTGTTCATCGTCCCTGTGGCCCTGGCACCCGCCATCGAGCACATCGGCGGGGTGATCGCGGTCGGCAGCGTGACTGGTCGCGACTACCTGAAGAAGCCTGGCCTGCATCGCACCCTGCTCGGTGACGGCATCGCCACCACCGCCGCCGGCCTGTTCGGCGGTCCGCCCAACACCACCTACGCCGAAGTGACCGGCGCGGTAATGCTGACCAAGAACTACAACCCGAAAATCATGACCTGGGCGGCGATCTTCGCCATCAGCCTGGCGTTCATCGGCAAGTTCGGCGCACTGCTGCAAAGCATTCCAGTACCGGTGATGGGCGGGATTCTCTGCCTGTTGTTCGGTTCGATCGCGGCGGTGGGCATGAACACCCTGATCCGTCACAAGATCGACCTGAGCGAAGCCCGCAACCTGGTGATCGTTTCGGTGACCCTGGTGTTCGGGATTGGCGGGGTGTTGATCGGTACCGGTACCGGCCCGGACGACTTCGGCCTGAAAGGAATCGCCCTGTGCGCCATCGTCGCGATTGCGCTGAACCTGATCCTGCCGGGCAACGATGGCTGGAAGAACAAGAAGGCTGATGAGCCGCTGATCTGAGGATCTGCGTCAACCGGAAAATCTATCGCGGGCAAGCCTCGCTCCTACAGACGGTATTGACCGTAGGAGCGAGGCTTGCCCGCGATGCCTTTTACAACGCCAAAGGTGCGCGCTCGCACAAGGCGTTCAATGCCTTGGCCCATTGCGGGTCGTCGTTCAGGCACGGCACCAGCACCAACTCCTCCCCTCCCGCTTCGCGGAACTGCTCGCGACCGCGATCGCCGATCTCTTCCAGGGTCTCGATGCAGTCGGCGACGAACGCCGGGCACATCACCAGGATCTTCTTCACCCCCTGTCGGGCCAGCTCATCCAGGCGCGCCTCGGTGTAGGGTTCAATCCATTTGGCACGCCCCAGGCGGGACTGGAACGACACCGACCACTTGCCGTCCGGCAGCCCCATGCGCTCGGCGAATGCCCGGGCCGTGTTCAGGCACTGGCCGCGGTAACAGGTGGCGGCCACCTCGGGGGGTGCATCGCGGCAGCAATCGCCTTCCAGGCTATGGCCGGGATTGAGCTTTTTCAGGTGCCGCTCGGGCAAGCCATGGAAGCTCAGCAGCAGATGATCGAAGTCCTGTTGCAGGTGCGGCCTGGCACTGGCCACCAGCGCGTCGAGGTACTCCGGCTGATCGTAAAACGGCTGCAGCACCGAAAGCTGCACATCCAGCTTCCTGTCCCGGATCACCCGCCGGGCTTCTTCCACCACGGTGGTCACGGTGCTGTCGGCGAATTGTGGGTAGAGCGGCGCCAGGGTGATCCTCTTCTGCCCCTGGGCCACCAGGCGCAGCAACGCCGACTCGATGGACGGCTCGCCATAACGCATCGCCAGTTCCACCGGGCCATGCTTCCACTCGCGGGTCATGGTTTCCTGCAGACGGCGGCTGAGCACCACCAGCGGCGAACCCTGCTCCCACCAGATCGAGGCGTAGGCATGGGCCGATTGCTCCGGACGCTTGATCAGGATCAGCGACACCAGCAGCCGTCGGACCGGCCATGGCAGATCGATCACGTAAGGGTCCATCAGGAATTGATTGAGGTAGCTGCGCACATCCGCCACCGAGGTGGAGGCCGGCGAACCCAGGTTGACCAGGAGCAACGCGTGATCGGTCATGCAACATCCTATTTCAGAGGCGGCTGGACAGGTCGTCCAGGGCCGCGCGCAAATCAGTGAACTGGAAAGTGAATCCGGCGGCCTGCAACCGCGCTGGGACCGCGCGCTGACCACCCAGCAACAACAACGACAACTCCCCCAGGCCGACGCGCAAGACGAGGGCCGGCACCGGCACTATGGCCGGTCGGTGCAAGATGCTGCCCAGGGTCTTGGCGAACTCGCGATTGCGCACCGGCGTGGGCGCGCAGGCATTATAAGGACCGCTGGCATCACTGCGGTGCAGAAGAAAATCAATCAGGGCGATTTGATCCTTGATATGAATCCACGGCATCCACTGCCGACCGTTGCCGATCGGCCCGCCCAGGGCCAGCTTGAAGGGCAGCAGCAAGCGCGACAAAAAGCCGCCCTCGGCCGCCAGCACCAGACCCGTGCGAATCAGCACCACACGTATGCCCATGGCCTCGGCACGTTGCGCGGTCTCTTCCCAGGCGATACATAACTGGCTGGCGAAATCCTCACTGACCGGGGGCGAGTCCTCGTTCAGCTCGCGCTCCCCGCCATCGCCATACCAGCCCACGGCCGACCCGGAGATCAACAACCCGGGCTTCTGCCCCCGACTTTCCAACCAGGCCAGCAGCTTTTCCGTCAGGGTAATGCGGCTGCTCCAGAGCAACGCCTTGCGCTTGTGGGTCCAGGGCCGATCGGCGATTGGAGCTCCCGCCAGATTGATAATGGCGTCGACCGGCTCCTCTGCGAGTTCGTCCAGGCGGCCGATGCCGCGGACCTGGGCGCCACACAGTTTGGGCACCTCGGCAGGCCGGCGACTCCATACGGTCAACTGATGGCCCTGGGTCAGCCAGTGACGGCAGAGCTGACGTCCCATCAAACCAGTACCGCCGGTCAGCAATATGTGCATGACATCTTCCTCGCGTGGCGTTTTACCCGGATCACTAGTCTATTTTTATAAGCAGGGATCTTTTCAATCGGGCAGGCTCTGTGTTTAACAATAGGACACCCTGTAAAACCGATAACGCCGAAAGTTATACCAAAAAACAAAACCGTATAGATTTTAACGACGGCGTCTGCACAGAAAGGTAAACGAGGCCCCTATGACCGTACCCATCGCAATCATCGGTACCGGCATCGCCGGACTCTCCGCGACCCAGGCGCTGAGAGACGCCGGGCATGTCGTGCAACTCTTCGACAAGAGCCGCGGCAGCGGCGGGCGTATGTCCAGCAAGCGCAGCGACGCCGGCGCGCTGGACATGGGCGCGCAATATTTCACGGCCCGCGACCGGCGCTTCGTCACCGAAGTCCAGCGCTGGCAAGCCAATGGCTGGGCCGCCGAATGGGCGCCGCAGCTGTACAACTTCCATGGCGGCCAGCTCACCCCTTCGCCGGACGAACAGACCCGCTGGGTCGGCACCCCACGCATGAGTGCCATCACCCGTGGCTTGCTGGGCGATACGGAAGCGCATTTCGCCTGCCGCATCACCGAGGTCTACCGCGGTGAACAGCATTGGCACCTGCAGGATGCCGAAGGTTTCACCCACGGCCCATTCAGCCACGTGATCATCGCCACGCCGGCCCCCCAGGCCACCGCCCTGCTGGCCGCTGCGCCGAAACTGGCGAGTGCCGCCGCCGGGGTGAAAATGGACCCGACCTGGGCCGTTGCCCTGGCATTCGAGACCGCACTGGAAACCCCGGTGGAAGGCTGCTTCGTACAGGACAGCCCGCTGGACTGGCTGGCCCGCAACCGCAGCAAGCCAGGGCGCGACAACAGCCTCGACACCTGGGTCCTGCACGCCAGCAGTGCCTGGAGCCGCCAGCACATCGACCTGCCGAAAGAGGCAGTGATCGAGCAATTGCACGGCGCTTTCGCCGAACTGCTGCACAGCGCCATGCCCGCCCCGACCTTCAGCCTCGCCCACCGCTGGCTCTACGCCCGCCCGGCCAGCAGCCATGAATGGGGAGCCCTGGCGGATGTCGACCTGGGACTCTATGTGTGCGGCGACTGGTGCCTGTCCGGTCGCGTCGAAGGGGCCTGGCTCAGCGGGCAGGAGGCCGCCCGCCGGTTGCACGAAAACCTGTAAGCGTATCACCCCGCGTAACTTTGCTGCTGTCGCAATGGACAGCAGCCTGCCTTCTCCGCTCAAAACCCGAAACACACGTCTGCTCATCGGACTGTTCCGCGATGAAGAAAAACGCGCGCTTATGCGTTAGCCAGTCAGCAGTCGAATGGGCATAGCCCAGCGACCGTTAGATGAGCAGGAAATGGCCCGAAAAGTCCCAGAGCACAAACTTGTACAAAATATTTAACTTGCACACCTTTGACTCTATGATGAGGCAAAATTGTACAAACCCATATTTTTGTACATGAAGTCCCAGAGCCCTCCACATGCCCGACAGTCCGACCCAGGCCGACAAACCGAGAATCGCCATCAGCGCCCGTCTGCTGGATGCGCCTGTGCGTTACAACGGCCGGCACAAGGAACTGCGCCAGTACCGTCACGGCCTGGCGCTGCTGGTGGTGTCACTGATCCTGCTAATGCAGGAATCCCCATGCAATTGATCTGGCTACGCAGCGACCTGCGTCTGCATGACAACACCGCGCTGAGCGCCGCGACCCAGCGCGGGCCGACTGTGGCCGTATACCTGCTGAGCCCGACGCAATGGCAGGCGCATGACGATGCGCCGTGCAAGGTCGACTTCTGGCTGCGCAACCTGGAGCAGTTGAGCGGTGACCTGGCCCGGCTGAACATCCCGCTGCTGATCCGCGAGGCCCCAAGCTGGGAACAGGCCCCCCAGGTACTGTTGCAGCTGTGTCAGGAGCTAGCCATCGAGGCGCTGCACGTCAACGAGGAATACGGCATTCACGAGAGCCGCCGCGATACAGCGGTGGCCAGCCTGCTGAAGAGTCACAGCGTGAATTTCCACAGTTACCTCGATCAGTTGCTGTTCCGGCCCGGCAGCGTGCTGACCAGGAGCGGCTGCTATTTCCAGGTCTTCAGCCAGTTCCGCAAGGTCTGCTACAACCGGTTGCACAGCGCCCTGCCGCCACGGCTGGCGATACCCGGGGTGCAAGCCGCGCTGAGGATAAAGGCCGATGTGGTGCCCCGGCAGGTCGAGGGTTTCCCCACACCCACCTCGCACTTGCAAGCGCTCTGGCCAGCCGGTGAAACCGCGGCGCAACAACGCCTGGCGCATTTTGCCGAAGCGCAGCTCGACCACTACCAAGCCGAGCGCGACTTCCCGGCCAAGCCCGGCACCAGCCAGCTTTCGCCCTACCTCGCCGCCGGCGTGCTGTCGCCACGCCAATGCCTGCACGCGGCCCTGCAAAACAACCGCGGCGAGTTCGCCAGCGGCAGCCCCGGCGCCGTCACCTGGATCAACGAACTGCTCTGGCGCGAGTTCTACAAACACATCCTGGTGGGCTACCCGCGGGTGTCCCGGCACCGGGCCTTCCGCCCGGAAACCGAAGCCGTGGCCTGGCGCGATGCCCCCGATGAGCTGGCGGCCTGGCAACAGGCCCGCACCGGCCTGCCGATCATCGACGCCGCCATGCGCCAGTTGCTGGAAACCGGCTGGATGCACAATCGCCTGCGGATGATCGTGGCGATGTTCCTGACCAAGAACCTGCTGATCGACTGGCGCCTGGGCGAACGCTTTTTCATGCGCCACCTGATCGACGGCGACCTGTCGGCGAACAATGGGGGCTGGCAGTGGAGTTCATCCACCGGCACCGATTCGGTGCCCTACTTCCGGATCTTCAATCCGCTGAGCCAGTCGCAGAGGTTCGACAGCCAAGGGACTTTCATCAAGCACTGGCTGCCGGAGCTGGCGGGGTTGAATGAAAAAGATATCCACAACCCGAACGCCATGGGCGGCCTGTTCGGCGTGGCCGGTTACCCGCCGCCGATGGTCGATCTGTCGATGTCCCGCGAGCGCGCCCTCGCGGCCTTCAAGAACCTGCCGTCGCGGCCGGTTGCCGAGGGGTATCGGGAATAAGGGAGCGGCAGGCGTCCGTCAGTGGTTTCACACAGCCTGCGGCCACTGCCTTACACTGCGCGCCTATGACCACTATTCCTGTCACCCAGATCGCCGAAACAGCGGTCACCTGCTCGAGCTGCGCGGCCTGCTGCTGCCAACTGGAAGTGATGCTGATCACCGAAACCGGGGTGCCCGAACGCTTTATCGACACCGACGACTGGGGTGGCGAAGTCATGCTGCGGCTGGATGACGGTTGGTGTGCCGCGCTGGATCGCAACAGCATGCTGTGCAGCATCTACGAACAACGGCCCCTGATCTGCCGGGAGTTCGAGATGGGGGAAGTGGACTGCCTCAACGAACGCCGCGGCATCGCCACGGCGTATCGCTGAAAGGGTCTTACAACGGCATGGTGTAATGCAGCGAGTAGCTCTCTACACCGTCGTTGGGCGTTGTAATACCAGCGTTGGAATAGTGCGTGGCACGGATACCGACTTCATGCCCGCCGTTGAAACGCAGGCCGAAACCGAAGCGGTCCTCGAACTGGAACGCCGAACCGAGCTTGTTGTCCTCCACCTCGGTGTTGGCGAACACCGCCACGCCGATCCCCGCCTCGATGTAAGGCTTGATGTTCTGCCCGGCAAATTCGTACACCAGTACCGGCGAGAACGACAGACTGTGGTTGCTGGACGTCTTGTCGCCATCCCAGAAGGTATAGGCACCGCTCCAGTAGCCGGTCAGACGACCGACATCGCTTTGCAACCAGCTTTTGTCCCAATCGAATTGCATGCCCAGGCGATAAGCCTGGGTCGAATCACTGGTCTGTCCCACCGAAAACTCGACGCCAGCCGCCTGTACCGAAAGACTTTGCCCCAACAGCGCGGCCGCAAGCGCAGCCAAATAAAACATTCGTCTCATCAGGAACATCCTTTTCAAACGATTCGTATGGTGTTGTACAGATGTCACACACACGTTAGTAGAAATCCGCGCTTGAACAGAAGTTCAGCGCAAATCACCGCTTCTGCGTGATTCTTCTATAGAGCGAAGCTTTGCACCGCTCCCGTCTCTTTCCAGAGCAGCGGCAGAATATGTCTGAAATGATGCGGATCGCCACTGGTCCAGAACTGAGCCTGGCGTGCCGGCCCCGCGGCCAACAGCTCGCGCTCGCCGAGCAAGCGCTCCAGTTGGCGGGCAACCGCGGCCCCGGTATCGATCAGGCTGATGTCCTCGGGGATCATCGACTTGAGCAACGGCTTGAGAAACGGATAGTGGGTGCAGCCGAGGATGATGGTGTCGCAGCCGGCCGCCAGCAGCGGCTCGACATACCCCTGCAGCAGTTGGCGCAACGCGGGGCTGTGCAGATCCCCGGCCTCGATCCGTTCCACCAGGCCCGGGCATGGCCGGGTAATGACCTTGATGTCGGTGGCGAAACGATCGAGCAAGGCGGCGAACTTGGCACTCTGCAAGGTGCCGGTGGTGGCCAGCACACCGACCACGCCGCTGCGGGTGGCGGCGGCAGCCGGCTTGACCGCGGGCTCCATGCCGACGATGGGCCAGTCCGGGTAGTCCCGACGCAGGTCGGCGACGCCGGCCACAGTCGCGGTGTTGCAAGCCAGCACCAGCGCCTTGGCGCCCTGCTCGCGGAAAAACCCGGCGACCAGGCTGCAACGCTGGCGGATGAATTCGGGGGTTTTCTCGCCATAGGGAATGTTGCCGCAATCGGCTACATACAGCAGCGACTCATGGGGCAGGCGCTGCTGGATTTCCGCCAGTACCGACAGGCCGCCGACGCCGGAGTCGAAGACACCGATCGGCGCTTCACGCATGCTGGTCTCCACAGACGCTGCAGCCCGGGTCGCGCTTGACCCGCAGTTCGCGAAAGCGCGTGCCCAGGGCATCGATCAACAACAGGCGGCCCACCAGCGGCTCGCCGAACCCCACCAGCAGCTTCAAGGCCTCGAGGGCCTGCAGGCTGCCCACCAACCCTACTAGCGGCCCGACCACACCGGCTTCGCTGCAGGTCAGTTCGGCTTCGCTGCCGTGCCCATATAAACAGTGGTAGCACGGGCTCTCGGGGCGGCGTGGGTCGAACACCGACAACTGCCCTTCCAGGCGAATCGCAGCGCCACTGACCAGCGGCTTACCGACGGCGACACAAGCGGCATTCACCGCCTCGCGAGTGGAGAAGTTGTCGGTGCAATCGAGCACCAGGTCCACCGCCGTGACCGCGGCCGCCAGGGAGTCGGCATCCAGCGCGGCGCGATGGGGCACCAGCTGGATTTCGGGATTGATCGCGGACAAGCGACGCATCGCCGAATCGACCTTGCTCAGGCCGACGCTGTCGGTGTCATGGATGATCTGGCGTTGCAGGTTGGTCAGGTCGACCGTATCGAAGTCGGCCAGGTGCAGCTCGCCGACACCCGCGGCGGCCAGGTACAAGGCCACCGGAGCGCCCAGGCCGCCGAGGCCGACGATCAATACGCGGCTGGCCTTGAGTCGCAACTGGCCATCGATGTCGACGTGCTGCAACAGAATCTGCCGGCTGTAGCGCAACAACTCCTGATCGTTCAGCACGGCAGGCTTCCTAAGCTGATGCGTTCATGACCACCCAGGTCGACACGGCTGTGGACCTCGGCAAACCCTTGGCTGAGTAACAGGCCGCGTACAGCCGGCGCTTGATCATAGCCATGCTCCAGCATCAACCAGCCGCCGGCTTCGAGGTGACCTGGCGCCTGGGCAATGATCAGGCGCAGATCGTCCAGCCCGTCCTTGCCCGCGACCAGGGCGCTCTCCGGCTCGAAGCGCACATCGCCGGCCGCCAGATGCGGGTCGGCGTCGGCAATATAGGGCGGATTGCTGATGATCAGCTGATAACGCTCGCCTTGCAGGGCGCTGAACCAATGGCTGCTCAGCACCCTGACATTGTCCAGTTGCAGGCGCTGGCGGTTGCGTTCGGCCAGGGCCACGGCTTCCAGCACCCGGTCGACCGCGGTGACCCGCCACGCCGGGCGCTCGCTGGCCAGGGCCAGGGCGATGGCACCGCTGCCGGTGCCCAGGTCGAGCACCTTGGCCGGCGTGGCGGCCAGCAGCTCCAGCGCCGCTTCCACCAGCAACTCGGTGTCAGGGCGCGGAATCAGGGTGTGGGGCGCCACTTCCAGGTCGAGCTTCCAGAACCCCTGCTGGCCAAGGATATAGGCCACCGGCTCGCCGGAGCGGCGCCGCTGCAGGTAACTGGCGAAGGTCAATGCCGCTTCGCTGGGCACGATCCGCTCGGGCCAGGTGTGCAGGAAGCTGCGCGGCTTGCCCAGGGCGGCGGCCAGCAGCAACTCGGCATCCAGACGGGCCGTGGGCGAATCGGGCAATTGGGCGGCGCGCAGCAGGCTGGCGATGATGGTCATTTATGTTTACTCGCCCAGTGCCGCAAGTTGATCGGCCTGGTATTCGGCCAGAAGCGGTTCGATCACGGCCTCGACGCCACCGGCGAGGATTTCATCGAGGGAATAGAGGGTCAGGTTGACGCGGTGATCGGTCACCCGGCCCTGGGGAAAGTTGTAGGTGCGGATACGCTCGGAGCGGTCGCCCGAACCCACCAGCAGCTTGCGTTCGCTGGCAATCGCATTAGCCGCGGCGCTGGTCTGCTGGTCGTTGAGCTTGGCCGACAGCCAGGACATGGCCCGCGCCCGGTTCTTGTGCTGGGAACGCTCTTCCTGGCACTCGACCACGATTCCCGACGGGATGTGGGTGATGCGGATCGCCGAGTCGGTCTTGTTGACGTGCTGGCCACCGGCACCGGAGGAGCGGTAGGTGTCGATCCGCAGGTCCGCCGGGTTGATCTCGATGGCTTCCTGCTCGTCCGGCTCGGGCAATACCGCCACGGTGCAGGCCGAGGTATGGATGCGCCCCTGGGATTCAGTGGCCGGCACCCGCTGTACGCGGTGGGCGCCGGATTCGAATTTCAGCTTGCCGTAGACGTTCTCGCCTTCGACCCGGGCGATGACTTCTTTATAGCCGCCGTGCTCGCCCTCGTTTTCCGAGAGGATCTCCAGCCGCCAGCCACGCCGCTCGGCATAACGCGAATACATGCGGAACAGGTCGCCGGAGAAGATCGCCGCCTCGTCGCCACCGGTGCCGGCGCGGATTTCCAGGAACACGTTGCGCCCGTCGTTGGGGTCCTTGGGCAACAGCATGCGTTGCAGGGTGCTTTCCAGCTCGACCAGTTGCTCCTTGGCCTCGCGGACTTCTTCCACCGCCATTTCGCGCATGTCCGGATCGCTGTCCTTGAGCAGCGCCTGGGCGCCCTCGAGATCGGCCTGGACCTTGAGCACCTGTTTATAGGTCTCGACGATCGGCTCGACTTCGGCGTACTCCTTGGAATAGGCGCGGAACTTGGCCTGATCGGAAATGACTTCGCCGTCGCCAAGCAACGCGGTCAGTTCCTCGAAACGGTCCTGGAGGACATCCAGCTTATTGAGCAGTGACGCTTTCATTGCGGTTTTTTATCCGAAGAGTCCGAAGCGCCCTCACCGAGGGCAAAGAGTTCCTGGGCCATGGCCAGCGCATCCAGGCGGCCTTCAGCGGTCAGTTTTTTCAACTGGACGCTGGGCGCATGCAGCAATTTGTTGGTCAGGCCGCGAGCCAGTTGCATCAGGACGTCTTCGGCGCTGCTGCCGTTGGCCAGCATGCGCTGGGCCTTTTGCAGTTCTTCGTCGCGCAGGCGCTCGCTCTGCTGACGATACGCCTTGAGCACATCCACCGCAGCCAGCTCGCGCAGGCGCGCCATGAAGTCCTCGGCGCCGATGTTCACCAGCTCTTCCGCCGCCTGCGCCGCGCCTTGACGGCTCTTGAGGTTTTCGGCGACCACTTCGTGGAGATCGTCGACGGTATAGAGGTAAACGTCGTCCAACTCGCCGACTTCCGGCTCAATATCCCGGGGAACGGCGATATCCACCATAAAGATCGGCTTGTGCTTGCGCAGCTTCAGCGCGCTTTCCACCGCGCCCTTGCCCAGGATCGGCAACTGGCTGGCGGTGGAACTGATGACGATGTCGCTGTGCACTAGCTCCTGAGGGATATCCGACAACAGCACGGCATGGGCTCCAAACTGTTCGGCCAGGGTGCTGGCGCGCTCCAGGGTGCGGTTGGCGACCACGATGCGCTTGACCCCCAGGTCATGCAGGTGGCGGGCGACCAGGGTGATGGTCTCGCCGGCGCCGATCAGCAGCGCCTGGCTGCGCTGCAGATCGCTGAAAATCTGTTTCGCCAGGCTCACCGCGGCAAAGGCCACGGAAACCGGGTTTTCGCCGATGGCGGTATCGGTGCGCACCTGTTTGGCGGCACTGAAGGTGGCCTGGAACAGCCGCCCCAGCAGCGGACCAATGGTTCCGGCCTCACGCGCCACAGCGTAGGCGGATTTCATCTGCCCGAGGATCTGCGGTTCGCCCAGCACCAGCGAATCCAGCCCCGAGGCGACACGCATCATGTGACGAACGGCCGCATCGTCTTCGTGCACATAGGCACTGGCGCGCAGGTCTTCGAGGCTCAGATGGTGGTACTCGGCCAGCCAGCGCAGCACGACATCCGCCGAAAGGTGATCCTGTTCTATATAGAGTTCACTGCGATTGCAGGTGGAGAGGATCGCAGCTTCGCGGCTGTCGGTGAGGCGGCAGAGCTGCTGCAAGGCCTCAACCAACTGCTCAGGGGTAAAGGCCACGCGCTCGCGGACGTCTACTGAAGCAGTCTTGTGGTTAATACCGAGTGCGAGGAAGGCCATTCAAGGTCGCTGATGATGTCGAGAAGCCGACAATTGTCCTACTTCGAAAGATTCAGAACAACCACTGCCGACTATTGTCCCAATAGACTGCCTCTGTAAGGCATCCGCTGAGTCTCGGTTATGTTTGGCCGAAGGCTTGTGTCATGATGATCCGACCGCAGGTTAGTCGTCCTCTTCCTATATGAATAGATCTTCCGCGTTGCTCCTCGCTTTTGTCTTCCTCAGCGGCTGCCAGGCCTTGGCACCCGTTTCACCGGACGGTACGCCGCCGGTCGAAGACAGCACACCGGCTCCTGAAAAGCCCAAGGTTTACTCCTCGTTCAGCGAAGACACGATCTTCAGCCTGCTGAGCGCGGAACTGGCTGGCCAACGCAATCGTTTCGACATTGCCCTGGACAACTATGTCACCCAGGCCATCAACACCCAGGACCCGGGCATCTCCGAGCGGGCGTTCCGCATCGCCGAATACCTGGGCGCCGACCAGGCCGCGCTGGACACGGCGCTGATCTGGGCGAAAAACGCCCCGGACGACCTGGAAGCTCAGCGTGCCGCCGCCATCCAGCTGGCCCGCACCGGGCGTTACGACGAATCCATGGTCTATATGGAGAAAGTCCTGCAGGGCAAGGGCGACACCCACTTCGATTTCCTCGCGCTGTCGGCCGCCGACACCGACCAGGACACCCGCAACGGTCTGATGAAGAGTTTCGACCGCCTGCTGCAAAAACACCCGAACAACGGCCAACTGGTCTTCGGCAAGGCGTTGCTGCTGCAACAGGACGGCGACACCCGCGAAGCCCTGAAGCTGCTCGAGCAGAACCCGCCGGAAGAAGGCGAAATCGCGCCGATCCTCCTGCGCGCCCGCCTGCTGCAGAGCCTCAGCCGCGCCGACGAAGCCCTGCCGCTGCTGGAAAAAAGCATTCGCAAGTACCCGGACGACAAGCGCCTGCGCCTGACTTACGCGCGCATGCTGGTCGAACAGGATCGCATGGACGATGCCAAGGCCCAGTTCTCCAGCCTGGTCCAGCAGTATCCGGAAGACGACGAGCTGCGTTACTCCCTGGCACTGGTCTGCCTGGAAGCCAAGGACTGGGCAGAAGCCAAGGGTTACCTGGAAGACCTGATCGCCCGGGAAAGCCATGTCGATTCGGCGCACCTGAACCTTGGCCGCATCGCCGAAGAACTCAATGATCCACAGGGCGCGCTGGTGGAATACGGCCAGGTCGGCCCAGGCAACGACTACCTGCCGGCACAATTGCGTCAGGCCGATATCCTGATGAACAACGGCCGTACCGCCGAAGCCGAAAAACGCCTGGCCGCGGCCCGCGACACCCAACCGGACTACGCCATCCAGCTGTACCTGATCGAAGCCGAAACCCTGTCCGCCAACAAACAGGGCGACAAGGCCTGGAAGATTCTCCAGCAAGCCCTGCAGCAATACCCGGACGACGTAAACCTGCTCTACACCCGTGCGATGCAGGCCGAGAAGCGCAACGACCTGGCCCAGATGGAAAAGGACCTGCGCCTGATCATCAAGCGCGAGCCGGACAACGCCATGGCCTTGAACGCCCTCGGCTACACCCTGTCGGATCGCACGACCCGCTACGCCGAAGCCAAGGCCCTGATCGAACAGGCCCATCAGCTGACCCCGGACGATCCGGCGGTGCTCGATAGCCTGGGCTGGGTGAACTATCGCCTGGGCAACCTCGCGGAGGCCGAACGCCTGCTGCGCCAGGCGCTGGAACGCTTCCCCGACCAGGAAGTCGCCGCGCACCTGGGCGAAGTGCTCTGGGCCAATGGCAAGCAACGCGAAGCCAGGCAGATCTGGAGCAAGTTCCTCAAGGATCAGCCCGACAGCCCAATCCTGCGCAGCACCATCAAGCGCCTGACCGGATCAGAGACCCTTTAAGACTATGTTTTTGCGCCACCTTATCGTTTTCAGCTTTATCGCTCTGCTCGCCGGCTGTTCGGGTTTCGGTACCCGTGAATCCGTCGAGGGTCATGGCAGCCCCGCGTTATGGCGCGAACATAAGCAGCAGTTGACCGGCCTCGACGGCTGGCAGATCAACGGCAAGATCGGCATTCGTGCGCCCAAGGATTCGGGCAGCGGCACGCTGTTCTGGCTGCAACGCCAGGACTACTACGATATCCGCCTGTCCGGCCCGCTGGGTCGTGGTGCCGCCCGCCTGACCGGCCGTCCCGGCCAGGTCGCGCTGGAAGTCGCCAACCAGGGACGTTACGAAGCGCCAACCCCGGAAGCCCTGCTCGAAGAACAGCTGGGCTGGAAGCTGCCTGTCTCCCATCTGGCCTGGTGGGTTCGCGGACTGCCCGCCCCCGACAGCAAGAGCCGCCTGACCCTGGATGGCGACAGCCGTTTGTCCAATCTCGAACAGGACGACTGGCAGGTCGAGTACCTGAGTTATGCACAACAGAGCGGTTACTGGCTGCCCGAGCGGATCAAGCTGCATGGCCGCGACCTTGACGTCACGCTGGTGATCAAGGAATGGCAACCACGCAAGCTGGGGCAGTAAGCATGAACGCACCACGACTGACCCTGCCCTCCCCGGCAAAACTCAATCTGATGCTGCACATCCTCGGGCGCCGTGAAGACGGTTATCACGAGCTGCAGACGATCTTTCAGTTTCTCGATTACGGCGATGAAATCACCTTCGCCGTGCGCGATGACGGCGTCATTCGCCTGCATACGGAATTCGCCGGCGTGCCCCACGACAGCAATCTGATCGTGCGGGCGGCCAAACAGCTTCAGGAACAGTCCGCTTGCCCACTGGGTATCGATATCTGGATCGAGAAAGTCCTGCCCATGGGGGGCGGCATCGGTGGCGGCAGCTCCAATGCGGCGACCACCCTGCTGGGCCTGAATCATCTCTGGCAACTGGGCTGGGACGAAGATCGCCTGGCCACGCTGGGCCTTTCCCTGGGCGCCGACGTGCCGGTTTTCGTGCGCGGGCATGCGGCTTTCGCCGAGGGCGTGGGAGAAAAACTCACCCCGGTAGACCCCGAGGAGCCTTGGTATCTCGTACTGGTGCCGCAAGTCTCTGTAAGTACAGCAGAAATTTTTTCAGATCCGCTGTTGACACGTGACACTCCGCCCATTAAAGTGCGCCCCGTTCCCAAGGGAAACAGCAGAAATGACTGCTTGCCGGTGGTTGCAAGGCGTTATCCAGATGTACGTAACGCATTGAATTTGTTAGGTAAATTTACCGAAGCAAAACTGACCGGAACTGGAAGTTGTGTGTTTGGGGGCTTCCCAAGCAAAGCTGAAGCTGATAAAGTCTCGGCCCTTCTTACAGAGACCCTTACAGGGTTTGTAGCGAAAGGAAGCAACGTTTCGATGTTGCATCGCAAGCTGCAAAGTCTGCTCTAAAAGGAACCAAGTGCCAGGCACTTGATGCAACAGATACAGGGGCGTCGCCAAGCGGTAAGGCAGCAGGTTTTGATCCTGCCATGCGTTGGTTCGAATCCAGCCGCCCCTGCCATTTTCCTTATACTCATCCAGGTATACCCTCAGCCTTCAGGTACTGCGCGTGTCCAAGATGATGGTCTTTACGGGGAACGCTAACCCCGATCTGGCTCGGCGTGTCGTACGTCAGCTGCATATCCCTCTCGGTGACATCTCTGTCGGTAAGTTTTCCGACGGCGAAATTACCGCTGAGATCAATGAAAATGTCCGCGGTAAGGACGTCTTCATTATTCAGCCGACTTGCGCTCCGACCAACGATAACCTGATGGAACTCGTCGTGATGGCTGATGCCTTCCGCCGCTCCTCAGCGACTCGAATCACTGCTGTAATTCCTTACTTTGGTTATGCCCGTCAGGATCGCCGTCCGCGTTCCGCACGTGTGGCTATCAGCGCGAAAGTCGTGGCTGACATGCTTACCGTAGTCGGCATCGACCGTGTTCTCACGGTTGATCTGCATGCTGACCAGATTCAGGGCTTCTTCGATATTCCGGTAGATAACATCTACGGCTCCCCGGTTCTGGTGGATGACATCGAAGACCAACGTTTCGAAAACCTGATGATCGTCTCCCCGGACATTGGTGGCGTCGTGCGTGCACGTGCCGTTGCCAAATCCCTGGGCGTGGATCTCGGGATCATCGACAAGCGCCGTGAGAAAGCCAATCACTCTGAAGTGATGCATATCATCGGTGACGTTGAAGGCCGTACCTGCATCCTGGTTGACGACATGGTCGATACCGCCGGCACCCTGTGCCACGCGGCCAAGGCCCTGAAAGAGCATGGCGCTGCCAAGGTCTTTGCCTACTGCACACACCCTGTGCTGTCGGGTCGAGCAATCGAGAACATTGAAAATTCCGTGCTGGACGAGCTGGTGGTGACCAACACCATCCCGCTGTCCGCTGCAGCACAAGCCTGTGCGCGTATCCGTCAACTGGATATCGCCCCGGTTGTTGCCGAAGCGGTTCGCCGTATCAGCAACGAAGAATCGATCAGCGCGATGTTCCGCTAAGGCCCTGCCCTAGCCTTACATCTCGATGACGAAAAGCGCCCCGCCCCAGCATTCCTGTTGGGGCGGGGCTTTTTTGCCCATATCGCCTTTAGCGCTGGTCGCAAACGCTGGGGCGAGTGTGGTTATTTTGGAGATACAACATGAACGATTTTACTCTGAATGCTGAACTGCGTTCCGACCTGGGGAAAGGTGCGAGCCGCCGCCTGCGTCGTCTCGCAAGCCTGGTTCCAGCTGTAGTTTACGGTGGCGACAAAGCCCCTGAATCCATCAGCATGCTGGCCAAAGAAGTTGCCAAACTGCTCGAAAACGAAGCGGCTTACAGCCACATCATCGAGCTGAACGTTGGCGGCACCAAGCAAAACGTCGTGATCAAGGCGCTGCAACGTCACCCGGCCAAAGGCCACGTGATGCACGCTGACTTCGTACGCGTTGTTGCTGGTCAGAAACTGACCGCTATCGTTCCAGTGCACTTCATCAACGAAGCTGCTCCGGTCAAGAAAGGCGGCGAGATTTCGCACGTTGTTGCTGAAATCGAAGTGTCCTGCCTGCCGAAAGACCTGCCTGAGTTCATCGAAGTCGACCTGGCTGACGCTGAAATCGGCACCATCGTTCACCTGTCGAACATCAAGGCCCCTAAAGGCGTTGAGTTCGTTGCTCTGGCTCACGGTAACGACCTGGCTGTTGCCAACGTTCACGCTCCACGTGTTGCTCCAGAAGCTGCAGAAGGCGCTGCAGAGTAATTCACTCTGCTTGCCGGAGTTACCGGAAACATCGCGGACTGGAACGTAGCGAGAAAGCGGGCGGGAACGCGGAGTTTACATAATGGTAAATGAGCACTTGTCGTCCACTTTCGCCGCACACTCCAGTCGCGGCGATGTTATCCACAACTCCAAGGAAGGGCCCCTATCGTGACTGCCATCAAACTGATCGTTGGCCTGGGTAATCCAGGCACCGAATACGAACAGACCCGGCATAACGCAGGGGCCCTTTTTGTTGAGCGCATCGCCGAGAAACAAGGCGTCAACCTTGTGGCCGATCGCAAATATTTCGGCCTGACCGGGCGCTTTTCGCACCAGGGTCAGGACATTCGTCTGCTGATACCCACCACCTACATGAACCGCAGCGGCCAGGCCGTGGCGGCATTGGCCGGTTTCTTCCGCATCAAGCCCGAAGAAATCCTGGTGGCGCATGACGAGCTCGACCTGCCACCCGGCGTCGCCAAGCTCAAACAGGGCGGCGGGCATGGCGGGCACAACGGGTTGCGCGACATCATCGCGCAACTGGGCAACCAGAACACCTTTCACCGCTTGCGGCTTGGCATCGGCCACCCAGGCGTCGCCAGCATGGTCTCGAACTTTGTCCTGGGTCGCGCGCCACGCGCCGAACAGGAAAAGCTCGATGCCAGCATCGATTTTGCCCTCGGCGTGCTGCCGGATATCTTCGCCGGTGAATGGAACCGTGCGATGAAAAACCTGCACAGCCAGAAGGCCTGACTCTTATCCGAGGGGAAACACCATGGGATTCAACTGCGGCATCGTCGGCCTGCCTAACGTCGGCAAGTCCACCCTGTTCAACGCCCTGACCAAATCCGGTATCGCGGCCGAGAACTTCCCCTTCTGCACCATCGAGCCGAACAGCGGCATCGTGCCGATGCCGGATCCGCGCCTGGATGCCCTGGCCGCCATCGTGGTGCCTGAGCGCGTGCTGCCGACCACCATGGAATTCGTCGACATCGCCGGCCTGGTGGCGGGCGCCTCGAAAGGTGAAGGCCTGGGTAACAAGTTCCTGGCCAACATCCGCGAAACCGATGCCATCGCCCACGTGGTCCGCTGCTTCGAAGACGATAACGTGATCCACGTGTCCAACAGCGTCGACCCGAAACGCGACATCGAGATCATCGACCTGGAACTGATCTTCGCCGACCTCGACAGCTGCGAAAAACAACTGCAGAAAGTCGCACGCAACGCCAAGGGCGGTGACAAGGACGCCGTGGCGCAGAAAGCCCTGCTCGAGCAACTGATCGCTCACTTCACCGAAGGCAAGCCAGCGCGCAGCCTGATGAAGAACATGAGCACCGACGAAAAAGCGGTGATCAAAGGCTTCCACCTGCTGACCACCAAGCCGGTCATGTACATCGCCAACGTTGCCGAAGACGGTTTCGAAAACAACCCGCACCTTGACGTGGTCAAGGCCATCGCCGAAGAAGAAGGCGCCGTGGTCGTGCCGGTCTGCAACAAGATCGAAGCGGAAATCGCCGAACTTGAAGACGGCGAAGAGAAAGACATGTTCCTCGAAGCCCTGGGTCTCGAAGAACCAGGCCTGAACCGCGTGATCCGCGCCGGTTACGAAATGCTGCACCTGCAGACCTACTTCACCGCCGGCGTCAAAGAAGTTCGCGCTTGGACCGTCCGTGTGGGTGCCACCGCCCCACAGGCCGCCGCTGTGATCCACACCGACTTCGAGAAAGGTTTTATCCGCGCCGAAGTGATCGCCTACAACGACTTCATCCAGTTCAAGGGTGAAGCCGGTGCCAAGGAAGCCGGCAAATGGCGCCTGGAAGGCAAGGAATACATCGTCAAGGATGGCGACGTGATGCACTTCCGCTTCAACGTCTGACGCGTTTTTGCCGAAGCTCAGTGGCGCCATTAGAACGCCACTGACAATAGATCTCTTTAAATAAGAAGTTGCTGAAAACAATAGGGCCCCGCATGGGGCCCTATTGTTTTCAGCCACAAAAAACTGGGGTATCCCGGTTCAAGATCAAGTCAGTAAACCTCCCTCGATTCCCCCTCCCAAGCTCCCGCACAGGCCTGATTGTTCTTCTGGTCCAATCCTTCAGCCTTGAAAATAACTCTTCACGGTTCTCTGCACGCCTTAGCTCACTGATAACTCAGCGTGAAAGTCGCCAATCCGTTTGCACTGCCAGGCGATACGTTTGGCGCAATCTGCACATAGCGCGCACTGAGTGGAATCTGAAACACCGACACGCCTTGCGCGATTGTGCCCGCCCTCCATTGATTGATATTCCCTGCAGAACTGGAGTCAGGCCCATAACCGAGCACGACATCCTCTTTGAGAATATGAATACCTAGCCCGGATGCGGTCGACGCAGAAGTGAGCGACAACGTGGTGGAGGTATTGTCTGGGCGAGACACGTCCGTCAGCGTGACATAGGAACTGATCGTAGTACCCGGCTCTCCCCCCGAGCAAGCCAAGGTGATGGTAAAAGGGCGGGGAGGAGATGTAGCGCCCATGCCCGTAAAAGTCGTGGTTGCAATGTTGCCCATCGATACCGGAATTGCCGGTGTGGAAACGCTACAAGTTGGTCCGGCCGAGATACTGCTTTGACCGGCCACCGTAACCTGCCAGTCCCTGCAGCCGCCCTGCGCACAGTTGAATTTGCTTGTCACCAGAGTCCCAACCGATAACTTCCCGCTCTGAATCGGGCCTGTCTTTATCAGCTCTATCCAGATGGTTTGCATATGAGAATCATTGAGCTGCCAACCGGTTGCACCGGCGTTGTGAGTCCCTGGGCTGGTGATCGGGGTGGTGACCCCACTGGGAAAATTTCGGGCCCGCCATATAGCCCACCACCTGACGCCCAAGCCAGGAATATTGGTCTCGTAGACATCGGTAAATCCTGGAGCCAGTGTTCCATTACTCACTGAGCCCCAAATTGTAGAGTTTTCGGCGAACGTCCCGTCCAGCAGTTTTGACTCTTCTCGAGTAGAGGTCCACAGCACCGCCCCGACGTCGGCGTTTCCTGGAACAACGATGTTTGCAGGCAGTGAAATACTGGATGTTCGTGGACTGAACCATCCAGCGGCAAACACATGACTCGGTAGTAATGCAGAGAAGATAAAAAACAGAATAAACACCGGGATAAAAATGCTGCGTTTCATATGAAAGTCATCAGTACCATCTAGAGGGAATTTGCATCGATCGCCAGGGCAACAACCCTTGTGGCCGGGCTTCTTTATCCAAACAGAAGGGCTTTGTCCCGTCTGATGACAAGACCCAACGCGGTCGCTATTTTCCGAAAGAAAATGCAGCCCTCTCAATAAGGCAATTCCTATATTCCTAATTTCAGAAAGGAAAAGTCCTAAATCGCCCCCCACATAGCCGAGGACGATCTCTATGTGGGTAGGGGTTGGCTGCCGTCATCACGCAGCGACAACTCCGGATCGCTCGATAACACTCTTGCAGGCCAAGCCCTGACAAGCGTCAAATCGCAAACCAGATCCACCATCTTCTCAATAGAAAACCGAAGGCTTGGGTAACTCTGCCGCTGAAAGCCACGGACACTTCATCGCGCCACGCGACAGGAGTACCCTGCATCCCTCTGACACAGGCAGATACTTGCATGCGTTCTGCTTAACTCTATGCACTCGCTCACGCTACGCACGGACAGGGCCCCGCCACAGATGCAAAGGAAAGTAATAGTCGTCGACGATCACCTGCTGACACTGATCGGCATTCGGGCGTCGCTCAGTGATGACAGCACGCTGCAGATCGTCGGCGAGGCCCAGGATGTCGAAGGGCTTTTCCAGCTGTTGGCCGAGCAGCCCTGTGACCTGGTCATCACCGACCTGATGATGCCCCACAGCCAACAGGCCGACGGCATCCGCCTGATCGAACACTTGCGCCGTCGTTATCCGGCCATTGCGGTCATAGTGGTGACCATGCTCAACAACCCGGCGCTGCTGGCCTCGATCCTCAAGCTGGGCGTCCAGGGGCTGATCAGCAAGCGCGGGGTACAAGGCGACCTGCAGATGGCGGTTCGCGCCAGCCAGGCCAAGCCCTTCATATCCCCCTCCATCCGGCATCTGCTCAACCCCGGCCAACCCGTGACCGAGGTCGAGCAACTGTCCCCTCGCGAAGTCGAGGTCTTGCGCCTGTACGGCGCCGGGCTTTCGGTCAATGAAATAGCCCTGCACCTCAACCGTTCCAAACAGACCATCAGTAGCCAGAAAAGCAGCGCCATGCGCAAACTGGGGCTGGATAACAATGCCAGCCTGTACCTGTACATCCAGGAAGTCGGGCTGGCCTGAGACTATGCCTAACCCTCTAGCGGGCCTGTCGCGTCTGACCCTCTGGATCACGCTCATGCTGACCAGCGTTGCTTCCCTGGGCGCCACCGAACCTGAGCCTGCGCCGCTGTCCCTGGCCACGCTGATGGCCCTGCGTCAGACACTGCCCCCGCGCCCGCTACGGGTCGCCGAAGTGAGCGCCTCCAACGAGCGACCCGAGCCTCGCGGCAACGTTGTCCTCAACCAGATCACCAACGACTACCTGGAACACATCAGCCAGTTTCTCGAACTGCCGATCCAGCGCGTGCCCTACCCTACGGTGGACACCGCCATCGCCGCGCTGACCACCGGGGACATCGACCTGATGCCCCGCGCCACCGAGTACGAAAGGAAGCAACCCGGGTTCATCTACAGCATGCCCTACCTGGACAACGAGCCGATCATCGTCGGCCGCATCGCCGACAAGGACCTGCCCCCGGACCTGGAGGGCAAACGCGTGCTGGTCCCGGCCTACTATGTACAGGCCGAAACGGTCGCCAAGGCCTACCCCAAGGCCGAACTGATCGTGATCAAAAGCATTGTCGAAGGCCTGCAACGCCTGGCCGACGGCGAGGCCGACGCGCTGATCGGCGATCAACTGCGCAGCAATTTCTACATGCGCAGCCTGGCCAACCTCAAGCTGCAGAACAAATACGTCGCCGACCTGCCGGCCATGGGCTTCAGCTTCGCCGCACGGGGGCATGAAGAGAATCTGGTCACCCTGATCAACGCCTCGCTGAAGACGGTTACCCGGGAGCGCAAACAAGAGATATTGCAGCACTGGGAACGCTCGCCCTGGCTGTTCGCGCCGACCGACTCCTTCGCCCTCAACAGCGCGGAAGACAGCTGGCTCAAGCGCCTTCCGTCGCTGAACCTGATTGCCCGCCAAATCCCCAATTACCTGTACCGCAAGGCCGATGGCCAATGGGCCGGGCTGGCATTCAATGTGCTGCGCAGCCTGGCCGACGACTATCAGCTGCAACTGAACATCATCGACAGCCAGTCGCCGGAAATCGACCAGCGCCGCCTGGAAAATGACGAAGCCCAGATCGCCCTGTCCCTGGCGGCGACCCCGGCCCTGCAAAAAAGCCTGCTGTTCAGCGATGGCTTCGGCACCGAGTACTGGGCCTTCGTTACCCGCAAAGGCGCCAGTTCCCCCAGTTCATTGGCGGCCCTGGGCGGCAGGCGCCTGGCACTCCAGGCCGGGCACCCGCTGCAGTCGCTGCTGGCGAGCCGCTACCCGACGATCGAACTGGTGCTTACTGACAATTACGATCAGGCCGTGCAATTGGTGGAACAGGGCATGGTCGACGCCATGCTGAACAGCGCCGCCGATGCCCGGCAAATGACTAATCCGGGGCTGCGCGTCGGCAAGCAGTTCCAGGCCCAGCCCGACCCCCTGGTGTTCGCCGTCTCGGCCAAGCACCCCGAACTCCTGAGCATCCTCAACAAGCTCCTGTACTCGTTGAAGAACTCGGACGGCAACCAGGACCGTATCAGCGTTCTGGCGCGGCCCGCGACCAAGGGCTCGCTCTGGGACTATCTGCCGAGCTGGGTGTGGCAGACCGCTGCACTGGTCCTGGTGCTGGTGTTGCTGTCCTTGCATTGGAACTGGCGTCTGCGGATTCAGATCCGCAAACGGCGCGCCGCGCAGAACCAGCTCAAGGACCAACTGGCCTTCCAGTTCGCCCTGCTCAACGGCTTGCCCATTCCCCTTTACGTACGCGACCTGCAGGGGCGCCTGAGCACCTGCAACCACGCCTATGAGCAGTTCTTCGGCCAATCCCTGGACGAGATCCGCGGCACCACGCCCCAGGAGCAAGGCATAAGCCCGCCCGCGCTGGCCCTGGAGCTGGAGGAACAGCACCAGCGGCTGCTGGATAACCGCCAGTCGCAGTTCCTCGACAGCGTGATCGAGGTCAGCGGCCAGACCCACCATATCTACCAATGGCTGGTGCCCTTCTACACCGCGCTCGGTAAACAGCAGGGTCTGCTGGGGGGCTGGATCGATATCAGCGTGCGCAAGCACCTGGAAAATAAACTGCTCGAAGCCCAGCAACAGGCGCTCGACGCCAGCGCGGCGAAAAGCCAGTTCCTCGCGACCATGAGCCATGAGCTGCGCACCCCGCTGAACGCCATGGTCGGCCTGCTGGAGCTGGAAACCAGCGGCTCGTCCGCGCCCTCGCAGAACCTGAGCATCGCCCAGCAGTCGGCGCAATCGATGATCGACCTGATCGGCAACATTCTCGATCTGGACAAGGCCGAGACCGGCCAGATGGAACTGGCGCCCAGCCCCACCGCGCTCGCCCCGTTACTGGAAAGCTGCCTTGAACTGTTCGCCGTCCAGGCCCGGGAAAAGCACCTGGAGCTGAAGCTGGAACACAACCTGGCCCCGCGGCGGCACTATCCGGTGGACGCCATGCGCCTGACGCAAATCCTCCATAACCTGCTGTCCAACGCCTTGAAGTTCACCGCTCATGGCCAGGTCGAACTGAAGGTCCGGGAACTCGACTCGGCCCCACGCCAGAGCCGGCTGATATTCCAGGTCAACGACACCGGTGTCGGTATCGCCGAAGAACTCCAGTCGCAGATCTTCGCGCCTTATCAGCAAGCCTATGCCGAGATTGCCCATCAGCACGGCGGCTCCGGCCTGGGCCTGAGCATCTGCAAACAGCTGGTCGAACTCATGGGCGGCAATATCCGGCTCGACAGTGCGCCAGGCCTGGGTTGCCGGATCAGCTTCGAATTGCTCCTGCCCTGGCAACCCGTCGTCGAGGACGAAGCGCCGCAGGCCGTTCAAGGCCCTGTAGCGGTCACCGCGCTGCATGTGCTGATCGTCGACGACGTCTCCACCAACGGCCTGGTGCTCGAGCAACAACTGCTCAGGCTCGGCCATCGAGGCACCTACGTCGGTAGCGGCAAGGCGGCCCTGCAGGCCTGGGAACAGGGCGACTTCGATGTGCTGATCACCGACTGCAACATGCCGGAAATGGACGGCTACGCCCTCACCCGCAACGTCCGCGCCGCGGAACAGGCGCGCGGCCTGCCAAGGCTGCCGATCATCGGCTACACCGCCCGGGCCCTGGCCGATGAAAAGCAGCGTTGCCAGGCGGCGGGCATGGACGACCTGATGGTCAAGCCCATCGTCCTCGAACGCCTGCGGGAAATACTCGGCGGGCTATCCAATGCATCCCTCAAAGCCCCCCTCACGCCTCCCCTCGCCCCAGCGCCTGACGAGGAAGCCGCCGCATCGTTCGACCTGGCCTACCTGGAGGGTTTCCAGAACGATCCGCAGCTCAAGGGACGCTTGTTCCAGGAGCTGCGCCGCAACCTGGAACAGGAGCGCGAGCTGCTGAGCGCCCCTCTGCCCGACACACCGGACTTCCTCGAACAGTGGGTCCACCGGGTCAGCGGGCTGGCCTGCACCGTCGATTCGCCAGCGTTGATGCGGGCCTGCCTCGACCTGCAACTCGCGGCCCGCCAGGGTGCGCAGAATCTGGATGACCAACGTGAAGCCGTGCTGGCCGTCATCGAACGCATGCTGCGCGATATCGAACGCCACGGCTGACCTGTTCCGGACAACCCTGCGCACAGCATCCCGGCCCTGGGCGACGCCCAGGCCGGCGCCCTGAAACATCTTGTTCCACTCCCTCCTCGCGCCTTTCGTACTCGTCTCATACAAGCCCGCAAGCCTGCTCGGCATCCTAGGAGCCCTTCGTTACCGGGCACTGCCAGCCACGGGCAACCCTGGCCGCGTCATGCAGCGGCCGGCATCGAAGACCTCAAGGAAGTCCACTTCATATACTTAAATCAAGGTGATTCGATGCTTCATAACAACCGCGCCACCGCCATGCGCAAGCTGCCGCTGGCCATCACCCTCGGCCTGGCTTCGCTGGCCAGCCAACAAGCCTTCGCCCACGGTTACATCGAAAGTCCGAAGTCCCGGGCCTTCATGTGCTCCGCGAACGGCGGCAACCTCAACCGCGATTGCGGCCCCGTCACTTACGAACCGCAAAGTGTCGAGTACTCGCCATCGGTCCAGCATCACTACCCCAAGGATTACTGCTCGGGCGACTTCACCAAATGCGGCCCGGCGAACGGCACCATCCCGGCGGGCGGCATCACCAGCTTCTCCCAGCTCAACGAGCAGACGGCGACCCGCTGGCAGAAAACCACAATCAAGCCGGGCATGAATGAATTCACCTGGTACTACTCCGCCGGTCACGCCAGCGCCTACTACCAGTTCTATATCACCAAGAAAGACTGGAACCCGAACCAGCCGCTGACCCGCGACTCCTTCGAGATGACCCCGCTGCTCGATGAAAAAGCGAACGGCGCGCGTCCGCCAGCCGGTGGCAGGACCAAGCACAAGGTCAACATTCCTGCCGATCGCAGCGGTTACCACGTGATCCTGGCGACCTGGAAAATCGCCGACACCGCCGCCACCTTCTATCAGGCCATCGACGTCAACATCGACAACGATGGCGCGCCGATTCCTGACTGGAAGATCCTCGGCGCGGTGCAGCCTGAACAGCTGCGTGTCGGCGACAAGGTCAGCACCCGTGTGTTCACCAACGCCGGCGAACAGCAGAACCGCCAGACCCGCCTGAGCATCGAGACCACTGAGCAGGCCCAGGCCAACACCTGGCCGTACCTGTTGGCGCAGCAGGTCAACAAGGCCAATGCCGGCTACATGATGGGCGAGCTCAACGCCAATAATGAAGTCGTGCCCAACTACGGCAAGAACACCATGTATGCCAAGAACAACAGCGACGTGGTACGCGTGGAAATCCAGAAAGAGCAGCCGAGCATTCCTGGCGAGCTGAAGCTTTCCGGCCTGCAGGCCGAGTACCCCCTGAAGGACAACGCCACCGACCTGCACTTCAATGCCATTGCCCAGGGCGGCAAGTACACCATCGCCTCCACCGTGTTCAACGGCAAAGGCGAAAGCATCGCCCACCAGCAGGCGGAAGCCGGCAACAACACCCCGCACTTCTCCATCGCGCTGCGTAACGTCAGCGAAGGCGACTATGACGTGGTGGTCGTGGCCAAGCCGGAAAAAGGCGAGCAGCTGCAACAAAGCCAGCGCATCACCCTGAAAGCCGAAGAAGTGGGCGGCGGCGACTACGACTTCGTCTTCCCCAAAGGCCTGACCGGCTACAAGGCCGGCACCAAGGTTTTGGCCAAGGACGGCAATGTCTATGAGTGCAAGCCGTTCCCTTACAGCGGCTACTGCATCCAGTGGAACGCTGGCGCCACTCAGTACGAGCCTGGCGTTGGCAGCAACTGGAAGGACGCCTGGATTCGCAAGTAATCCATAACCTGACCAACCGCAGCGTGGTGCCTCGGCACCGCGTTGCGGACCTTGGGAATCGACATGAATCACCCTCACTACTCCAGACCGCGCAGGCTGCTGCACTGGCTGTTCGCCGCCGTTGTCCTGTGGGCCACGATCAGCGGCTATGCCAGCGCGCTGTTGCAGCCACCCTGCTCGGTCCAACAGGCGATCGCCTTTATCAACGTCTCGCTGACCACCCTGCTGGTGCCGCTGTTCGTCCTGCGGCTGTTCTACCTCGTGCGTCATCCCGCTCCGCCGGCCCCTGCCCATCAGAGCGCGGGCGAACGCCGCCTGGTGCATGCCGGGCACGGCGCATTGCTGGTCACCCTCGGTACCGTGCTGTTCAGCGGTGTGCTGATGATGTCGCGCCCGATCGATCTGTTCGGCCTGCAGCTGCCGCAACCCTTGCAGGACCCGGCGGCCATCACCTTTTTCGAAGAGATTCACCACTACAGCTGCATGGCCCTGGCCCTGCTGGTGGCCGGCCATATCGCCGCGGTGATCCTCCACCAACTGCGCGGGCATGGCGTGCTCAGACGCATGCTGCCCAAACGCCCATGAAGACGATGTTCCCATGGCGCCCGCGCGGCTCCGGCCAACGCTACCTGCTCCCCGTCAGCCTGGTCGCCCTCGGCCTCTGGCTGACCTGGTTGAGCCTCGACAGCTGGACCTACCGGCAAGTGCTGGCGGGCCAGCCGGTGCCGGCTGCGGTACCGAGTGCCAGCGCCGAAAAGCTGCTGCCCGCGCCCCTGGACGATCACAACATCGCCAGGGTCTTCGGCGCCGTGCCGGTCGAATTCGACAGCGCGCAGGCCAGCCTGCCGCTGGTCCTGCTCGCCAGCCTGCTGGGCAACCAGCCCGAGCAATCCAGGGCCCTGATCCAGTACGCCGACAGCCGGGCCTTCTACTCCCCGGGCGAACGCCTGCCCGACGGCACGCTGCTCAAGAGCGTCAGCGCCGATCAGGTGGTGGTGCTGCGCAACGGCCGTGAACAGAACCTGCTGCTGCCCGGGCGCCAGATGCGCCTGCTCAGCCCCCAGACAACCCCACCGGAGGTCGCCGACCGAAAAGCCACGGCCCTTCTGCGAGCGATAGAGAACACACCATGAAACTGTCCAAGATCGCGGGCGCCGTGCTCAGCCTCGGCCTCCTGCTGAATGCCCTGCCCAGTAGCGCGGCCCTGACCACCCAGCGCCTGTGGACATTGAACATGAAGGACGCCGAACTGCGCGACCTGGCCAGCGAGGTCGGGGAAATCACCGGCAAGACCCTGGTGGTCGATGCCCGGCTGCAAGGCAAGGTCAGCGTGCAATCGTCCAAAGCCCTGGACAAGGAAGGTATTTACTCGCTGTTTCTCAGCGTGCTGCGCAGCCAGGGTTTCGTCGCCCTGGACCAGGGCGACCGGGTGCTGATCATGCCGGCGGCGGAAGCCAAGACCAAATCCAGCGAGCAATCGGGCGATGAGTTCGTGACCAAGGTCCTGGACCTGCGCAACGCCAACGCCGCGGAAATCTCCGGGGTGGTCCGCCCGCTGGTGAGCGACGATGCCTATGTCGCGCCCTCGGCCAGCTCCAATGCCCTGGTGGTGTCCGACAGCGCCAGCAACGTCGAGCGCATCCGCCAGGTGGTCAGCGAACTGGACCAGGCCGGCAACCGCTCGTTCAGTACCGTGGCCCTCAAGCACGCCTGGGCCAGCGATGTGGCTCGGACCCTGAACGAGAGCATCAGCCAGACGGGCAACGGCCCCAGCGACGCCAAGGCCGTGGGCGACGCCCGCAGCAACCGGGTGATCCTCGCAGGCTCCGCCCAGGCCCGCCAGCGCATGGCCGATCTGGTCAGGGCCATCGACGTGCCGAGCAATGCCAACGACAGCGCGCGGGTGGTGCGCCTGCACCACAGCGATGCCAAGCAGCTGTCGAAGCTGCTCAACGGCATCGGCAAGCGCCTGGAAGACAGCAACCGCGGTGGTGGCGAAGGCAAGGGCGGCGGTAGCTCGATACTGGTGAGCGCCGACGAAAGCCAGAACGCCCTGGTGCTGATGGCCGACCCGGCGCAACTGAGCATGCTCAATAAAGTCATCACCCAGCTGGACCAGCCACGGGCCCAGGTGCTGGTGGAAGCGGCCATTGTCGAGGTCAGCGGCGACATCAACGAAGCCCTCGGCGTGCAATGGGCGGCGCGCGCCGGCAACGTCGCCGGCGGCACCAATTTCAGCGGCACCGGCCTGTCGATCGGCACCCTGCTGAGCCAGGGCAAGGACAAGAACATCACCCTGCCGGACGGCGCCATCATCGGCATCGGCACGAGCAATTTCGGCGCGCTGGTCACCGCCCTGTCCAGCGACTCCAAGAACAACCTGCTGTCCACCCCGAGCCTGCTGACCCTGGACAACGAAGCGGCGGAAATCCTCGTCGGCCAGAACGTGCCGTTCCAGACCGGCTCCTACACCACCGACACCGCCGGCGCCAGCAACCCCTTCACCACCGTGGAACGCCAGGACGTCGGCGTGACCCTCAAGGTGACGCCGCACATCAACGAGGGCAACACCCTGCGCCTGAAGGTCGAGCAGGAAAGCTCGGAATTGGCCAGCGCCCCGCCCGGCATCACCACCAGCGACGTGATCACCAACAAGCGTTCGGTGAAAAGCACCATCCTCGCCGACGACGGCCAGATCATCGTGCTCGGCGGCCTGATCAAGGACAACGTCAAGACCCAGGTCAGCAAGGTCCCGGTGCTGGGCAGCATTCCCTGGCTCGGCCGGCTGTTCACCAGCACCAAGGACGTCACCGAAAAGACCAACCTGATGGTGTTCCTGCGGCCGACCCTGGTGCGGGGCAGCGCCGATGCCGTCAACGTCAGCGAGCGCAAGTACAACGACCTGCGCAAGTTGCGCGCCAACGGTGACAGCCGTAGCGGCCTGGCCTTGCCCGCCGACTCGCGCCAACTGTTCGATGCCGCGCCGCAGGAGGCGACCATCGATATGCGCGCCAACGAGCCACGCCGATGAGCCCGGTCGCGCGCCTGCCCTTTGGTTTCGCCAAGCGCCATGGGGTCCTGCTGGAGCCCTTGGAGAGCGGCCTGCGGCTTTATTGCCGGGCCGACACGCCGGTGGAAATCCTCGCCGAGATCCGCCGCTGCCATGGCCCGTTGCAGGGCCATCGGATACTCGACGCCGAGGGTTTCACCGAGCGGCTGGCCGAGCAGTATCGCGACGGGCGCGACGACGCCATGCAGATGGCCGAAGGCCTGGGCGACCAGATCGCCGGCCAGGACGACCTGGCCAGCCTGGCCGAGCAACTGCCGCAGATCACCGACCTGCTGGAGCAGGAAGACGACGCACCGATCATTCGCCTGATCAACGCGATCCTCGGCGAGGCGGTCAAGGTCAAGGCGTCGGATATCCACCTGGAAACCTTCGAGCAGCACCTGTCCGTGCGCCTGCGGGTCGACGGCCTGCTGCGTGAGGTGCTGCGCCCGCGCCGGGAGCTGGCGGGCCTGCTGGTGTCGCGGATCAAGGTCATGTCCAAGCTCGACATCGCTGAAAAGCGTATCCCCCAGGACGGCCGCATCGCCCTGCGCATCGGCGGCCATGAAGTGGATGTGCGGGTCTCCACCCTGCCTTCGGCCTACGGCGAGCGGGTGGTGATGCGCCTGCTCGACAAACAGGCCGGGCGCCTGAACCTGGGCCGGCTGGGCATGGCCGAGGCGATCCGCGGCAAGCTCGAAGACGCCCTGCTGCGCCCCCACGGCATCCTGCTGGTCACCGGCCCCACCGGTTCCGGCAAGACCACCACGCTGTACGCCGGGCTCAGCAGCCTGAACAACCAGACCCGCAACATCCTGACCATCGAAGACCCAGTGGAATACCACCTGGCCGGCATCGGCCAGACCCAGGTCAACACCAAGGTCGACATGACCTTCGCCCGTGGCCTGCGCGCCATCCTGCGCCAGGACCCGGACGTGGTCATGGTCGGCGAGATCCGCGACCGGGAAACCGCCGACATCGCCGTGCAGGCTTCCCTCACCGGCCACCTGGTGCTGTCCACCCTGCACACCAACAGCGCCATCGGCGCCGTCACCCGCCTGCTGGACATGGGCATCGAGCCCTTCCTGCTCTGCACCTCGCTGCTCGGCGTGGTCGCCCAGCGCCTGGTGCGGGTGCTCTGCATCGATTGCAAGAGCGCCGCGCCCGCCGATGCCGCGGCCTGCCAGCAGTTGAACCTCGACCCGCGACAGGCGCCGGTGCTCTACCACCCGGTCGGCTGCCCGGCCTGCCAGCACAGCGGCTATCGCGGCCGCCAGGGCATCTACGAACTGGTGCTGTTCGACGAACCGCTGCGCCAACTGATCCATGAAGGGGCTGGCGAGGCCGCCTTGACCCACTACGCGCGCCAGCATGCCCACAGCCTGTTCGCCGACGGCCGGGACAAGGTGCTGCAAGGCGTCACCAGTGTCGAAGAACTGCTACGCGTAACCCGGGAGCACTGACCGTGGCCGCCTACGAATACCTCGCGATGTGCAACGCCGGGCGCAAGACCCGCGGCGTGCAGGAAGCCGACAGCGCGCGGCAGGTCCGCCAGCTGCTGCGCGAACGCAATCTGATCGCCCTGCAGGTCAAGCCGGCCCGCGGGCAAAAGGACCGTTCCGGCGCCGCGCTGACCAGCAGCCAGCGCCTCAGCCCGGCGCAACTGGCCTTGCTGACCCGCCAGCTGGCGACCCTGGTCCAGGCCTCACTGCCACTGGAAGAAGTGCTGGCCGCCGTCGCCGCACAATGCAGCAAGCGCGCGCAGCAGAGCATGATGCTGGCGATCCGTGCGCGAGTGCTGGAAGGCCATGACCTGGCGCGGGCCATGGGCGAATACCCGCGCGCCTTCGCCTCGATGTACCGGGCCACGGTGGCCGCCGGCGAACGCGCTGGCCACCTGGCCCAGGTGCTGATGCAACTGGCCGACTACACCGAGGCCCGCCACGCCGCCCGCCAGCAGCTGCAACTGGCCATGCTGTACCCGAGCATCCTGCTGTTGGCGGCCTTCGGCATCGTCGGTTTTCTGCTCAGTTTCGTGGTGCCGGATGTGGTCAAGGTGTTCATCGACAGTGGCCAGCAACTGCCGGTACTGACCCGCGGCCTGATCGCCACCAGCGACTTCGCCCGAGATTACGGCCTGGTCCTGTTGCTGATACTCGGCAGCCTCGCCACCGGCCTGCGCGTGGCCCTGCGCAAGCCCGCCCTGGCGATGCGCTGGCATCAGGTCCAGCTGCGCTTGCCGGTGATCGGACGGGTCATCCAGGCCAGCAACAGCACCCGTTTTGTCAGCACCCTGGCGATTCTCGGGCGCAGCGGCGTGCCGCTTGTTGATGCCCTGGAGATTTCCGCCGAGGTGGTCGCCAACCAGCAGATTCGTACTCGTATGAAAGACGTGGCGCGTGCCGTGCGCGAAGGTAGCGGACTGACCCGGGCCCTGGAACAGAGCGGCGATTTCCCGCCGATGATGCTGTACATGATCGCCAGCGGCGAGCGCTCGGGGGAACTGGACAGCATGCTCGAACGCGCCGCCCACCAGCAGCAGACCCAGCTGTCCAACGGCATCGCCATGCTGGTCGGGCTGTTCGAGCCGGCGATGCTGGTGTTCATGGGCGCCAGCGTGCTGGTCATCGTCCTGGCGATCCTGATGCCCATTCTCAACCTCAACCAACTCATCACCTGAAGAGCACACAACATGCGCAACCCTTCCCGCCAACGCGGCTTCACCCTGATCGAGATCATGGTGGTCGTGGTGATTCTCGGTGTCCTGGCCGCCCTGGTGGTCCCGCAGATCATGAGCCGTCCGGACCAGGCCAAGGTCACCGCCGCCCGCAGTGACATCAAGGCGGTGGCCACGGCCCTGGAAATCTACAAGCTCGACAACCACCACTACCCCTCGACCCAGCAGGGCCTGGAAGCCCTGGTGAAAAAACCGGCCGGCCTGCCGGCGGCCCTCAACTGGAACCCCGACGGCTACCTCAAGCGCCTGCCCAAGGATCCCTGGGGCAACCCTTACCAGTTCCTCGCCCCGGGTCGCGAAGGCTCGGCCTACGACCTGTACTCCTTCGGTGCCGACGGCCGCAACGGCGGCGACGGGACCAATGCCGACATCGGCAACTGGGAGCCTTGAAGTGCGCAAGCCAATGGCGGGTTTCACCCTGCTGGAGCTGCTGGTGGTCATGGTGATCATCGGCTTGCTGGCCGGCATGGTCGGGCTGGTCCAGAGCGACTCGGGCGGGCAGAAGGCCCGGCGCGAGGCCGAGCGCCTGCAGAACCTCATTGGCCTGCTGCGTGAAGACGCAGTGTTGAACAACATTAACCACGGCCTGCGCCTGGAGCCGGACCATTACACAGTGCTGAGCCTCGACCGCGGCGGCCAGTGGCAGGCGGACAAGCGCTTCAAGGAGCACCGGCTGCCCGGCGAGCTGCGCCTGAACCTGAAGGATCCACGACCGCAGGGCAAGGAACCACAACTCTGGGTACTGGCCAACGACCAGATCTCGCCCTTCAGCCTGCTGCTGGAATACCGCCAGCAGCCGCTGCTGTCGCTGTCCAGCGACGGGGTCGAGGAGGTGCGTCTTGCCCCGGTGCAATGAACAGGCGGGCTTCACCCTGCTGGAAGTGATGGTCGCCCTGGCCATCTTCGCCGTGCTGTCGCTGTCGCTCTACAGCGCCACCGAACACCTGATCGGCAACAACGGTGGCCTCAGCGAGCGGACCCTGGCGCAATGGCTGGCGGACAACCGCCTGAACGAACTGCGCGCCGGCATGCGCCAGCCCCAGAGCCAGCGCCAGGAACCGATCCGCTTCGCCGGGCGCGACTGGCTGCTGACCAGCGAAACCGCCGCGGCACCCGACCCGCGCCTGCTGAAGATCGTGCTCGAAGTCTCCACCGACGCGCCCATGCCGCGGCAACGCGCGCGCCTGGCGGGCTACCTGGAGGCCCGCCCATGAAACGCCGGCAGCAGGGCTTCACCCTGCTCGAAGTGCTGATCGCCATGGCCCTGTTCAGCCTGCTCGGCCTGGCTTGCTATCAGTTGCTCGAACGCATGATCCATACCGACCAGCGGATTCATCAGCACGAACTGCAACTGCGGCGCCTGCAGCGTGCGGTGGGTATCTTCGAGCGTGACCTGACCCAGGCCATCGCCTACCCGGTCAACGGCAGTTCGGCGCGCCAGGCACTGATCGGCGAGCCCGGGCGCATCCAGCTGGTGCGCGGCGGCTGGAGCAATCCCTTGCAGCAGGCGCGCAATGACCTGCTGCTGGTCACCTATCGCTGGAACGACGGCCAATGGCTGCGCGAATACCGCAGCCCGATGGACAGCCCCGACCTGTCCGGCACTGCCGCGCAGCAATTGCTGCTCGATGGTGTCCGGCTCGAACGCCTGCGCTACATCGACGACCAGGGTAAGGCCCACTCCAACTGGCCCGTCGGCCAGGCGCCATTGAGCCTGCCCCAGGCCATCGAACTGGAGCTCGACGCCCCCGGTTATCCCGGCCTGCGGCGGGTGATCCTGCTGCCGGGCTTCAAGGGGCTGGAGCATGGTTAAGGCCTGTAGACAACGGGGCATCGCGCTGATCAGCGTGCTGCTGATCACCTCCCTGGCGACCCTGATCGTCAGCGACATGCTGGCCCGCCAGCGCCTGAGCCTGATCGGCAGTTCCAACCAGCTGTCGCAGCAGCAACTGTGGCAACTGGCGCTCAGTGGCGAAGCCTGGGCCCGTGGCCAACTGCGCGATGACTGGCGCGATGAACCGGAGCCCAAGCGCGTGCACCTGGGCCAGCGCTGGGCACAAAACACACCGGTGTTCGACATCGACGGCGGGCGTATCCGCATCCAGCTGCAGGACCTCAGCGCACGCTTCAACCTCGGCACCCTGCGCACGCCCAACGACCGGATCAGCCGCCTGCGTTATCAACGTCTGTTGCAGGTGCTTGGCCTGCCGCCCCACGACCCCACGCGCTTGCCACCGGTCCGTGGTTTCGACGGCAAGCCGCTGGCCTGGAACGACAGCAGCGAACTGATGCGCCTGGAGGCCGTCGACACAGCGGTCATGGAGCGCCTGCGGCCCTGGGTCAGAACCACGCCTGGGGCCCTGAACCTCAACACCGCCCCGGCCGAACAACTGGCCAGCCTGGGCAAGCTCGACCTGGCCCAGGCCGTCGCCCTGGTGCAGGCACGCCCCGCCGAAGGCTACAAGACGGTGCAGGAGTTTCTCGACGCCCCCGCGCTGAAACAGCACGAGATCAACAGCCAGGGGCTCGATGTCAGCAGCCGGTATTTCCAGGCGGTGCTGGATGTCGAACTGGGCGACCGCCAATTGCGCCTGATCAGCCGCCTGCGCATCGAGCCGGACGGCCAGGTCAGCGTACTGCAGCGCACCCTCGCCGCCCCTTCCCGTTTTCCGGAGTAATCCCATGCAAGCCTGGCTTTACCTCACCACAGTGAATGCGGACGACGACGCGCCCGTCACCTGGTGGCAAACCGACGGCGAGCCGCTGCACGGTACGCTGCAGCAGGCGGCGGTGCTGGCCGGCCTGCGCCTGACCCTGCTGCTGCCGGCCGAAATCGCCAGCCATCACCGCTTCGACGTACCGCCGCGCAGTGGCCGCTGGCTGCAGCAAGCCATCCATTCGGTGCTGGAAGAACGGCTGCTGGACGACCCCGAGCAGTTGCACCTGGCCCGCGGGCCATTGCAAGCGCGTCGGCACTGCCGCCTGTTCGTCCTGCAACGCCAGTGGCTGGAACAACTATTGGAACGGCTGGCCCGCCATGGCCTGACGGCCGAGCGCATTCATGTCGATGCCGACTGCCTGCCGGACAACCAGGCGCTGGCCCTGCGTTGCCACGAGCGCTGGCTGATCGGCGGGGCCTGCCAGCAACGCCTGGCGCTCGACGACCAGGCCCTCGAAGAGCTGGCCCCGCTGCTACCCGACAACCTGCAACGCAGTGAGGAAACACCTTGGCCGCTATTGGCCCGGGGCAGCGGGCAGGCCATCGACCTGCGCCAGGGCGCCTTCGCCCTGCGCAGCCCGACGCGTACGCCATGGCGGGCGCTGCTGGCGATCCTGTTCATCGCCTGCGGCGCTCAAGTGGCACAGGACCTGGGCCATCGCTGGCTGCTGCAACACAAGACCGCCCAGGTGACCGAGGCCAGCCTGGAACTCTGGCGCCAGCGTTTTCCCGACGAGCCGCGGGTGATCGACCTCGCCCGCCAGGTCCAGGCCCGTGCCCAGCAAGCCGGCCAGCCCCAGCAAAGCCTGGCGCGCCGGCTCGACAGCCTGGCCAGCCAATGGACCAACAGCGACGGCGGCGATACGCGGATCCGCCGGCTGGACTACCAACAGGCGCAAGGCTGGACCCTGCAAGTCAACGCGCCGGATTTCTTCACCCTCGAACGCCTGCGCGAAGCCCTCGCGCAGCAGGGCGTGAACGTCCAGGCCGACTCGGCCGTGCTCGCCCCCGACGGGGTCAGCGCCCGCCTGAAAATCACGGACTAAGCCATGACCACCCTTTTCAATCCTTACTCGAACCGCTGGCAGCAGCTACCGGCCCGCGATCGCCTGGCCCTGAAGTTGCTCAGCCTGTTTCTGACAGTGACGCTGTTCTGGACCCTGCTCTGGAGCCCTCAGCGCCAAGCTTTGCAGCAGGCTGAACAGCAGTTCCAGGAGGCCCTGCAGTTGCAAACCGATCTGCTCAAGCTCCCTTCGTCCAGCAACGCTCGCGGTCCGCAGGCCAACAGCCGCACCCTGGCCGGCCTGATCACCGCCAGCACGGCCGCGGCCAACCTGAGCATCGAACGCATGGACAGCGAACAGGCCGGACGCCTCAATCTCAACCTGGGCGGCTCGCTGCAAGACCTGCTGACCTGGCTGGACGAAGTGGAAAACCAGGGCGTCAACCTGGTGTCGCTGCAGTTGGAAGTCGACCCTCAGGCCCTGGTCCAGGCGCGCCTGACCCTGGAGTCGAACTGATCGCGCCCGCCGCTCAGCGAGCGGGCTCCTCATCGACCCGCACAGTGCCCTGCAGGCGCGGGCCCCAATCCTCGACCGCCGCCTGCTCGACCCGCCGCTCCAGGGTCCGGCGCCACGACGGCACCAACGGCAGCTCCAGGCACAGACGAATCTCCTCCAGCGCCACCTCACGGGAAAACAGCACCGCGCTCAAGCGCGACAGCGGCCACTGCTCGAAAGGGCGCTCGACCTGCTGCAACACATCCCCGGCGCTCAGACTGCCCGCCTCCAACACCCGGTAGTACCAACCGGTGCGTCCGCTCTGCTGGACCCGTAGCGACATGTCTTTCACGGCAAAGCGGTCATTGAGTTTCCAGCACGGCATGCGTCCCTGGGACACCTCCAGCAACACGCTGCCGACCCGGACACGATCGCCCAGGCAGACGTTCTGCTCGGTCCAGCCGTGGCTGCTGAAATTCTCGCCAAAGGCACCCGGTTGCTCCAGCAACGCGTGCGGCCCCAACTCGGCGGCCCAGGCGGCGTAATGCTCGCGGGGGTAGTGATGAATGGCTTTTTCCGTGCCGCCATGCACCCGCAGGTCGCCCTGCTCGTCTTCCAGCAGGCCCAGCGGACCGATCTGCAGGCTGCCGGTGCGCGGGGTCTTGGCGATCGCGCTCATCGACTCCGGGCGGCTATAGGCCACGGCGCGGCCGGTCAACAGGGCATCGAGGGTTATACGCTCAGGGGTCATTACCTTACTCCATGGTTTCATCGGCGAACTGATGTTCCCGGCAGATCAACTCAATGTCGGCAGGCGCCAGCGGCTCTTCGGTCAGGCCGCAGAAAGGCCCGCCCGCGACTTGCTGGTGAAAGCGGCAGGTCTTGCACAGGCCGAAGCTCGGCACGTCCTGGGTGCGCTGCACGTTGCGCAGCAGTTCGCCGAGCAAGTGCTCCAGCTCCTTGGCTTGCCCACCCATGCGTTGCGCGGCGGTATCGAGGAACGCCGGCGGCATCACCGCCGCCAGCAGGGTCTTGGCCTGCTCGGTCAGCAGCAGGTGCACGCTGCGCTTGTCCCGGGCGTCCTGGCTTTTGCTGATCAGGCCCTTGGCTTCCAGCGCCTTGAGCGACTGCGACACCGTGCCCTTGGTCAGGCCCAGGTAATCAGCCACCGCCAGCGGTGTATTGGAGTAGCCGTTGCAGCGCGCCAGATACAGCAGCGCGCTCAACTGGATCGGCTGGATATCCGCCAGCAGCGGGTGCTCGCGAAACCAGACGCGGGTCAGGCTGGTAAGCCTTTCAAGCAAATCGAACAGCACAGGGGCATTTTCCGGATCAATACTTGCGATAAATAGTATCGAATAAAAACTATATTGACAAAGGGCAAAGGCAATGAAAATCTAAATGCAGTATCGATCCGATACTTTTATTGGAGACTCACCCATGACACGCGCTCGTTACTACCACGCTGGTTGCCCGGTTTGCGTCGAGACGGAACAGACCCTGCTGGAACTGCTGGACCCGCAAATCCAAGTGGAAATCGTCCACCTCGGCCAGGCGCCCGCGCGAATCGCCGAGGCCGAAGCCGCCGGCGTCAAATCGGTGCCGGCCCTGGTGGTCGCGGACAAGGTCCTGCACCTGAACTTCGGTGCGGCCCTGGCCGACCTCAAGTAGATCCGCTCGCCAGCGCACTCCTGACGAGGCGCTGGCGCCCTCTTTTCTCGACGGATGAAACCGCCATGAACGTGAAAGTCTTCGACACCCATGTGCGCACCCGCGCAGGTCACTACCTGCACTTCGACGTGCTGACCGAAACCCACGACGCCGCCCTCGCCCGGCAATACGCCTTTGCCTGGCTGGACAGCCTGGGCGTGCGGGAAAGCGATATCTCGCAGAACGAATGTCGCTTCTGTCACAGCCAGATCGGCGATCCACGGGTGATGCAAGGCATCGCTCGCCAAGGCTATTTCATTATCCCGCTGCAAGGTTTCGCGACAGCGGGCTTCGAGGCGACAGGCCTGGAGGTGAGCGGATGAATGCCTATAAACCACTGGACTGCGACCTGCACGACTACCTGGAAATCGCCTGCCTGCATGGCTACCGGCTGCTGGTGGAACAGATCGATGGCAGCCAGTTCGAGGCGCTCGGCAAGACCACCCGCACCAACACCAGCGGCGAAGAATTCTTCTGCCTGGAGGGCGCCGAAGGTCCGCTCGAAATACGCCTCGACCAGTTGCTGGCGATTACCCCGCTGGACGCCAACCGCAGCTTCGGGCGTATCCAGCTGGCCAGGCAACAGGGCTCGATCTGACTCGGCGAGCACCTTTGCCAAGGGCAAAAAAAAGCGCCGACATCATTGTCGGCGCCCTTTCTCTCACGGCATGCGCTCAGGCTTTTTTGGTCCGTGGCAGGAAGATCGCCAGCAGGCCGAACAGCGGCAGGAACGAGCACAGGAAGTACACGTACTCGATGCCGTGGATGTCCGCCAGGTGGCCCAGCAGCGCCGCGCCGATCCCGCCGAAACCGAACATCAGGCCGAAGAACACCCCGGCGATCATGCCGACATTGCCCGGCACCAGCTCCTGAGCGTAGACCACGATGGCCGAGAACGCCGACGCCAGGATGAAGCCGATCACCACGCTGAGCACGCTGGTCCAGAACAGGTCGACATGGGGTAGCAACAAGGTGAACGGCGCCGCGCCGAGAATCGAGAACCAGATCACCGCCTTGCGCCCGATCTTGTCGCCGATCGGCCCGCCGAAGAAGGTCCCGGCCGCCACCGCGCCAAGGAAGAGGAACAGGTGCAGCTGCGAACTGGTCACCGACAGGTCGAACTTCTCGATCAGGTAGAAGGTGAAGTAGCTGGTAAGGCTGGCCATGTAGAAATACTTGGAGAACACCAGCAGCCCCAGCACCACCAGGGCGCTGAGCACCCGCCCCTTGGACAGGCCGTGGGTCGCCGCCTGGCCCTGCTTGAGCTTGAACAGCTTGAGGTGGCTGGCGTACCAGCGGCTGATGGCGTAGAGCAACCCTAGGGCGAACACCGCGAACAAGCCCATCCAGGCCACATTGCCCTGGCCGAAAGGAATGATGATCGCCGCCGCCAACAGCGGGCCGAAGGCCGTGCCGGCGTTGCCGCCGACCTGGAAGGTCGATTGCGCCAGGCCGAAACGTCCGCCGGAGGCCAGCCGCGCCACCCGCGAGGCTTCCGGGTGGAAAGTCGAGGAACCGACGCCGATCAGCCCCGCCGCCAGTAGGATCAAGGCAAAGCTGCCGACCTGGGACATCATCAGAATGCCGATCAGGGTGCAGATCATGCCCACCGGTAACAGGTATGGCTTGGGATGGCGGTCAGTGTAATAACCGACCCAGGGCTGCAGCAGCGAGGCCGTGAGCTGGAAAGTCAGGGTAATCAGGCCGACCTGGGTGAAGGTCAGGCCGTAGCTGGCCTTGAGCATCGGGTAGATCGCCGGCAGCACCGCCTGGATCAGGTCGTTGATCAAATGCGCCAGCGCCACCGCGCCAATGATGCGCAGCACCAGGGGGCTGCTTTGAGAGGCCGCGGGAGTCGCCACAGAGGCGGACTGAAGGTTGCTGAGAGCCATGGGAGTTTCCGTACAGCAGATGGATGCGCAGTTGCAGGGTTGGCCAATGTGCCATTTTTCGGTGCGCCGCGGCTATCCCCTTAGCTTGCTAACGACTTGAATATTTCGCTTGATGCGCAGCACAACAAAACCCTGCCGCCTGCGCTCGGCGGCGCAGCCGATGCAAACCGGCCAATACGCTGTATCAGCTAAAACACGGATCAGGGTCACGACCCAATCGCAGGATGTGCTGGCGGCTACAGGAGGGATTTTGATAAACGGTTGATAGCGTAGATAATTTTTTTATAAAAAGCGCTTGACGCCTCATCGTTCTACGCGAATAATGCGCGCCACTTGGCTACATAGCTCAGTTGGTTAGAGCATAGCATTCATAATGCTGGGGTCCGGGGTTCAAGTCCCTGTGTAGCCACCAAGTACCTCAACAAAGCCCGCCTTGTGCGGGCTTTGTTGTTTCTGGCTATCTCTCCACCTTCCCTCCCTGTATCTCCCTATCCTCGCCAAATCATTGATCCGAGGGGATACAAGCCCAAAGAAAGCAATCCGCGATAAAACGCCGCCGCCCTGCCCCATGAGCGCACCCGCCATTCTCTACGACTGCCTGGGCCAAACTGTCGCCTTCAATGCCGACGGCTGTCGCCGCCGCTCGCTTCGACAAAGTCCCCAACGAATGGCTTCACCTCGATTCCACCGATGCCCCTACCAGATCTTGCAGGTGCCAAGCCTGTGCAAGTGCTCTATAAAACTGCACTCCCTCCCTAAGGAAACCCCAGTAATGCACATGGAAGAGCACACACTGAACGGAATGAGCGACGAGTTGAAACTCATGCTCGGCCGTTTTCGGCACGAACAATTCGTCGAGAAACTCGGATGGCGGCTGCCAGCCCATCCGAGCCAGCCAGGTTGTGAATGGGATCAATACGACACCGAGCACGCCCGCTACCTCCTGGCGTTCAATGAAGACTGCGCCATCGTTGGCTGTGCCCGCCTGATTCCCACCACACTCCCTAACCTGCTTGAAGGGGTGTTCAGCCATACCTGCGCCGGGGCGCCGCCCAAGCATCCAGCCATCTGGGAAATGACCCGCTTCACCACCCGCGAACCGCAATTGGCGATGCCGTTGTTCTGGAGAAGCCTGAAGACGGCCAGCCTGGCGGGTGCAGATGCCATCGTCGGGATCGTCAACAGCACCATGGAGCGCTATTACAAAATCAACGGTGTCCACTACGAACGACTGGGCCCGGTCACGGTGCACCAGAATGAGAAAATCCTCGCCATCAAACTCTCGGCTCACCGTGAGCACCACCGCGGCGCAGCCGCACCGTCAGCCTTCATGTCCGACACATTATTGAAAGAGATAGCTTGATACAGGCCGAGTCGTCCTTCTGGTCGACTCGGAGATAGTAAATGCCCCTCAGATATAGCCCATCGCAACTGCGTAAGACACTGCCTGCACGCGGTTACTGGCGCCGATTTTGCGTTGGATGTTGCGGTGATGGTAATTCACGGTATCGGTGCACACCCCCATGATCACGCCGATTTCCTCCGAGGTCTTGCCGTCGGCCGTCCAGCGCAGCACATCACATTCCCTCCCGCTGAACTCCACATCCGTATTGAAGACACACACGTCGCTCTCCAGCTCGGAAATTTTCTCGTGGATCGCTGCCGCAAACGCCTTGGTCATCAGCTTCAAGGCTTCAAACTCCTGAAGACTGATGGGGTTGTCCTTGCGTGCCAGGCTTAACATCCCGACTCTCCCCTGGGCGTTGAACGAGGGTTGTGCCAGGCCGTGGCATAAGTTTGAGTCGTTGGCTTCAGACCACAGGTCCGGGCAACCCCGGAACAACTCATTGCTCCACAAAATGGGGGTCGACGAGACTTTGCTGTGCTTCACCGTGGGGTCGATCACCGCGTAGTTAGCCGTCTGATATCGCTGCACCCAGTCCTCGGGATAATTGCCGTACATACAAGTCCTGGGCCGCATGAACGGGGTCACGCTGCACATGCCGTAGGCAAAGAAATCAAACCGTAGTTCGCGCAAGACCCTCAATGTGACAGCCGTAAATTCCTGCATGTCCATGGTTCGCGCAAAGATATTATAAAAGTACGAATCCCATCCCAACTGCTGCCCTAACTCCATTTTGAGCACCACTAAAGTTGAAAACAGGCCGTTAGACTAGACCAACCTGAACCCCTGTCAACAAGCAAAACCACAGAGTCATAGACCGCTTCGTACTAGCACTAGATTTCCTGCATCTGACCCAACTAACTAGCCATAGGACATTGCATCCTGACGATGTTAGTAAGCCATTAGTGCCTCCCAGCCGACGAATGAACCTGCTTCTTCACAATAATGCAACAGTTCACCCGGTGTGACTGCAGCCAGCCCGTTCACGCCCTAATCACTACAAGATCTGGTAGTTCCAGCCCCAAGAAATGCAGGTGTATAAACAACACCCGTTCGGCACCGCCACAAAGGAACACTAGTTAAAAACTGTAAACACCTACCCGCGCCAAATTAACTAAACATTTACTTTTAAAAAATACCAGCCCAACTAAGGAGGATGCTGCCATGCCTGCTTCGCTTTCCCCTAGCAGCTTTAATGATCATCTTGAACTTCGCCAAAAAAATCGGGCCACCGTCGAACAGTACATGCGCACTAACGGCAAAGATCGCCTGCGTCGTCATGAATTGTTCACTCAGGATGGCAGTGGCGGTTCCTGGAACACCGAAACCGGTGAGCCCCTTGTGTTCAAAGGCCACTCGAAGCTGGCCGCCCTCGGCGTATGGCTGGAGAAATGCTTTCCAGACTGGCAATGGCACAACGTCCGGGTGTTTGAAACAGACAATCCCAACCACTTCTGGGTGGAAAGCGACGGTCGCGGCAAGACTCTGGTTCCCGGTTACCCCGAAGGTTATTGCGAAAATCATTACATCCATTCTTTCGAACTGGACGACGGCAAGATCACGCAGAACCGTGAATTCATGAACCCCTTCCAACAACTTCGCGCCTTGGGCATCCCTGTTCCAAAAATCAAGCGTGAAGGTATCCCCGCCTCATAAGCCCCCTTATTCATTGGAGATTGAGCATGCCTAATAGCGCAGCGCAACAACTAACCGCTAGCGACACCACTGAACTTCGCCGCAAGAACCGCGCCACGGTCGAGCAATATATGCGTACCAAAGGCCAGGACCGCCTGCGCCGTCATGAACTATTTACCGAAGATGGTACAGGCGGCTTATGGACCACCGACACCGGCGCGCCGATTGTAATCAGTGGCAAAGCCAAGTTGGCCGAACATGCTGTTTGGTCACTCAAGTGCTTCCCGGACTGGGAGTGGTACAACGTCAAAGTATTTGAAACCGATGATCCTAACCATTTCTGGGTCGAGTGTGATGGCCACGGCAAGATTCTCTTTCCTGGCTATCCGGAAGGCTATTACGAGAACCATTTCCTGCACTCCTTCGAGCTGGAAGACGGCAAAGTAAAACGCAATCGCGAGTTTATGAACGTCTTTCAACAACTGCGCGCCCTGGGTATTCCAGTACCGCAAATCAAACGCGAAGGCATCCCAACTTAATTCTCTCGTGAGAGTGATCGCATCATGGAAGACTTACTGAAACGGGTATTAAGTTGTGAAGCGTTCCAGCAGCCTCAATGGAGCGAGCCCTCACAATTGCATGACGCGCAGGCCTACCTCAGGGACAGCGCCTCATTGATTCGGGTAGAGGACATCCTGGTGCTGCGCGCCACCTTGGCTCGTGTAGCGGCCGGCGAAGCGATGATCATCCAGTCCGGTGACTGCGCCGAGGACATGGATGAGAGCACTCCCGACCATGTGGCCCGCAAAGCAGCGGTGCTGGACATCCTGGCCGGTGCGTTCCGACTCGTGACCCAGCAACCGGTGGTACGGGTGGGACGGATTGCCGGGCAGTTTGCCAAGCCCCGTTCCAACAACAACGAACGCATTGGCGATGTTGAATTACCGGTGTATCGCGGCGACATGGTCAACGGCCGCGAGGCCGTCTGCGGCCATCGCCAGCACGATGCGCAACGCCTGGTTCGAGGCTATAGCGCCGCGCGGGACATCATGCAGCACCTGGGCTGGAAAGCGTCGGCAGGCCAGGAGCAACTCATAGGTTCACCGGCCTGGACCAGCCACGAAATGCTGGTACTCGACTACGAACTGCCACAACTGCGCCAGGACGAACAGGGCCGGGTATTTCTCGGTTCCACCCACTGGCCGTGGATCGGCGAGCGTACCCGTCAGTTAACGGGCGCTCACGTGGCGCTGCTCAGCGAAGTACTCAATCCGGTGGCGTGCAAGGTCGGCCCGGACATCACCCGGGACCAGTTGCTGAGCCTGTGTGAACGCCTGGACTCCAAGCGCGAACCCGGCCGGCTGACCCTGATTGCCCGCATGGGCGCCCACAAGGTCGCCGATCGCCTGCCTCCGCTGGTTGAGGCGGTGCGCCAGGCCGGCCACAAGATCATCTGGCTGAGCGACCCGATGCACGGCAACACCATCGTTGCGCCCTGCGGCAACAAGACCCGCATGGTGCAGGCCATCACCGAGGAAATCACCGCCTTCAGGCATGCCGTGACCTCAGCCGGTGGCGTGGCCGCCGGCCTGCACCTGGAAACCACCCCTGACGACGTCAGCGAGTGCGCTTCCGATGCCGCCGGCCTGAATCAGGTCGCCAGCCGCTACAAAAGCCTGTGCGACCCGCGGCTGAACCCCTGGCAGGCCATTACTGCGGTGATGGCCTGGAAAAACCAGCCCTCCTCACCCCTTGCCTCCTTTTGACTGGAGTTTGTCGCCATGACCGGCATTCCATCGATAGTCCCTTACACCTTGCCTACTTCCCGCGACCTGCCCGTCAACCTCGCGCAATGGAGCATCGACCCCGAGCGTGCCGTGCTGCTGGTGCATGACATGCAGCGCTACTTCCTGCGGCCCTTGCCTGACGCCCTGCGTGAACAAGTGGTGAGCAATGCCGCGCGCATTCGCCAGTGGGCTGCCGACAACGGCGTTCCGGTGGCCTACACCGCCCAGCCTGGCAGCATGAGCGAGGAGCAACGCGGGCTGCTCAAGGACTTCTGGGGCCCAGGCATGAAGGCCAGCGCCACCGACCGCGAGGTGGTCGACGCCCTGACGCCCAAGCCCAGTGACTGGCTGCTGACCAAGTGGCGCTACAGCGCGTTCTTCAACTCCGACCTGCTGGAACGCATGCGCGCCAACGACCGCGATCAGTTGATCCTGTGCGGGGTGTACGCCCATGTCGGGGTACTGATTTCCACCGTGGATGCCTACTCCAACGATATCCAGCCCTTCCTCGTTGCCGACGCTATCGCCGACTTCAGCAAGGAGCACCACTGGATGGCCATCGAATACGCCGCCAGCCGTTGCGCCATGGTCATCACCACCGACGAGGTGGTGCTATGAACCAAGCCGCAGCCCGTCTCATGGAACGCATCCTGCAACCGGTTCCCGAGCCGTTTGCCCTGTTGTACCGCCCGGAATCCAGCGGGCCCGGCCTGCTGGATGTATTGATCGGCGAAATGTCGGAACCCCAGGTCCTGGCCGATATCGACTTGCCTGCCACCTCGATCGGCGCGCCTCGCCAAGATGTACTGGCGCTGATCCCCTACCGCCAGATTGCCGAACGCGGTTTCGAGGCAGTGGACGATCAGTCGCCGCTGCTGGCGATGAACATCACCGAGCAGCAATCCATCAGCATCGAACGCTTGCTGGGATTGCTGCCCAACGTGCCGATCGAGTTGAACAGCGAACGCTTCGACCTCAGCGACGCGAGCTACGCCGAGATCGTCAGCCAGGTGATCGCCAACGAAATCGGCTCCGGGGAAGGCGCCAACTTCGTCATCAAGCGCACCTTCCTGGCCGAGATCAGCGAGTACGGCCCGGCCAGCGCGCTATCGTTCTTTCGCCATCTGCTAGAGCGGGAGAAAGGCGCCTACTGGACGTTCATCATCCACACCGGCAGCCGTACCTTCGTCGGTGCGTCCCCCGAGCGCCACATCAGCGTCAAGGATGGGCTCGCGGTGATGAACCCCATCAGCGGCACTTACCGCTATCCGCCCGCCGGCCCGAACCTGACCGAAGTCATGGACTTTTTGGCGGATCGCAAGGAGGCCGACGAGCTCTACATGGTGGTGGATGAAGAGCTGAAAATGATGGCGCGCATTTGTGACGACGGCGGCCACGTCCTCGGCCCTTACCTCAAGGAAATGGCGCACCTGGCCCACACCGAGTACTTCATCGAAGGCAAGACCCGTCGCGATGTACGGGAAATCCTGCGCGAAACCCTGTTTGCTCCTACCGTCACCGGCAGCCCGCTGGAAAGCGCCTGCCGGGTCATCCAGCGCTATGAGCCACAAGGCCGCGCGTACTACAGCGGCATGGCCGCGCTGATCGGCAGCGATGGCAAGGGCGGGCGTTCGCTGGACTCGGCGATCCTGATTCGCACCGCCGACATCGATAACAGCGGCCAGGTACGGATCAGCGTGGGCTCGACCATCGTGCGCCATTCCGACCCCATGACCGAGGCTGCTGAAAGCCGGGCCAAGGCCACTGGCCTGATCAGCGCACTGAAAAACCAGACGCCCTCGCGCTTCGGCAACCACCTGCAAGTGCGCGCCGCATTGGCCAGCCGCAATGCCTACGTCTCGGACTTCTGGTTGATGGACAGCCAGCAGCGGCAGCAGACCCAGGACGACTTCAGTGGGCGCCAGGTGCTGATCGTCGACGCCGAAGACACCTTCACCTCGATGATCGCCAAGCAACTGCGGGCCCTGGGCCTGGTGGTGACGGTGTGCAGCTTCAGCGATGAATACAGCTTTGACGGCTACGACCTGGTCATCATGGGCCCCGGCCCCGGCAACCCGAGCGAAGTCCAACTGCCGAAAATCAACCATCTGCATGTGGCCATCCGTTCCTTGCTCAGCCAGCAGCGGCCGTTCCTTGCGGTGTGCCTGAGCCATCAAGTACTGAGCTTGTGCCTGGGTCTGGAATTGCAGCGCAAAGCCATTCCCAACCAGGGCGTGCAAAAACAGATCGACCTGTTCGGCAACGCCGAGCGGGTGGGTTTCTACAACACCTTCGCCGCCCAGAGCGCGAGTGACCGCCTGGACATCGACGGCATCGGCACCGTCGAAATCAGCCGCGACAACGAGACCGGCGAGGTGCATGCCCTGCGTGGGCCGTCGTTTGCCTCCATGCAGTTCCATGCCGAGTCGCTACTGACCCAGGAAGGTCCGCGCATCATCGCCGACCTGCTGCGGCACGCCCTCATCCATACACCTGTCGAGAGCACCGCTTCGGCCGCCGGGAGATAACCATGCACAACTACGTCATCATCGACGCCTTTGCCAGCGCCCCGCTGGAAGGCAATCCGGTCGCGGTGTTCTTTGACGCCGATGACTTGTCGGCCACGCAAATGCAACGCATCGCCCGAGAGATGAACCTGTCGGAAACCACCTTCGTGCTCAAGCCACGTAACTGTGGTGATGCGCTGATCCGGATCTTCACCCCGGTCAACGAACTGCCCTTCGCCGGGCACCCGTTGCTGGGCACGGCCATTGCCCTGGGTGCGCACACCGACAATCACCGGCTGTTCCTGGAAACCCAGATGGGCACCATCGCCTTTGAGCTGGAGCGCCAGAACGGCAGCGTCGTCGCCGCCAGCATGGACCAGCCGATACCGACCTGGACGGCCCTGGGGCGCGACGTCGAATTGCTCAAGGCCCTGGGCATCAGCGACTCGACCTTTCCCATCGAGATCTATCACAACGGCCCACGTCATGTGTTTGTCGGCCTGCCGAGCATCGCCGCGTTGTCGGCCCTGCACCCCGACCACCGTGCCCTGTCCAACTTCCACGACATGGCCATCAACTGTTTTGCCGGCGCGGGACGGCGTTGGCGCAGCCGGATGTTCTCACCGGCCTATGGGGTGGTCGAGGATGCGGCCACGGGCTCCGCTGCCGGGCCCTTGGCGATTCATCTGGCGCGTCATGGCCAGATCGAATTCGGCCAGCAGATCGAGATTCTTCAGGGCGTGGAAATCGGCCGCCCTTCACTGATGTTCGCCAGGGCCGAGGGCCGCGCCGATCAACTGACGCGGGTCGAAGTATCAGGCAATGGCGTCACCTTCGGACGGGGGACCATCGTTCTATGAACAGTTCAATACAAGGCAAACCGCTATTGGGTAAAGGCATGTCGGAATCCCTGACCGGCACACTGGATGCGCCGTTCCCCGAGTACCAGACGCTGCCTGCCGATCCCATGAGCGTGCTGCACAACTGGCTCGAACGCGCACGCCGCGTGGGCATCCGCGAACCCCGCGCGCTGGCGCTGGCGACGGCTGACAGCCAGGGCCGGCCTTCGACGCGCATCGTGGTGATCAGTGAGATCAGCGAGCGTGGCGTGGTGTTTGCCACCCATGCCGGAAGCCAGAAAGGCCGCGAACTGCTGCAAAACCCCTGGGCCTCGGGTGTGCTGTATTGGCGCGAAACCAGTCAGCAAATCATCCTCAACGGTCAGGCCGTGCGCTTGCCGGATACCAAGGCTGATGAGGCCTGGTTGAAACGCCCTTATGCCACGCATCCGATGTCATCGGTGTCTCGCCAGAGTGAAGAGCTCAAGGATGTTCAGGCCATGCGCAACGCCGCCAGGGAACTGGCCGAGGTTCAAGGTCCGCTGCCGCGTCCCGAGGGTTATTGCGTGTTTGAGCTGCGGCTTGAATCGTTGGAATTCTGGGGTAACGGCCAGGAGCGCCTGCATGAACGCTTGCGCTATGACCGCAGCGATACGGGCTGGAAGGTGCGGCGTCTGCAACCCTGAATAACGCAGGTTTTTGCACGAGATCTGCCGCGCTGACGAGTCAGCCAAGGTGGCATGACTCACCAAAGACAAACCTGGCGCGGCTCAATGATTAATTACAGGAGTTACTAAATGTGCGGTCTCACAGGATGGGTAGACTATACGCGCAGGCTCGAAGGGGAAGACCCCGCGATTCGCGCGATGACCAATACCCTCGCACTTCGCGGGCCTGATGCCGAAGGCATATGGAAACATCGACACGCCCTTCTGGGGCATCGGCGGCTGGCGGTCATCGACCTGAGCGGCGGTACCCAGCCGATGGTCTATCGCTTTCCAGACGGCCAGGAAGTCTCGCTGGTCTACACGGGAGAGGTCTACAACCACGACGCATTGCGCGACCAGCTACGGCAGGCGGGGCATGTATTTCAGACTCGCAGCGATACCGAGGTCGTGCTGCATGCCTACCTGGAATGGGGCGAGCGTTGCTGTGATCACCTGACAGGCATGTTCGCCTTCGCCCTGTTCGACGGACGCGACGGCCACCTGCTCCTGGTACGCGATCGCCTTGGGATCAAGCCGCTGTTCTATGCCCGGCATCGTGAAGGGCTGCTCTTCGGCTCGGAGATCAAGGCCATCCTGGCCCACCCGGAATTCACCACGGGGCTGGAGGTGACGGGGTTGGTCGACGTGCTCACGCTGTCGAAGGGAACCGCCCAGACGCCTTTCAGGAACCTGATGGAGCTGCTTCCCGGCCACTTCCTGTCCTGGCGCCCCAATGGGCAGATGAAAATCCAGTGCTACTGGAAGGTACGCCGCCAGGAGCACCAGCACGACCTGCAAACGACAGTGCAACAGACCCGCGAGTTGGTCACCCATGCGCTGGGCTCGCAGTTGTATGCCGACGTTCCCGTGTGCTCGCTGCTGTCCGGCGGGCTCGACTCCACCACCCTCACGGCTCTCGCGCAACGTATCGTGAAGGCGAAGACCGGCGGGAATATCAATTCCTTTTCGGTGGACTTCACTGGCCAGTCCGCGCAGTTCAAGAGCGACGACCTGCGTCCCGACCAGGACCAGCCCTTTGCTCTGTTGGCCGCGGAGTTCATCGGTAGCCGGCACCAGACCGTCCTCATCGACAACGAGGAACTGGTCTCCGACCTGGCGCGCGAGGAGGTGTTCCGCGCCAAGGACCTGCCGTTCACCTTTGGCGACATGGATACCTCGTTGAACCTGTTGTTCAGGGAGATTCGCAAGCACTCCACGGTGGCCATCTCGGGAGAAGGTGCCGATGAGGTCTTCGGTGGCTATGGCTGGTTCCGTGATCCTCAGGCCATAGCCTCCGCGTCCTTTCCATGGTCGTCGCGGGTGAAGTTGCCGGCCGGTTTCATCAATGCCGACTTCAACCGCCAATGCGATCTCGCCAAGTACCAACAGGCGAGCTACGACGACGCCCTGCGCCAGGTCGAACACCTGGCACAAGACAGCCCGCACGAGCGTCGGATGCGCGAGCTTTGCCACATGCACCTGAAACGCTGGATGGTGATGCTGCTGGACCGCAAGGACCGCCTGAGCATGTGCAACAGCCTCGAGGTACGTGTGCCGTTCACCGATCACGAACTGGTCGAGTACGTCTATAACGTGCCTTGGTCGATCAAGAGCAAGGATGGCGAGGAGAAGTGGCTGCTCAAGCAGGCCTGTGCCGACTTGGTACCGGAGGCGGTGCTCAAACGCAGGAAGAGTCCCTATCCGACCTCGGCCGACCTGGGCTACGAACGCTTCCTTCGCCAGAGTGCCCGGCAGCTTCTGCAGGACACGGGGAACCCGGTGTTCGGTATCGTATCCCACGCCTATATGGCCGAAGAACTGCGCCAGCCCGAGGGCTACTTCAATACGCAGATGAGCCGGCACAACCTGGAAACAGCGCTGGCGCTGGATGCCTGGCTACGCTTGCACAAGATCTCGCTCTGATATGAGCCTGAGGGAGCCACGGCAGGCCCGGCCAGGTACCTGGCATGCCTGTGGCTTCCACGGCCGGCAGGGTGTTTCCAGCTGGATTCGCCACGCGTTGGATCACCTGCCGCTTTTCAGGTTTCTACTGTTCAAGATCATTCAGCCGCCCCTTTCTGGGTTCGGCTGAATCGAACCAGGTTTGTCGGAGCCCCTTTTGTTCGAGCCCTGCCACCTTGGCAGGCTCGTTCAGTTGTAGCGGTCAGCCTGTCGCCGGTTGGCTTGCCATCCGTCCCTGTCTCGATGCACTGGGATGAATCAACCCAAGCCCCGCCCCCCAGAAATCCCAACGGCACCACCAGCCGCCTCCAGGCCGGCGTCTTGCCTCGGGTCTTGCCCGGAAGCGCCCGCCATATCGGTCCCGTAGCGATCCACGAAAGGGTCAGCATGGGCCCGCTCACTGCTGTACATTCCTCCCCACGGACGACACATCATTTACCCAGTGAACGGAGTTCAACGCGTGTTCTCGACCCTCAATCCGCGTCACCGCCGGCTTACCAGTTTCTCGCTGATAGCCGTCGCCCTCAGCCTCGCCGCCTGCAACGCCTCCGCCCCTTCCCACACCGCCCTGCCCCCCGCCCCGGAAATCGCTTCGGGTTATCGCACCGACCTGCAGGTGCAGCATGCCAACCAGCATATGGCGGCCGCGGCCAACCCGTTGGCGGCCGAAGCCGGGCGCGAGATGTTGCGCAAGGGTGGTTCGGCCATCGATGCGGCGATTGCCATGCAAGCCGTGCTGACCCTGGTGGAGCCACAGTCGTCGGGCATCGGCGGCGGGGCCTTGATCGTGCTCTGGGACGGCAAAGCCGTGCGCACTTATGACGGTCGCGAAACCGCGCCGGCCGGGGCCACCGAGAAGTTGTTCCTGCAGGCGGACGGCAAACCCATGCCGTTCCCCCAGGCGCAGATCGGCGGACGCTCGGTAGGTACGCCAGGGGTGCTGCGGGCCCTGGAACTGGCCCATAAAAAACACGGCCGCCTGCCGTGGGCGCAACTGTTCGAGCCGGCGATCCGCCTGGCGGCCCAGGGCTTCCCGATCTCCCCACGCCTGCACAGCATGATCGTCGCCGATCCGTACCTGGCGAAATCGCCGGACATGGCGGCCTACTTCCTGAATGCCGATGGCACGCCGAAAGCCGTCGGCACCCGGCTGAAAAACCCGCAGTTGGCCGCGGTGCTCGAACGCATCGCCAAAGAGGGTCCGAACGCCTTGTACCAAGGCCCGGTCGCCCGGGAAATCGTCGCCAAGGTGCAGGGCCATGCCAACCCCGGCAGCCTGTCACTCAACGACCTGCAAGGCTATCGCGCCAAGGAGCGCGAACCGCTGTGCACCGACTACAAGCGCTGGCAGGTCTGCGGCATGCCGCCACCCTCCTCGGGCGGGATCGCCCTGGCGCAGATCCTCGGCACCCTGCAGGCGCTGGAGGCCCGCGATCCGCGTTATGCGCTGCCACCCTTGAAACCGGTCAAGACCAATCTACCGGCCGGCCTGGAACCGGCGCCTGAAGCCGTGCACCTGATCGCCGAGGCCGAACGCCTGGCCTACGCCGACCGTGCTTTGTACGTGGCGGATTCGGACTTCGCCCCAGTGCCGATCGCCGGCCTGGTCGCCCCACGCTACCTGGCCCAACGCGCCGCCTTGATCGGCGAACGCAGCATGACCAAGGCCGAACCCGGCAAGCCCCAGGGCATCCAGGTGGCCTACGCCCCGGACCGTTCGCCGATGCGCATCTCCACCTCGCAAGTGGTGGCCGTGGATGACCAGGGCGGCGCGGTGTCCATGACCACCACCGTGGAGGCGGCCTTCGGCTCGCACCTGATGGTCCAGGGCTTCATGCTCAACAACCAGATGACCGACTTCTCCTTCATCCCCGAAGAGAACGGCCAGCCGGTGGCCAACCGCGTCCAGCCGGGCAAGCGCCCACGCTCGTCCATGGCGCCGACCCTGGTCTTCGACCGCAACAGCGGTGAACTGCTGGCCACCGTCGGCTCGCCGGGTGGCTCGCAGATTATCGAGTACGTGGCCAAGTCGGTGATCGGCATGCTCGACTGGAACCTCGACCCGCAAGCTGCCATCAGCCTGCCCAACTTCGGCAGCCGCAACGGCCCGACCGAACTGGAACAAGGCCAGTTCACCCCTGGGTTGAAAGCAGCACTGAAAGCCAAGGGGCATGAGGTGACCGATATCGACATGACCAGCGGCACCCAGGCGATCATCCGGGTACGTGATGCCCAGGGTAAAACCTCGTGGGCCGGTGGCGCCGATCCACGCCGCGAAGGGGCTGCGTTGGGGGATTGAGGCCAACGCAGGAAAACCAGAAGGGCTTGCCGTGAGGCAGGCCCTTTTTATTACTCACGCCATAGAAGCGCCAGCATGGGTGGCCAATGCTGTATGCCGTTTTTTACTGGGCTCTGTGTCTGACGTGATCTTTTGATCCCTCCTAGCATCAGCTTTTTTGCCGAGGTGCATGGGATGAACGAGATTCTCGGCGGTATCGATTTTTCAGGCTTGGCCGTGCGCCGACTTGTGGCCGACGACCTCGAACTGGTCTGCCGGCATCGCGAGGCGATGTTCCTCGAAGCCGGAGGTGAACCCGCGGCCCTGCAAGTGATGACCGAGCACTTCCGCCCCTGGTTGCGCGAGCGTTTACCCGATGGTCGCTACTACGGCTTTGCCCTACTGGACGGCCAGCAACCGGTGGCGGCCATTGGCTTGATGAGCATCGACTGGCCGCCCCACCCGTCCCATCCCACCCAGGACCAGCGCGGTTATGTGCTCAACGTCTACGTCGAACCCGCCTACCGGCGCCGGGGGCTGGCCTCGGCCCTGATGAAGCTGGCGGAAGCCGAATTCATCCAGCGCGGGCTGAGCTTCGCCGTGTTGCATGCCACCGAGGTGGGCAAGCCGGTGTATGCGGGATTGGGTTGGGCGGCTACCGCTGAAATGGCGAAGGCACTGGGAAACGGCGACTGAACACAGCCCCCTGTAGCCGCTGCCGAAGGCTGCGATCGACCGGAACGGGCGCAGCGATCCTACTGGCGTCAAAGTCCCTTCGGACTTATCGCAGCCTTCGGCAGCGGCTACATACTCCGTTATGGCTTCAAGAAGTGCGCTCATCCCATAGTCACAGAATGTCGCAGTAACAGCGTTGCGACTCCATCTCTTCCAACCTATGGTTCGACCATCGCTGCAAACCAGCGAACAGGCTTGGCGGCCTGATAGAATCGAGGCGCAAAAGCGCCCCCCAACCTTTGCAGGCGCTTTTTTTTGCGCCCGCATACCTGCGTTATGACGGGTTGCGTGGGAGAACCTTCGGGTTCGCCGGTTGCCTTGATTCCCGGTCCGCCAATCCTGCGTAACCCGTCACCCTGATCTGTTTGGCGGCAGGCGGTGATGACTCTTCGAATCAAGGAGGTTCACCATGAAACACACCCTCAATCCGTCCCCTTCCTCCCTGCACACCCTCGGCGAAATAACCTTTGCCAATTGTGGCGAAGGCAAACGCCCATTGCTGCGGGTCAACGCCGACGTGCCCCTGGCTGATGCCCTGGAACACGCTTCGTTGCTGCTACATCTGGCAAAACAGTTGACCCTGGACGCGGCCATGGAACCGCAGGCGGACCGCTATGCTTGGGCGGCACATTACCTGGGTGAGATGGGTAAAGCGGTGATGGATGATGTGCACACCGCGATGACAGCAGGCGCTGATCGACACTGAGCAACACCTCTGGGACGGGTAGCCTCGATGACTATCCGTCCATCGCCTTCCTCTCTCATCCCATTGCTTAAGTCCCATGACGGGACTAGGATTTCGAGCCATGAGGATTATCGCCGTCAGTCATTTGAAGACGTTCTGGGAAAAGCACCCGGATGTCGAACAACCGCTTCTGGCCTGGATCGATGAAGCGCGCAATGCCAGCTGGTCCACCCCGGCGCAAATCAAGGACCAGTTTTGCAGCGCGAGCATTCTTAAGAGCCGTCGCGTGGTGTTCAACATCAAAGGCAATGACTACCGCTTGGTAGTGGCCGTGGCTTATCGCTTTGGCGCCCTCTACATCAAGTTCGTTGGCACTCACCAGCAGTACGATGCCATCGACGCCGACAGCGTTGAAATGGAGTAACGAGCATGCAGATTCGCCCCATTCACACCGACCAGGACTACCGCGCGGCACTCAAGCAGGTGTCAGTGCTGTTCGATAACGAGCCAGAACCCGGCACCGCAGAAGGCGATTACTTCGACGTGATGATCACCCTGATCGAAGCCTACGAAGCCAAACAGTTCCCGGTCGACCTGCCCAACCCGATCGATGCCATCAAGTTCCGTATGGAGCAATCGGGCCTGTCAGCCGCCGACCTGGTCCCGGCCATCGGCCGAACCAACCGGGTCTACGAAGTGCTCAACGGCAAACGCGCCCTGACCCTGCCAATGATCTGGAAGCTGCACCAACTGTTCGGCATCCCCGCCGAGAGCCTGATCAAGCCGGTGAAGTCGGTCTGAGCGGTTCTTGATTCAGGCCTTGCACCCTCGCCCTTAGCGGGGGCCATTCCTGATCGCGCATAAACTCCAGCCTTTGATGATTTCAGAAAGCACTATCACCCCCAGCATCATCAGCGGGTTGTAGCCCGGAAAAAAATACGCGCCGATCAGAAGCACTGAAAAAGACGGCACGACAAACACCAAGCGCAAAGGGATCTGCGCAAGCCCCAGCCACTTGGCTTCTTTACGCTGAAACAGAAACAGGAAAGCGCTGACGACTATCGATAGCTGCAAACCCCAATTGATCATCACCATAACCAAAGCAGCGGTTCCATGCTCCTTGAGCACTTCAGTCGCCGCGGTCAGGTCATCCCAGAACGGAACCTTGCCCAGCCAGGCGCTACTCGAGACGTACCACAACAAATAGAGCCCATCGAGCCCGCCCCAAAACTGCCAGATCCGGGTCCGGTTCAGCTTCCTGAAAAAAAACATTACCGCTCCTTACTTGGCGCCGAGCCTTCTTCTCAGCAGCTCTGCCTTATAGATTTACCAATCTAATCTGGCTGTCATCCCGCGCCTATTTACCCTCCAGACTTCTCTGAAAGATTCTCGGATACTTGAAAAAATACCGTGGAACAACCTTGAGCTTGCCCCTAGGTAAACCCCTAAAGTGCCGCTCGACCCTCACCACAAAAAAGGACGTTTGCATGCTCACCATCGGTCAAATGGCCCGTTGCCATGACCTCACCACCAAGACCTTGCGCCACTACGACAGCATCGGTCTGTTTGCCCCGGCGCTGACCGGGCAAGACAACGGTTATCGCTATTACAAGCCGGAGCAGATCGGCACATTGGGGCGCATTGTCTGGTTGCGGCAGTTGGGCATGGGGCTGGAGGAGATTCGCGGGCTGGCGGACAGCGGCGCGTTGCACAGCGTGTTGAGTTTGCGCCAGGCGTTGCAGGCCCATGCCGGTGAACTGGAAACGCAGATCGCCCGCAGCCAGAACGTGCTCGGCCAGTTGCAGCGTTATCTGGCGCAGCCCGAACGCAGCCTGCCGGCACCGCAGACACCGGTGCGGGTGACGCTGGCGGCGCAGCGCATCATCGGCATGGCCTGGCAGCAGGATGACAAGGGCTCGATTGCCGAGCTGTGGCAGCGCTTCGAACCGCGCGAGCAGGAGATCCAGCGCCTGGCCGAACCTGTCGGCACTTACGGTATTTGCCAGCCTTTGAGCGACGGCCAGTGGCGTTATGTCGCCGGGCTACCGGTCAGCGCCGAGGCGCCCTTGGTGGAAGGCATGGTGGAACTGGAAATCCCCGCCCGCCAGTACGCCCGGATCGAGCATCGGGGCACGGTGCATACCCTGCCGGAAACCTTCCGCGCTGCCTACAGCGAATGGCTGCCGGCCGCCGGGATGCGGGCCGATGAAGGGGTGGAATTCGAGTACACCGGGGAGCGTTTTTTCGGGCCGATGCACCCGGACAGCGTGGTCGAACTCTATATTCCTCTGAAAAACTGATGCCTCGATCGGACGAGCAACCGACCAGATGACAGGTCTCTGTCAGCAAAAGGACTCATGATCCCGCTATGCTCTGTAGCTCATCCACAGCAACAGAGCGAAGGTCCGATGAGTTTCCAGGCGCCAGTGTTGAAGCAGATACCAGGCATCCGTCACGAGTTTTCTCGGATCGGGGCACCACTGCCTGCCAATCTGTTCTTCTGCTCCCAGGCCCACACCGGCGAGGTGGTCGAGGCCAGCACCACGCTGCCGAGCGGCATCATCCGCGGCGACGCGGTGTTCACCCGCACCGGCCGGCCTATAGCGGTGATTACAGCCGACTGCCTGCCGCTGCTGATCAGCAGTGAAGACGCCTCGTGGGTCGCCGCGGTCCATGCCGGCTGGAAAGGCCTGCACGGCGGCATCATCGACAATGTGCTGCAACGCTTCGCCGCCAAGGGCATCGCCGCCCATCAGTTGCGCGTGGCGTTCGGCCCGTCGATCAAGCCTTGCTGCTACGAAGTCAGTCCGGAGTTCATCGACACCCTGTCGGCCACCCAAGGCCACCTGTGGTCGCAGGAGCAGGCACCCTGGAGCCAGGAACGCCCCGCACCGCGGCTGCCCCCGGAGATTGCCCCGCCACCACCGACCCGGCCGGACTCGCTCTGGTTCGACCTGAGCGGCTATGCGCTGCACCTGTTGCGCGTGGCGGGCATCAGCGATGAACAGATCGAACACTGCGAGCACTGCACCTACTGTTCCAGCCCGACCCTGGCCAGCTATCGCCGCCGCGGCCACCGGGGCGAAGAAAAGTCCTTTCAGTACTCGTGGATAGGGCGTGCCTGAAAGCGCATTTTCAGATTTATCACGATAGGTCTTGGGCGCCGCACCGGGTTAACCTTGCGCGCCCCACAGACCCAACAAAGGAATGATCGTGTCTGACCAGCGCTATGCCCCGCCTCAAGCCGAGCTGGCCACTGCCAACGAAGTGCAGCGCCCTTTCTACGTAGTGTCCAAGACCAAGTTCATGACCCTGTTCATGCTGACCTTCGGCCTCTACCTGCCCTACTGGGCCTACAAGAACTGGCAGCAGTTCAAGCAGGCCAGCGGGCAGCCCATGTGGCCCATCGCCCGGGCAGTACTCATGCTGTTCTACACCCACGCGCTGTACCGCGAAGCCAATACCCTGATCAAGAAAAGCGGCCGCCGCTTTGACTGGCTGCCGTGGGACCTGGCTTCGCAGTTCGTGGTGATACTGCTGATCAGCCACGGCCTCGATGGCATGTCCAGAAGGAATCCCGACAGTTTGTCGCTGGATATCGCCAGCCTGGTGCTGTTACCGATCCAGGCGCTGGTGACCTTCAAGGGTCAGCGCGGCCTCAACGCAGCCGCCGGTGACCCGCTGGGCGAAAGCAACGCCCGGTTCACCCCGATCAACTATGTGTTCATGGCCATCGGGGCAACGCTGTGGAGCACGATGCTGTACTACATGGCCACGACCGTGAACTGAGCCCGGCGCCTCAAGCGCTCACATACACCCACGCCTCGATCCCGGACTGCAGCACCACGCTTACGCGCTTGTAGTCCGCCACCTCGTAGCTGTCCGCCGCGGCCAGCTCCTGGGCGGTGATGCGAAACACCGTGCCCGGGATAGGCGCACTGGCCGCGTTGCCCGGGCGGAGGATCGGGTGATGGGTCTTGCCGCTGGTGGCCAGCACCTCGGGGTCGGTGATCTCCACCCAGGCCTGTTCATACCCCGGCAGCGCGTCCGCGCTCCCCTCCAGTTCGCGACCGAAATTGGCCAGTTGCACGGCCTTGTCCTGCAAGGTGCCGTAGGAAAACAGGTACTGCAACGCTTCAGTGGTAACGCTCATTTCTCACTCCAGAATTCAGCGGCTGATTTTCAGTGCCTGGCGCGCCGCATGGCGCTCCAGCGCCAGCTCGATCAAGCGGCTGACCAGTTCGCTGTAGGTCATGCCCGCGGCCTGCCACAGCTTCGGATACATGCTGATGCGGGTGAAACCGGGCAGCGAATTGATCTCGTTGATCAGCACTTCGCCGCCCTGGGTCAGGAACACATCAACCCGCGCCAGCCCCGAACAACCCAGCACCTGGAACGCCTCGACGGCCAGGGCGCGAATACGCTCGCTGACCTCTTCGCTGAGGTCAGCCGGCACCACCACCTGGGCCGCCTGGTCGTCGATGTATTTGCTGTCGTAGGAATAAAAACCGCTGCCGACCACGATTTCCCCACAACCGCTGGCGATCGGCTGATCGTTGCCCAGCACCGCGCATTCGATCTCGCGACCACTGACCGCCGACTCCACCAAGACCTTTTCATCGAAGCCCAGCGCCAACTCGATGGCGGCGTGGTATTGCGCTTCACTGGTGACCTTGCTCACGCCCACGGACGAGCCCTGGTTCGCCGGCTTGACGAACATCGGCAGGCCCAGCTTGCTTTGCGCCAGGGCAAAGTCGGTACGCGCCGCGGTGGCACGGCTCAGGGTGATAAAGGGCGTCACTGCCAGGCCGGTATCGCGCAGCAGGCGCTTGCTGATGTCCTTGTCCATGCACACCGCCGAACCCAGCACATCGGAGCCCACGAACGGCAGGTCGGCCATGCGCAGCAGGCCTTGCAGGCAGCCGTCTTCGCCGAGGGTGCCGTGGACGATGGGGAAAATCACATCGACGTGGCCCAGCAGTTCCTGGCTGGAGGTTTCCACCAGTTGCTGGCTGGTCTTGCCCGGCACCACCGCCAGTTCGCGATTGGACTGGTTGAGGGCGATCAGCGCCGGGTTTTCCTGGTTGATCAGGAAGTTCGAGGTGTCGTTGAGGTGCCAGTGGCCGTTCTTGTCGATGCCGATCAGCACCGGCTCGAAGCGCTCGCGATCCAGCGCATCGACGATGTTGCGCGCCGATTGCAGCGACACTTCGTGTTCGGCCGAACGGCCACCAAAAATAATCCCGACCCGCAGCTTGCTCATGGTTTGTTCCCGTTAAAAAAGTGGTTCACCGGTGAGTCGGACCACTCAAGCCGGCTGATGTCGCAAGTGGATCAGCGCCACTCGCTGATTCTGTTTGTTCCGGCGTTCTTCGATGGCGAACGGCACGAACCCCAGCTTCGGATACAGCAGCAGACCCGCCACGTTGTCATTGAAACAGGACAAGGTCACCTGCGCGGCCTGGTGCTTGTCCCGGGCGATGCGCAGCATCTCGCCGATCAGCTGCCCGGCGACGCCCGCGCCGCGGGCCTCGGGATCGACGATGACGTTGCCGATGGTGCAGGTGCCCTGGGTTTCCCACTGGTAGAAGTTGGCGAACCCCAGCACCTGGCCGTCCCGCTCGATCACTGTCGAATCAGAGCGTTGGGCAATGGAGTCGCGCAGTTGCTCATGGGTCAGCGGCCAGGTGGCCGCCGGGAAAAAGAAAAACAACTCGCCGGGATTACTGGCAAAACCGCAGATCCGTGGAATATCCCGCTCCTGCACGGGGCGAAAAGCGAAGCTCATGTCCTGTCTCCTGACCCTGAAAATCCATGTAATGCACCCGGTGCCGGTTTCAGCGATTGGCCACCAGATGGGCGCCGAACAGCAGGTAGCAGCTGCCGGCCAAGCGGTCCAGCCATTTGCGTGAACGACTATAGACGGCCGCCATGCGGTTGCTGGCGAAGAACAGCGCGACGCAGCAGTACCAGGTGAACGACAGCGAGGCCATGGTCAGCACGGCCAGGGCCAGCAGCAACGGCGGCGGCGATGCCGGCATCGAAGTGGCGAAGATGGTGGCGACGAACAGCGCCGACTTGGGGTTGGTCATGTTGCCGAGAAAACCCAGGCGATAGGCCGAGAACAGGCTGCGGCCCGACTCGCCAGGCAAGCCATGGCCAGCACCGGTCAGGGCTGGCTTGCGCTTGAACTGCTTCAGGCCGAGGTAGATCAGGTAGCAGCCGCCGGCGATCTTGAAGGCCAGGTACAAGGCCGGGGCCGCGCTGAACAGCGACTTGATCCCCAGGCCGCCGGCCAGCCCCCAGAGCACCGTGCCGGTGGCGACGCCCAGCGCGGCGGTCATGCCATGGCGACGCGAGCAACTGGCGGCCAATTGCGCCGTGGTAAAGAAATTCGGCCCCGGCGTGACCACGGCCACGGTCCAGAGCAACGCCAGCGACAGCAGCGGGCCGGCATACAGCAAATGTTCAAGCGCCATGACACAGGCCGCCTTTATCGCGTGAAGGGAGGCTGACGCTACTCCACCTCGGGCTCATGGATCAACAGGTCGCCCGGCTGACACTCCAGGTATTGGCAGATCGCGTCCAGGGTCGCGAGCCGCAGGCCCTTGACCTTGCCCTGCTTGAGCAGGGACAGGTTGGCCTCGGTGATGCCGATCGCTGCCGCGAGGTCTTTGGATTTGACCTTGCGCCGGGCCAGCATCACGTCCAGTTGAATGACAATTGACATACTGATCTCACACGAAGGCGCGGTTTTCCGAATCCACTTCACTGGCCTGCCAGAGGATGCGCGCGATGATGGAAATACACGCGGCCAAAAACAGCGCGACAAAGGTCGGGGCGGTGATGCTGAGACTGATCAGGCGCTCGCCCACCGGCGCGTTCAGGGTGATCCAGACGCTGAGCAGCGGCTCGCAGAGAAAGTCCAGCAACACCCACAACGCCACACCTCGGCCAACCTTGCCCAAATGCACGGCCGCCGCGCTGGAAAAGTACTCGCCACGGGCATAGCTCTGGAACAGCCGACGCAGATGGTTCAAGCCAAAGGCCAACGCTAGCAGGGGGATGCTCGACAGCAGAATGCCGCCCAGGGTTTGCCACCAGGGAAAGGTGGCACCAGCGGCCAGATGGCTCGACAGGCTATTGCTCAGGCCAAACCCGAACCCATAGCCATTCTCCGCGCTCAATGGCGGAAACAGCCACAGCGCCGCGTTGAGCAGCAACATGGCAATGATCAGTAACAGGGTGACAGCCGACATGCGCTGGCTGAACCGGGCAAGACCTTGGGACGTCATGGGAGGCTCCAGAGGAAGGAATGTGACAGAAACCATAAAGAATTAATTATCGCAAAACAATAATTATTTTCTGCTATTCGATCATTTAATTCATATCCCGCACGATAGCCCCGGGGCTATGCTGAAAGTAATGGAGGCCATTGGAGAACGCTCATGAACGGTTTCCTGGTGATTTTCTTCACCCAGCAAAATCGCCGCTACCACGGCAAGATGGTCGGTGACTGGCTCGTCGACCTGGCCAATGAACTGGGCCTGCGCGGCGCCACCATGGGCACCGCCATCGAAGGCTTCGGCCACACCGGCCGGTTGCACTCCGTGCACTTTTTCGAACTCGCCGACCAACCCATCGAGGTCCGCCTGGCGCTCACCGCGGAGGAATGCACTCGGCTGTTCGAACGCCTGGAGACCGAAGACATCGCCCTGTTCTACATCAAGACGCCGATCGAATTCGGCACCCTTGGCAAACAGGCCGAGAAAGCCGGCGCGGGCGGATGACGCGCTGAAGACAGGTGCGCCCTCCTGGGTTACCGTATTGGCCTGACGTTGTTGTCGAGGACAGTTCCATGGGCAAGCCTGCCCCCCGTAAAGACTGGGTCCACCGCGCGCCTCCCGCCCGGGGGCTGGAGCGTATCGAGGCGTTTTTCGCCGGTCATGGCTACGACCTGCACCGTCACGACACCTACGCCATCGGCCGCACGTTGTCTGGGGTGCAGAGCTTCCAGTACCGCGGCGGCTGGCGCCACAACCTGCCGGGCGGGACCATGGTGCTGCACCCGGATGAAGTCCACGACGGCGAGGCCGGCACCCAGGACGGCTTCCATTACCGCATGCTTTATATCGAGCCGGCGCTGATCCAGCAGATCCTCGGCGGCCAGCCGCTGCCCTTCATCAAGAATGGCCTGTCCACCGACCCACGACTGTTCGCCGCTACCGACACCTTGCTGCGCAGCATGGAAAGCCCGCTGGATCCGCTGGAACAGGAAGACGCGCTGTTCGACCTGGCCCATGCGCTGAATGCCGTTTCCGGCGTTTCCCGGCCGGCGCAGCGCTTTGACTATCAGGCCGCGGAGCGCGCGCGGGAATACATGCACAGCGCCCTGGACCAGAGCATCACCCTCGACGAACTGGCCACCCACAGTGGTCGCGACCGCTGGAGCCTGTCGCGGGACTTTCGCCTGCTGTTCGGCACCAGCCCCTATCGCTACCTGACCATGCGCCGCCTGGACCTGGTCAGGGCCCTGCTGCTGCAAGGCCAGTCGCTGGTCAGCGCGGCGCTGCTGGCCGGCTTCACCGACCAGAGCCACATGACCCGCCAGTTCAGCAAGACCTACGGCCTGCCGCCGGCCCGCTGGCTGAAAATGCACGGCTGCTGAGCGCCGCCCGGCACGCACAATCGTACAAGAACCGCAGCGCCGCGCTGATTACCGTAGAGGCCCGATCACCTCTTTACGGAGCCGCACCATGAATCCAGCCAGCACCGCGCCCAGCACCTACCAGAGCCTGAACTTCGCCTACAAACTCGGCCTGTTCGACGACCACTGGCAGGCCCGTGTCATCGCCGAGATGAACGACTACCAGTTCAAACTGGTGAAGCTGCAAGGGGACTTCATCTGGCACGACCACCCGGACACCGACGAGACCTTTATCGTCCTGGAAGGCCAACTGCGCATCGACTTTGCCGACGGCCAGGTGACGATCAACCAGGGCGAGATGTTTGTCGTGCCCAAGGGCGTGAAACACAAGCCGTACGCCGAGCAGGAGGTCAAGCTGCTGCTGATCGAACCCAAGGGCGTGCGCAACACCGGCGAAGAAGGCGGCGAACGCACCGCGGCCAATGATGTGTGGATCTGAGCTCTCACGCTGACTCACCCTGTAGCCGCTGCCGAGCAACGCGAGGCTGCGATCGGCAGCGTAGCGGCCGCAAAGACGGGCAATGCATTCTTCAAGGCAAACCCCATGCGCAGGTTTGGCGAGGACTGCGTCCTCGTTCGCAGCCTCGCTTCGCTCGGCAGCGGCTACAGGCACGCCGTCATCGGCTGCCACTCAACCGCGTTCGGCGGCTGCCGCCAGGCCTTGGGCCGTCGGCACCCGCAAGCGTAGGGCCAGCAGCGCCCCCAGCAGGGCGAGCAAGGCGCTGGCGCCCACCGCTTGCTCGATGCCGGCCGCCTGCGAGCCGCCCAGCCCGGCGTTGGCCAGGGACACCAGCAGCGCCAGCCCCAGCGCCCCGCCGATCTGCTGGCTGGTGGAGGCAATGCCCGCCGCCACGCCCTGCTCGCCCGGCGCGATGCCCTGCCCGGCCGAAACCCACATGGCGGTCCAGGTCATGCCCTGGCCAATGCTCAGCACCACAATGCCCGGCATCAGGCTCCAGAACCCCGCCCCGTCGGGCAGCGCCACATACACCCCGCCGATACCCAGCGCCCCCAGGAGCAGACCGCTGACCAGGGTCGCCCGCAGCCCGAAGCGCAGCAACGAACGTTCGGCCAGCCAGATGCCCAGGGTGCATAACAGGGTTGCCGGCAGAAACGCCACACCGCTTTGCAGCACGCTGTAGCCGTAGACCTGCTGGAAGTACAACGCAAGGAAGTAGTACTGCACGCCGAAGCTGCTCATGAACAGGGCCGTGAGAAACATCGCCAGGCGCAGCTCGCGATGGGCCAACAGGCGCAGCGGCATCAGCGGGTCGTGGCCACGCTGTTCGATCCAGGCGAACACGCCGAGCAGGAGCAACGCCAGCGCGCCACAGCCCAGGGTCGCCGGTGCGCTCCAGCCCCATTCCGGGCCCTGGACAATGGCGAACACCAGCAGCGTGCCACCCACTGTCACGGTCAAGGCGCCGCCAAGGTCGAAGCGCCGGCCACGTTCGCGCTCGCCATCGGCCGGAATCCAGCGCCGGGCCAACAGGGCACAGGCGCCAGCCAGGGGTACGTTGACCAGAAACACCGCTTCCCAGCCCCACCATTGGGTCAGCACGCCCCCCAGCAGCGCGCCCAGGGCCAGGCCCGCCGCCGAGGCCGCGCTCCACACCGCGAACGCCCGGTTGCGCGCCGGTCCTTCGGCGTAATGGCTGTTGATCAGCGCCAGCGTCGCCGGGAACAGCATCGCCCCGCCGACACCCTGCACCGCCCGCGCCAGCACCAGCAGCAAGGCGCTACCACCCAGGCCGCCGGCCAGAGAGGCCAGGGCGTACAGGCTTTGCCCGACGATGTAGAAACGGCGCTTGCCCAACAGGTCGGCCGCCCGGCCGCCCAGCAGCAGAAAGCCGCCGAAGGCCACGCTGTAGGCACTGACCACCCATTGCAGTTGTTGCGCGGAAAACCCCAGGTGGCTGCCGATTTCCGGCAAGGCGACGAAGACGATGGTCGCGTCCAGGGCGATGATCAGCTGCGCGCTGGCCAGCAGTAGCAGCATCCAACCGGACGGCCTGGCTGAAGAGGTGGCGGGCATCACGTCGAGTCCTTGTGTGAAAAGTAAGGGGGGTGAATCAAGGACTCTCAGTTTCTTTGATGCGGATTAGATGATAAATACCGTCATTGCTCTTTCAGTGATGACTTTAATCATGGATCTGAACGCCGTTCGTTTGCTGGTCCGGGTCGCCGAGACCCGCAGCTTCACCCGTGCCGCCGGCGATCTGCGGCTGACCCAGTCCGGCCTGTCGCGGGCCATTTCGCGCCTGGAGCAGCAACTGGGCGTGCGCCTGCTGCAACGCAACACCCGCAGCGTCAGCCTGACCCCGGACGGCAAGCTGCTGGTGGAGCGCGCCGCACCGCTGCTGGCCGAACTGGCGCAAACCGAAAGCCTGCTGCTGGACCGCCGCGACTCGCCTACCGGCCTGCTGAAGATCAGCACGCCGTCGCTGTTCGGGCGCAAGGTGGTGATGCCGCTGATCGGCCGCCTGACCGAGCAATACCCGGACCTGAGCATCGAAGCGGTGATGACCGATCGCCTGGTGGACATCGTCGACGAAGGCTTCGACGCCATCCTGCGCACCGGCGAGATCCAGGACCAGCGCCTGATCGCCCGGCTCCTGGCGCCGCTGCGCTGGGTCACCGTAGCGTCCCCGGCCTACCTGGCCCGCCATGGCACGCCGCAAACCGTGGAAGAACTGCAACGGCACAACTGCCTGACCGTGCGCAACCTGCGCAGCGGGCGCCTGGTGGACTGGCAGTTCATGCTCGACGGCAAGGTGCGCGATGTCAGCGTGCCCAGCCGGCTGATCTTCGATATCGGCGACGCGCTGGTGGACGGAGTGCTGGGTGGTTTCGGCATCGCCCAACTGATGAACTTCGCCGTCGAGGACGCCCTCGCCGACGGCCGCCTGGTGCCGATCCTGCAGGCCTTTTCCGGGCGCAGCCGGGCGCTGTCGCTGGTCTATCCGCCGTCGCGCCAGTACTCGCCCAAACTCAAGGTCTTCGCCGACGCCCTGAACACCGTCAGCTGGTAAGCCGCGGCTACAGGTGTACCCGCTCGGCGAGGAAATCGATAAAGGCCCTGACCCGGGATGGCAGGTGCCCACCCTGCCCCAGGTACACCGCGTGGAAACTTTCCGGGCGGCTGTCGTCGAACCTCTCCAGCAGCGGTATCAGTCGCCCCTGGGCCAGGTCGTCGGCAATGGTGAAAGTCGCCAGCTGGGCGATGCCGACCCCGTTCAGGGCCAGATGCCGCAGCGCTTCGCCGTCGCTGGCCTGCGCTCGGCCGTTGGGTTGGATCAGCATGGGCGTGCCGTTTTCCATCAGGCGCCAGCCTTCCACTGCCCGCGCATAGTCGAAGCCGATCAGGTTGTGCCGCTCCAGTTGCGAAGGTGCCTGGGGAGTCCCGTGGCGTGCCAGATAAGCAGGCGCCGCGACTATGATCGAACGGCTCTCGCCAAGTTTGCGCGCTACCAGCCGCGAGTTCTCCAGCGGCCCGGCGCGCACCGCGACATCAGTCTGCTCGCCCAGCAGGTCGACCAGGGAATCGGTGTGCACGATATCCAGGGACACCGCCGGATAACGCCCGAGAAACTCCGCCATCAGCGGCGCCAGCACATGCAGGCCGAACGACGCGCTGGTGTTGACCCGAATCCGCCCCACCGGCTCGCGACCGTTGGTGGCCTCGCGCTCCACCTCGCGCACATCGGCCAGGACCCGCACGCAGTTGTCGTAGAACGCCCGGCCTTCCGGGGTCAGTTGCAACTGGCGGGTCGAACGGTTGAGCAGGCGCACGCCGAGGCGTGACTCCAGGCGGCCCAGCAGCTTGCTCACCGAGGACGGCGTGGTGCGCTTGAGCCGCGCGGCGGCGGACATGCCGCCGGATTCCACGACCCTGACGAAGGTTTCCATCTCGGCGAAGCGGTTGATGTCGCTGCCAGCCATATGAATTCAACTCACAGATGATGTGCCAGACAGCCGTCTATTTCACGGCAAAAGCCAACTCTATGATGGTCCGCACACCCACTCAAGGACCTCTGGCATGAACACTCCAACCTCCCCCGCGCGCCACTTGCTAGTGGTCGGCGGCTACGGCGTCACCGGCAGCGCCATCGTCGAACACATGGTTCGCCAACCCGACTGGCGACTGACCACCGCCGCCCGCCGTAGCGCCCCCGCGCAACTGGCCGACGGCAGCCCGGCGCCGGCCCATGTCAGCGTCGACTTGCTGGACGCTGATGCGGTGAATCATGCCTTCGGCGACCTGCGCGAGGTCACCGACCTGGTGTTCTGCGCCTACAGCGAACGGGAAACCATGGCCGCCACCGTGGCGCCCAACGTGGCCATGCTCGAACACAGCCTGCTGGCCCTGAAACAGGCCGGGGCGAAGCTGCGGCATGTGGTGTTGATTGGTGGCGGCAAGTCTTACGGCGAGCACCTGGGCCACTACAAGACCCCGGCCAAGGAGAGCGATAGCCGGATGGTGGGACCGATCTTCTATAACGATCAGGAGGACCTGCTGTGGCAGCGCGCCGAGCAGGACGGCTTCGGCTGGACCGTGCTGCGCCCGGACGGGGTGATGGGCACCAGCCTGGGCTCACCGATGAATATCCTCACCGGGGTGGCGGCCTTTGCCGCGATCAGCCAGGAGCTGGGCGTGCCCCTGCGTTTCCCCGGCAGCCTGGCGGCCTGGAACGCCTTGCATCAAAGCACCGATGCCCGGCTGCTGGCACAGGCGGTGCTCTGGGCGCTGAACGCCAGCGGCGCGCGCAATGAAGTCTTCAACATCACCAATGGCGACCACTTCCGCTGGCAACATGTGTGGCCGGAGATCGCCGGGTTCTTCGACCTGCCGGTCGCCGCGCCGCAGCCGATGAACCTGGGAGTGCAGATGGCCGACAAGGCGCCGCTGTGGCAGCGCATCGTGGCCAGGCACGGCCTGCAACCGACGCCCTGGGAACAGATCGCCGCCTGGCCATTCGTCGACGGCTGGCTGAACACCGGCTACGACATGGTGCAGAGCACCATCAAGATCCGCCAGGCCGGTTTCCACGGCTGCATCGATACTCACCAGAGCATCCGCGAGCAACTGCAGAACCTGCGCGAACGGCGACTGATTCCCTGAGGCGGATCACAACGGCAGGGGCTTGCCGTCCAGCGGGTCGCCAATCCTCAGGAAATGCCCGCCCGCCACATGGTGCAAGGTGCGCAAGGCATCGTGCCCGGTGAAATGCCAACGGCCGTCGCTGAACACTCGCTCATCGGCCTGGGCGGCGATGACTTCGCCGAGGAACAGGTCGTAGCGTTCATGGTTGTGCGGCTCCGGCAGCAGGCGGCATTCGAGCCAGGCCACGCAGCCATCGAGCAACGGTGCGTCGATCAGCTCGCCGGCGAAGGTCGGCAGGCCATACAGCTCGAACTTGTCGCGGCCCTGGTCGCGGGTCAGCTCCAGGCCCGAGGTGGAACCCAGGGTCTGCACGATATCGACCTGGGCGGCGCACGGCACGTTGAGCACGAAGGTGCCGGAGGCTTCCAGCAGTTGGCGGGTCCAGGTGGCTTTGTCGAGCACCACGGCGACTTTCGGCGGCTCGAAATCCAGGGGCATGGCCCAGGCTGCGGCCATGATGTTGCGCTGGCTGCCATGGGCGGCGCTGACCAGCACGGTCGGCCCGTGGTTGAGCAGACGATAGGCCTTGGCCAGGGGCACCGGACGACGGTGGGATGCGCTCATGGGTAAGGCTCCGGGAAAAAAGAGTCGATTGTAGCGACATCCCGGTTCTGGGCAGCATCCGGGATTGGGCATTTTCCCTGGATAATCCATCCAGATTGACCGGGCTTATCCCTGACTCGCGGCTGCTTAGACTAGGCCTTCACCTCACAGGCTGAAGGAGCTTTTCCATGGCAGACCATTCTCTGAAAAACAAGGTCGCGTTGATCGCCGGTGGCGCGAAGAACCTGGGCGGCCTGATCGCCCGGGACCTGGCCGCCCATGGCGTGCAGGCCATCGCCGTGCATTACAACAGCGCCGCCAGCAAGGCCGACGCCGAGCAGACCGTGGCGGCGATCAAGAACCTGGGCGTCGATGCCCAGGCGTGGCAGGCCGACCTGACCACCGCCGCGGCCGTGGAGAAACTCTTCAGCGACGCCAAGGCCCGTTTCGGCAAGATCGACATCGCCATCAACACCGTGGGCAAGGTCCTGAAAAAACCCATAGTCGAGATCAGCGAAGCCGAGTACGACGACATGTTCGCGGTCAACTCCAAGAGCGCGTTCTTCTTTATCAAGGAAGCCGGCAAACAGCTGGAAGACCACGGCAAGCTGGTGACGCTGGTGACCTCGCTGCTCGGCGCCTATACACCCTTCTATGCCGCCTACGGCGGGGCCAAGGCACCGGTGGAACACTTCACTCGCGCCGCCTCCAAGGAGTTCGGCGCCCGCGGTATCTCGGTGACTGCCGTGGGTCCGGGGCCGATGGACACGCCTTTCTTCTACCCGGCCGAAGGCGCGGACGCCGTGGCTTACCACAAGACCGCCGCGGCGCTGTCCGGCTTCAGCAAGACCGGCCTGACCGACATCGAGGACGTGGTGCCCTTCATCCGTCATCTGGTCACCGACGGCTGGTGGATCACCGGCCAGACCCTGTTGATCAACGGCGGCTACACCACCAAGTGAGGCCCGCCCTTCTGATCGACGGTTGTCATCACCACGGGTAATCCGCCAGAGGGCGAGGTAGATTGGCGTTTGGAAGAAATCGCCATCAAGTGCGACACGATTCTGTAGGAGCGAGGCTTGCCCGCGATCAAGGTCTGTCTGATACAACGCTATCGCGGGCAAGCCTCGCTCCTACGGAAAACACGCACCGCAAGCTTCGGACCCCGCCCCATCCATGGATAAGCTCGAGCAATACCGTGTGTTCATCCAGGTGGCCGACATGGGCAGTTTCATCAAGGCCGCGCATGCCCTTGAACTGCCCCGGGCCACCGTGTCGGCAGCGGTGCAGCAACTGGAAACCGCCCTTGCCACGCGCCTGTTGCACCGCACCACGCGCCAGGTACAACTGACCGCCGACGGCGCGGTCCTGCTGGAGCGCGCGCGCCTGTTGCTGAGCGATGCGGTGGAACTCGAGCAGTTGTTTCACACCCGTCTGCTGGACGTTTGCGGCCGGCTCAATGTCGACGTACCCAGCCGGATCGCCCGGCGCCTGATCGCCCCCGCCCTGCCCGAACTTTTCGCCAGCTACCCCAGCCTGAAACTGGCCCTGGGCTCCACCGACCGCTCCATCGATCTAGTGCAGGAAGGCGTGGATTGCGCGATCCGCGTCGGCACCCTGCGCGACAGCAGCCTGATCGTCAGGCGCCTGGGCAACCTGGCCCTGATCAATTGCGCCAGCCCCGAATACCTGGCCCGGCACGGCCAGCCACAGACACCGGGCGACCTGGTCGACGGTCACTGGATGGTCGGCTACGGCTCCCCCAGCACGGGCCGCGAACAACCCTGGGAATACCTGGCCGAAGGTCACGAGCTGGAACTGAACCTGCCCAGCCGGGTGATCGTCAACAACGCCGAAAACTACATCGCCTGCTGCCGGGCCGGGCTGGGCCTGATCCAGATTCCGCGCTTCGATGTGCAGTACCTGCTCGACAGCGGTGAACTGGTGGAAGTCCTGCCCGAGTTTCGCCCCGCGTCCATGGCGATCTCCGCGCTCTACCCCAATCGCAACCATCGCTCGCGTCGGCTGAACGCCTTTATCGAATGGTTCGAAACCCTGGTCGCGCCCCATCTCGAAAGCGATCGGCAGGGCTGACAGCCGCCCCGCGCGGTCATGACGCTCACACCGGCCGAGGCAACCGGAACATCAGCTGGACAATTGGTTGGCGAACTGGCCGACAGCGCTCACCACCTTCTGCGCGCCGTCCTGGATCTCGACGATTACCGTGCCGGCTTCGGCGGCCAGGGCCAGGCCCTGCTCGGCCTGCGCCTTGCCATCGGTCATCAGCGCCACGGCCTCGCGCGCCATGTCCTGGTTCTGCCGCACCACGCCGACGATTTCGTCGGTAGCCTTGCTGGTACGCGAGGCCAGTTGCCGGACTTCGTCGGCCACCACGGCAAAGCCGCGCCCCTGTTCACCGGCCCGCGCCGCTTCGATGGCCGCGTTGAGCGCCAGCAGGTTGGTCTGCTCGGCGATGCCGCTGATGGTCTTGACGATGGTGCCGATCACCAGCGACTGCTCGTTCAGCGCCTCGATGCCTTCACCGGCCTGCTGCATGTGCTTGGCCAGGTCGCGCATCACGTTCACCGCCTCGGTCACCACGGTGGTGCCGCGCTGGGCGCTGTTGTCGGTTTGCAACGAGGTGCTGTAGGCGATGTTCGCCGCCTCGGCGACTGCCTGCTCCTGGTTCACCTGGTCGGTGATCACGGTGGCGAACTTCACCACCTTGTACAGCCGGTTGTTGGCATCGACCACCGGGTTGTAGGAAGCCTCGAGCCAGACCACGCGGCCGTAGCTGTCGATGCGCTTGAACCGCCCGGCGACAAACTCGCCGGCGTTCAGGCGCCTCCAGAACGCCTGGTACTCCGCGCTGTTGTACTCCTCGGGTTCGCAGAAGGTGCGGTGATGCTTGCCCTGGATTTGCGCCAGGCTGTAGCCCATGCCGTGGAGGAAACGCTCGTTGGCCGTCAGCACGTTGCCGTTGAGGTCGAACTCGATCACCGCCGTGGAGCGGACCAGCGCGCCGATCAGGTTCTCGTGCTCGCGAGAGGCTTCGATGGTGCGGGTCAGGTCGCTGGAGTAGATCGAGAACTGCTTGATCCGCCCCTGGGAATCACGGACCGGCTGGGAGATCGAGCGCAGCCAGGCTTCCTGGCCATTGCCGCGCAGCAGGCGTACCGCGCCGGCAAAGTGCTCGCCACGGGTCAGCGTCGCCTTGAAACGGTGGTGGAACTCATCGGTCTTGACGTGAGCCGGCACGATGTCCTCGATGTGACGACCGACCAATTCGCTGCCTCTGTAGAGCATTTCCTGGTTGAAGTTGTCGTTGGCCGACAGAATGCGTCCATCGGGACCGAGAATCAGCACCAGCATTTCGCTGTCGAGGCTGTCCTTCACTTGCTGCAGGCTCGAGAGTTCTTCGCGTAGAGCCAACAGCTCTTGCTTCAGGCTTTTGTTGAACATGGGATGCACCGATGGGCAGTAATAGTGGGCAGCATTGTCTCTAGCCATCGGCGCTAGAGTATTTTTCTGAAGAGCCCGTAAGACATATCCGACTAAAAAACTTTGAAACGGCTCAGGCCCCGGCCCTGCGGGGCTACAGCCCATGCTCAGGAGCCCGGAAGAGGGGCTATAGTCCTGCTCTGGAAAATCAACGGCAATCGACGGAGTGCAATCTATGGAGGCTTCACGCAAGGCCCTGTTCGACCAGGTGGCGGCCCGTCTGGGACACGCTTTCGACGGTGAAATGCGCATCGGTGGCAACTACGTGCCCGCGGTGCAGAACGGCGACGAGGTGTACGTCAGCGGGCAGATCCCGCGCATCGACAACAGCGTAAAGGTGGTCGGCCGGGTCGGTGGCGATGTGTCGCTGGAGGACGGCCGATATGCCGCGCGTATTTGTACAATGCGTGCCCTGGCGATCCTCGCTCAGTTGCTGGGCGATCTGCAGCGGGTGAAAAAAGTCCTGCGGCTCAACGTCTATGTGCAAAGCGCCGCTGACTTCACCCAGCAGAGTGAAGTCGCCGACGCGGCCTCCGAAGTGCTCTATTCGATCTTTGCCGAGGCCGGGGTGCACACCCGCACCTCCCTTGGGGTCTATCAGTTGCCAAAGAATGCCGCGGTGGAAATCGACATGATCGTCGCCCTCGAACCCCTTCCCCCGCCCCATGAGGATGTTGAGGATTAGGGTCTGTACGAAAAGTCGGCGAGCGAAGGTCAGGCAAGGCAAAAACAGGCGAGGAAGCGGAGTGTAGGGGCCTACATGAGCATTCCGAGCCTGTTTTTAACGCAGCATGACCGAGCGCAGCCACTTTTCGTACAGGCCCTAGCTGCCATTGGTGCGGCACTGGCCCATCACCTGATACTCAAGGGTCTTGAGCTGGCCGGCCGAATCCTCGTAGGTCATGCGTGACGGCACCGGGTTGCAGGCCTTGGCCAGCGGCGTCACGCTGACCACCTTTTGCACATCCAGGGGCATGCCGTAGCGATAGTTTTCCACCACCGGCGCCTCCTTGCCCTGCTTCGCCGCGTAGGCCGCCATGGCCCGCTCGTTCGCCTGCATGGCGCGGTCGAAGGTGCGGTCGCCGCCGCCTTCGGCCATGGCCAGGGACGAAATGGAAACTACCAGCGCGGCGATACTCAATTTAAAAAACTTCATGACTGTTTCCTCGTTTTGGTTAGTTGCAACGAGGATAACCAGTGGCCCCTGTCAGGAAGATCACGCGCACATTACTTATTTGCAATAAACCCAAAGCCATCTCTTTTCATTAAGCAAACCTCTTATAAAACAAGACCTTCATCTACCACCAAAACCAACTTACAGCTTCTATCCTTGCAGAATTGTAATAACCGGATCACCTCCGCGTTATCTGTTGTTTGCAACTATCGGCGTTGACTCCAGCCGTTAACCAGACGGTTCGCGAGTACAACTAACAAGAACGCCCCAGGCGACATAACAGCTGATAGCTGCCCATATCCAGGAGCAAACAACATGCGCACTCAAACCCGCTGGTCCCTGTCCGTGTTTTCCGCGGTACTGGGACTCGGCCCATTGGCCGTGAACGCGGCAGACGACCAGCCCGAAGGTTTTATCGAAGGCAGCCGCCTCAACGTGCTGGCCCGCAACTACTACTTCAATCGCGACGATCGCAAGGGCCAGTCCAGCCCCACCGGCAACGGTTATTCCGAAGCCTGGGCCCAGGGGCTGATCGGCAAGTTCGAGTCCGGCTTCACCCAGGGCACCGTCGGTTTCGGCCTCGATGCCTTTGCCATGTATGGCTTCAAGCTCGACTCCGGCACCGGCCGCAGCGGCGGGCGCGGATCCTTCAACATGCTGCCGGTGGACGACGACAACCACCCGGCCGACAACTACAGCAAGGTCGGCGGCGCGGCGAAAATGCGCCTGCTCGATACGGTGATCAAGGTCGGCGACGTCTTCCCGAAAACTCCGGTGGTGCACTACGGCGACTCGCGCCTGCTGCCGGAGAGCTTTCGTGGGGCCACCTTCGAAAACACCAGCATCGACGGCCTGAGTGTCCAGGGCGGACGCCTGCACAGCATGAGCCAGCCCGACAGCAGTAGCCTGCGCGACGGCTTCGCCACCTTCTATGCTGGCAAGGTCGACTCGCCCTGGGTCGCCTACTTCGGCGGCGATTACAGTCTGAACAAGCACCTCAGCGTCAGCCTCTACAGCAGCCGCCTGAAGGACGCCTGGGACCAGTACTACTTCGGCACCGCCGCCACCTGGCCGGTCTCCGACCAGTTCTCGCTGTTCGCCGGGTTCAACTATTACAAGGCGGTGGACGAGGGCAAGAAGCTGCTCGGCAAGCTCGACAACAACATCTGGAGCGCCAAGGTCGGCGCCACCTATGGCGCCCACACCCTGTCGCTGTCGCACCAGCGCAACAACGGCGACGACGACTTCGACTACCTGCGCCAGTCGGACTCGATCTTCCTCGACAACTCGATCCAGTACAGCGACTTCAACTCGCCGAAGGAACGCTCGTGGATGGTCCGCTACGACCTCGACATGCAGCCCCTGGGTATCCCCGGCCTGTCGTTCATGACCCGCTATGGCAAAGGCAGCGATGCCGACTACAGCAACGCCAACGCGGTCTATATGCGCCGCGGTGCGGACGGCAATCCGCTGACCGACCAGCGCCGCTGGGAGCGTGATATCGAAGCCAAGTACGTGGTACAGGGCGGCAGCCTCAAGGACCTGTCGCTGCGCATCCGCCAGGCGACCATACGCTCCAGCAGCTTCGAGTCCGACCTGGAGGAATTTCGCCTGATAGTCGAGTACCCGCTGGCCATTCTTTAAGCCTTTGCGCCGGGCGGGGAAGAGCCCCGCCCGACGTTAAAACTTCTTCACAGACGCCCATCTTTCAGAACTGTAATATCGCCCTCACCTTCTCGTCAGGTTGGCCTTCATATACTTGCCCCCATGCCCGAGCCGACAGCGCTTCGCTAGCGGCCAGCACCTGCGGGAGATCATGTCTTGAAGCCTGCCCACCTGACTCCGCCTGGCCAGCCCAGCGCGCTCCCCAGCGATAACGGCAGCGAACGCGCCAGGCATGCCCTGGAACAATTCTGGCTCGGCCAGCAACAGCACAGCGGCGAAAAGAACCACAACGGCGCAACCAACGCCGCCCCTCACAGAACCCCAGGGCCCCAGGCATGCACAGCTTCCCGCTGACGCCGGCCCACCCCGAGCACATTCATCTCTGAAGCGTTTTTTCGAATGCTCCTTTGGAAAGAGATGAATTTTTAGCGTCCCGCATGGGGCGCTTTTTTTTGCCCGGTATTTACCCCCTCCCCGATTCGACCTGTGGCAATCCCCACATAAACAAAACCCCGCCTGCGTATGACGCAGGCGGGGTTGGGTGAGGCCGATCGCGGGTCAGTCGTTCAGCAGGTCCTGCAGCTCCTGTTCTTCTTCCTTGCGGTGCGCCCAGTGGTACAGCGCCGGCAGCACCAGCAGGGTCAGGGCGGTGGAGGAGATGATGCCGCCGATGACCACGGTGGCCAGCGGCCGCTGCACTTCAGCGCCGGTGCCGGTGGCCAGGGCCATGGGGATGAACCCCAGGGACGCCACCAGGGCGGTCATCAGCACCGGGCGCAGGCGAGTCAGCGCGCCTTCGTTGACCGCCGCCGCGAGCATTCGCCCTTCTTCGCGCAGGTTGCGGATAAAGGCGATCATCACCAGGCCGTTGAGCACCGCCACCCCCGACAGCGCGATGAAGCCCACCCCCGCCGAGATCGACAGCGGGATGTCGCGCAGCCATAGGGCCATGATCCCGCCGGTCAGGGCGAAGGGAATCCCGGTGAACACCAGCAGCCCGTCCTTGAGGTTGTTGAACATCATGAACAACAGGCCGAACACCAGCAGCAGCGCCACCGGCACCACGATCTCCAGGCGCTTGGAGGCTTCCTGCAACTGTTCGAACTGGCCACCCCAGGTGATCCAGTAGCCGGTCGGGATCTTCACCTGATCGCCGATGGCCCGGGTCGCTTCTTCGACGAAGGAGCCCATGTCGCGCCCACGCACGTTGGCGCTGACGATCACCAGGCGCTTGCCGTTCTCGCGGCTGACCTGCGCCGGGCCGAGCACCAGGTCGACGCTGGCGACTTCCGACAGGGCGATGAAACCCAGTTGCCCGTTGACGCTGCCCGCGGCCGCCGCCACCGGAATCAGCAGGCGCGACAGCCCGTCGATATCGGTACGCAGGCTGTCGGACATGCGCACCAGCATGTCGAAGCGCCGGTCGCCCTCGTACAGGATGCCCGCCTTGCGCCCGCCCACGGCAATCGCCACGGCGTCCTGCACATCGCCGACGTTGAGGCCGAAACGGGCCGCCTTGTCACGATCGACATTCACCGTCAGCACCGGCAGGCCGGTGGTCTGCTGCACCTTCACTTCGGCGGCGCCGTCGATCTTCTGCAAGGTCTGCGAGATCGCCTCGGCGGTCTTGTTCAGCACCTCCATGTCATCGCCGAAGACCTTCACCGCGACATCGCTGCGCACCCCGGAAATCAGTTCGTTGAAACGCAGCTGGATCGGTTGCGACAGCTCGTAGACGTTGCCCGGCAGGCTGTTGCTGACCCGTTCGATGTCGGCAATGATCGCCTCGCGCGACTTGCCCGGGTCCGGCCATTGCTCCTTGGGCTTGAGCATCAGGTAGGCATCGGAAATGTTCGGCGGCATCACGTCCGAGGCGATCTCGGCGGTACCGGTACGGGCGAACACCCGCTCGATTTCCGGTATCTGCGCCAGCAGGGTTTTCTCCAGGGTCTTCTGCATTTCCACCGACTGAGTGAGGCTGGCGTCGGGCACGCGCATCGCCTGTTGGGCGAAGTCGCCTTCGCTGAGGCTGGGGATGAACTCGCTGCCCATGCGGCTGGCCACCAGGCCCGAAACCAGCACACTGAGGAAGGCCAGGGCAAAGGCCAGGGAACGATGGCTCATCACCCAGCGCAGCACCGGCTCGTAGCCACGGCGGGCACCACGCATGACGAAATTTTCTTCCTCCTTGACCTTGCCGGTGACGAACAGCGCGATCGCCGCCGGGACGAAAGTCACCGAGAGGATCATCGCCCCCAGAAGGGCTATCACCACGGTGAAGGCCATCGGGTGGAACATCTTCCCGGCCACCCCGGACAGGGCAAAGATCGGCAGGTACACCACCATGATGATCAGCTGCCCGTAGATCAACGCCCGTCGCGCTTCCTTGGCCGCGGCGAAGACTTCGTGCAGGCGTTCGGAACGGGTGAGCATGCGCCCGTGGTGCTGCTGGGCATGGGCCAGGCGGCGGATGGCGTTCTCGACGATCACCACCGCGCCGTCGACGATGATCCCGAAGTCCAGCGCGCCGAGGCTCATCAGGTTGGCGCTGACCTTGTTGGTGAACATGCCGGTGAAGGTGAACAGCATGGCCAGCGGGATCACCATGGCGGTGATCAGCGCGGCGCGGATATTGCCCAGGAACAGGAACAGAATGGCGATGACCAGCAGCGCGCCTTCGATGAGGTTTTTCTTCACCGTGGCCACGGCCTTGTCCACCAGGTTGGTGCGGTCGTACACAGTGACTGCGGTCACACCCTTGGGCAGCGAGCGATTGATCTCGGCGAGTTTTTCCGCCACCACCCGGGACACCGTGCGGCTGTTTTCCCCCACCAGCATGAACACCGTGCCGAGCACCACTTCACGACCGTTCTCGGTGGCCGCGCCGGTGCGCAGCTCACGGCCGATGTCCACGGTGGCCACGTTGCTGACGCGGATCGGCGTGCCGTCCACGGTATTGATCACGATGTTGGCGATGTCCTCGATGGACTTCACCTGCCCCGGTGCGCGAATCAGCAACTGCTGGCCGTTGCGCTCGATGTAGCCGGCGCCGACGTTGGCGTTGTTGCGGTCCAGGGCGGTCATCAGGTCGCCCAGGGTCAGGTTGTAGGCCGCCAGGCGCCTGGGGTCCGGGGCGATCTGATAGAGCTTGGCGAAACCGCCGATGGTGTTGATCTCGGCCACCCCCGGCACGTTGCGCAGCTGCGGGGCGATGACCCAGTCCTGGATCACCCGCAGGTCAGTCGGGGTGTAGGCCGTGCCGTCTTCCTTGAGCGCGCCCGGCTCGGCTTCCACCGTCCAGAAGAAGATCTCGCCGAGGCCGGTGGAGATCGGCCCCATGCTCGCCTCCACGCCTTCGGGCAGCTGTTCGCGGGCCACTTGCAGGCGCTCGTTGACCAGCTGCCGGGCGAAGTACAGGTCGGTGCCTTCCTTGAAGATCACCGTCACCTGGGATAGGCCCGAGCGCGAGGTCGAGCGGGTCTGCTCCAGGCCCGGCAGGCCGGCCATGGCCACCTCCACCGGATAGGTGATGCGCTGCTCGGTTTCCAGCGGCGAGTAGCCGGGCATGCTGGCGTTGACCTGGACCTGCACGTTGGTGATGTCCGGCACCGCGTCGATCGGCAGTTTCTGGTAGCTGCCGATGCCCACGGCGGCCATCAGCAGCACCGCCAGCAGCACGATGATGCGCTGCTCGATGGCGAATTGAATGATGCGTTCAAACATGGGAAGTCACTCTCCAGGGAAACACTCGGTAATGAGGCGGATCAATGGCCGTGCTCGGCCGAGCCTTTGCCCAGTTCGGACTTGAGGATGAAGCTGCCGGAGGTCGCCACCTGGGCACCGGCCGGCAAGCCTTCGCGGACCTCGACGAAGCCGCCTTCGCTGCCGCCCAGCACCACGGGCGTGGCCTGGAAGCCATCGGCGACGCGCACGAACACCGCAGGCTTGTCCTCCACGGTCTGGATCGCGTCTTGCGGCACGGTGACACCGGCCTGATAGGTATCGGTCGCCACCTGCACCGAGACGAACAGCCCCGGCCGCCAGACATCGTCCGGGTTGGGCACCGTGACCCGCACCGTGGCGGTCCGGGTCTGCTCGCCCAGCAGGCTGCCGACATAAGCCACGGTGCCCTGCACCTGGGTGCCCAGCTCGGTGGATTGCACCCGGACCGGCTTGCCCACCCGGACCTTGTTCAGGTCCTTGGGAAACACGCCGAAGGTGACCCAGACCCGGGACAGGTCGGACAGGGTGAAGGCGGCGCTGGTCTCGCCCACCACCTCGCCGACGCTCAGGTGTTTTTCCACCACCACGCCGTCGAACGGCGCGCGCATCTCATAGCGGTTGCCGCCCGCCAGCACCGTGCTGCCGCTCAGGGCATTCATTTTTTGCCGGGCGTTGTTCAGGGCGATTTCGGCTTCCTGCAGGGTCTGGCGCGCCAGCAGGTAATCCTGCTCGGCGGAGATCTGGTCGACCCACAGCTGGCGCTCGCGCTGGAAGGTGGTGCGCGCCAGCTCGACCCGGCGCTCGGCGGCGGCCAGCTCGCTGCGCTGGTCGGAGATCTGCTGGCTGGCGATCACCGCCAGCAGTTCACCCTTCTTCACCGTCTGGCCGAGATTGACCGCCACCGACTCCACCACCCCGGCCGCACGCGGCACTATGTGCGAGGTGCGGTCCTCGTCGAAGCGGATCTCCCCCGGCAGCGTCAGCAAGCTGCTGAGATTGCGCGGTGCGGCCGCGGCCAGTTGAATGTCGGCGGCCTTGATCTGCTCGGCGCTGAGCTCGACCTTGCCCTCTTCCTCGGCATGTCCCTCACCTTCCGATGGCCCCTCCTCACCTTCCTGATGTGCCTCGCCGTCCTTGTGCGTGTCCGCCTTGGTCGCGGGTTTCGCCTGCGCGGCCACCGGCGCCCCCTGGAACAGGTCCTGCCACATCAACCCGGCCACGCCGAGCGCGACCGCCACGGCCAGTGCCATGGCTGTGCTTCGTTTCTTGTCCATGAATGCTCCTGAAAAAATCGACTCGACTCGACGCGTCATCCGGCAACGGCGACGCGTCACGAGGTCTGTGGAAAAAAGAAATCGCCGAGCGCCCGATGCAGTTCATGCAGGCACCAATGGGACGAGGTCTCCTCGGCCCGGACCGGCACGCTGCAGTCCACGAGCAGCAGCCCGCCCAGGCACAACAGGACGAACAACAGCGTTTTCACAGCGTGCGATCGGGGCCGGCGAGGTCGCCGTAGATGCGCTCGATGCGCACCCAGGCGTCGGTGGACTGGGCCACGGCGGCGATGTACTGGGTGCGGGCGCTGATCAGCGTGCGTTGGGCGTCGAGCACTTCGATAAAGTTGAACTTGCCCATCTCGAAGCCACGGGTGGCGGTGTCCACGGCGTTTTGCGCGGCCGGCAGGATCACCTGGTTGAACGACTGCACTTCGTTGCTGGCAGTGCTCCACTGATCGAGAGCCAGCTTGGTTTCGCTGCGCAGGCGCAGCTCAGCGGCGTTGCGCAAATCCCGGGCCTGATCGGCGCGGCGCGCCGCCGACAGCACGTTGCCCTGGTTGCGGTTGAACAGCGGAATCGGCATCGACACCCCGACCAGGTTGACCCGCTCACGCACACTGGCGTCGTACTGGCTGCCCACGCTGATATCGAGATCGGGAATGCGCTGGGCCTTTTCCAGCCCCAGGGACGCTTCGCGCTGCACCACCTGCATTTCGGCCAGGCGCAGTTCGGTGGTCTGTTGCAGGCGCGCCAGCAATTGCGCCGAAGGCGGCAGCGAGGGCAGCCCGCTGGCTGGCTCCGCGACGGCGTTGAAGTCGGTGGTGGCAGCGCCGGTTACGGTCGCCAGTTGCCGATAGGCGTTAGTCCGATCCATCTCGGCGCGACTCAACTCCAGGCGGACTTCCGACAGCTGGACCTGGGCGCGGGTGGCTTCCACGGGCGAGGCCTTGCCGGCACTCACCCGCCCCTTGGCCACCGTCAGCCCGCGCTCGGCCAGGGCCAGGGAACGCCCAGCCAGATCGCTGCGCTCCTGGGCACGCAAGGCGCCGTAGAAAGCCGCGATCACATCGGCGCGCAGCTGGTTGCGCTGGCGCTCCAGCTCCAGCGCCGCGGCATCCTGGGCACGGCTGGCGACATCGATGCGCGCCCCGCGCTTGCCGCCCAGTTCCAGGGTCTGGCTGAGCTTGACGGTGGTGGTGCGCGAGCTGCGGCGGGTGTCTTCGGCGTCCCAGGACAACACCGGGTTGGGGATCAAGCCCGCCTGCTGCCGGCCGCCCTGGGCGATGTCGATTTCCCAGCGCGCGGCCGCCAGTTCAGGGTTGTTGGCGAAGGCGTCGGCCAGGGCGTTGTCGAGGCTCAGCACCCGGCCCTCGGACGCCGCGGCTTCCTGCAGCGCGGCACTGGCCAACAACAGGACGCCGGACAATGCCCCGACTATCCAGGTAAGTTTTTTAATGGTGGTTGGCATAACGCTTTCTGGCCCCTTACCGGTACAGAGTGACGGCGGAGGCTGGGCGGCGCGAGGAAGTTGAACCGGCACGACGCATCCACACTCCACCCATAAAACAACTAACAGGTGAGTATTTAGTGCCGGCCAAATGTAGCCTTCGGTACTTATCGACAGGGTGGCGCAAAGATTACAAATCCGTTAGCAAACGCTCTGCCACGGGCTTCTGTATTAACATCCCGGCCATCGACCCGAGAGCAAGTGCAATAAACCAACAACTTGAAATATAGAGAAACAACTTCTCCCCGCACGACACTTCGAAACTTTTAAATCCAGAACCTCTAATCCAGAACTTTGAAACTCGAAACTTGAATCATCCAGCCCGTTACTTCCAACGAAGTTATTGGACTTCCCCACTGCATTAAACACCGAGGCTAATTCAGCATGCGCATTCTGGTGATCGAGGATGAACCGAAAACCGCCGACTACTTGCATCAGGGATTGAGCGAAAGCGGCTACGTCGTCGATTGCGCCAACAACGGCGCCGACGGCCTGCACCTGACCCGCCAGCACGCCTACGACCTGGTGATTCTCGACGTCAATCTGCCGGAGCTGGACGGTTGGGGCGTGCTGCAGCGCATTCGCCAGAACAGTAATACGCGGATCATGATGCTCACCGCCCAGGGGCGCCTGGTGGACCGGATCAAGGGCCTGGACCTAGGCGCCGACGATTACCTGGTCAAGCCGTTCGAATTCCCCGAGCTGCTGGCGCGGGTGCGCAGCCTGTTGCGGCGCAGCGAGCAGTCACCGACACCCGACGTGCTGCGGGTGGCCGACCTGGAACTGGACCAGGGCCGCCACAGGGCCTTTCGCGGCAAGCAACGCATCGACCTGACCACCAAGGAGTTCGCCCTGCTGCACCTGCTGATGCGCCAGAGCGGCGTGGTGCTGTCGCGGACCCAGATCATCTCGTTCGTGTGGGACATGAACTTCGATTGCGACACCAATGTGGTGGAAGTCTCGATCCGCCGCCTGCGGGCCAAGATCGACGACCCGTTCGAGAGCAAACTTATCCACACCCTGCGCGGCGTCGGTTACGTGCTCGAAGAGCGAGATTGATAGCGCCCGCTGCGTCGGGATACCACCCAGACCGATCGCAGCCTCGCGCTGCTCGACAGCGGCTACAAGGGCGCAACCCGATAGTTACGCGATCGATGTAGCCGCTGCCGAAGGCTGCGATAGGTCCGTAGGACCTCCTGCGAGCTCAAGAGCGGCGCCCGCTTCGCGGTCGTTCGCAGCCTCGCAGGCTCGGCAGCGGCTACAGGGTATGGAGCCCGATGCGCCGGGGAATCAATGCACGTGCTCTTCGTGCCCCTGTTCGTGAAAGCCGGCCTGCTCGACCTGGACCGTCACATGGGAGATATCAAAGCGCTCGTGCATCAGCTCGGTGACCTCGTCGAGGATCTGCTGTTCGCTGCGCCGTCCCAGGTCGGCCACCAGGTGCGTGCTCATCACGTTCTTGCCGCTGGTCAGGGCCCACAGGTGCAGGTCGTGGACCTCGGTCACTCCGTCGATGGCGCGGATGCCCTGCTCGACCTGGTCGATATCGATGCCGTCCGGCACGCCTTGCAGCAGCACGTTCATGCTCTCCTTGAGCAGCGTCCAGGTACGCGGCAGCACCCAGAAACCGATGGCCGCCGCCACCAGCGAATCGACCCAGCCCCAGCCGGTGTACATGATCACCAAGGCTGCGACGATCACGCCGATGGAGCCGAGCATGTCGCTCCAGACTTCCAGGTAGGCGCCCTTGACGTTGAGGCTTTCGGCGCTCGCCGAGGCCAGCAGGCGCATGGAAATCAGGTTGACGATCAGCCCCAGCACCGCGATCACCAGCATGCCCGTGGACTGGATTTCCGCTGGCGCGGACAGGCGCTGCCAAGCCTCGAACAGGATGTAGAAGGCCACCACGAACAACAGGATGGCGTTGAACGCCGCGGCAAGAATCTCGAAACGCGCATAACCGAAGGTGCGCTTGCGATCGGCCGCGCGCTTGCCGACCTGGATCGCCACCAGGGAGATCGCCAGCGCCAGCGCGTCGGTCATCATATGGGCGGCATCGGACAGCAGCGCCAGGCTGCCGGTGATAAAGGCACCGATCACCTCGGCAATCATGAAACTGCCGGTCAGCCCCAGGGCCATCCATAACTTGCGTTCGTGTCCGGCCCGAACCTGTCCGTGACTGTGCCCTGCGCCCATGAAAGCCCCCGCCTGTGAAAATCGTCGTGGCTGATGATAGCCGGCCTGGGCAGCGCACCCCGGCAAAATGACGCAATGGTCATACTGCTGCCATCTGACCGTTATGCGTAACGGTTTTCAGCGCCCCAGCCGCGCCATCACCGCAAGCATGCCCGGGCGCTGGGCAGCCCATTCCTCGCGGGTGATGCCGAGCAGCATCACATCGATGCGCTGGCCGTCTTTCTCGACGTTCTGCCGGCGCACGCCCTCGAGGGTGAAACCGAACTTCTGGTGCAGGCGGATCACCGCCTGGTTCAGCGCCAGCACCTCGCAGTTGAGCTTTTCCAGGCCGGCCGCGCCGAAGGCATGGTCGAGCAACCAGAATTCCAGCTGGCTGCCCAGGCCCTTGCCCTGCAAGCCGCTGTCCAGGTAGAAGGCCCAGTCGGCGCACTTGTGCAGGGCATTGATCGCGTTCAGCGACACCACGCCGCAGGCGATTCCCTCTTGCAGCACCACGAACACCGACTGGCGCGGGTTGCCCACCAGCGAGGCGAGCCAGGCACGGTGTTCGGCCTCGGAAATTTCGTGGGAGGTGTACATGTACTTGCGCACGTCCGGTTGGTTGCGCAGCTCGCGCACACGCGCCTGCACCTGTGCACAAGTCTCGAGTATCGGCACGACCTGCATGCAGGGCTCCTGGTCTGAAACGGATGCCCCACAGCCTAGGGGCAACGGTGCCCGGCGGCAATTCAAAAGATCCCGGTACCCGACGCGGACTTGCGCCGGCGCAGCCCATGCAGGCCCAGGCACACCAGGCTGGTGCCGAAGGCTACGATCAATATGCCCCGCGGCGTCTCACGCTCGCGGCGGCTGTCCAGGCATTCCATGGCGTTGGAGCATTGCGCGATGCACAGCTCCTCGCCATCGAGGGTGCAGCTCAGCACCGCATCGCGCAGGTAGGTGAAGTGCAGTGTCCGGCCCCGGAGCGGGCCATCGCCGGAGCGCAGATAGGTGATGCCACGAACCACCTTGAGCCGGGTGTATTCGCCACTGTCCGCGTCCTCTATCAGCATCCCGCCACGGTCGGCATACAGCACCTTGCCGCTGAGGGATTCGACGTTGGCCCCGTCCAGCCCATAGTCGACAAAGTTGAAGATCCACAGATGAAGCAGGGCCATGAACAGGCCGATGGCAAAGGACAACCACGCCGCCTGCAGCAGCGAGGGCAACGTGGAGAAATCACGCAGGGAACAAAGGACGGACCGGATCAAGGCAGCTCCCGAAAACTGGCGCGTGGACCGCGCTTTTTTTCGAGAGATTAGCGGGTAAATGGGCCTTGGCTAAGCGTAACTTTCACGGGCATTTACCCGGTAAAAAGCCGGGTTGGCGGCGAAGGCTCTAGTCCGCGCGCGCCGGCGTCTGCAGGTGTTTCTGGAGGCAAAAAATTTCCCCCGCGGGAGCGCTCGCTTGCTCGCGAAAGAGCCTCAGGACCCCGCACAAACCCCAGGCACCGCACTCCCCGTCAGCTTCGGCATGCGCGCCCCAAAATAGCCGGCGCTGATGACCCCGACCGCGCCCATCACCGCGCAATACATCACGCAGATCCATGGGCTCCAGGGCATCAGGCCGATCAGCAGCAAGGGCGTGGTGCTCGCCCACAGCGCGTAGGCGATGTTGTAGGTAAAGGAGATGCCGGACACGCGGATCCGCGCCGGAAACAGCCCGACCATCACCGACGGCACCGCGCCCACCACGCCACAACCAAGGCCGGCGATGGCGTAGGCCAGGCCGACCCAGTCGCCACCGCCGATCAGGCAGCCGTAGAGCAGGCCGATGCCCAGCGGCAGCAGCAGGCTGTAGAGCATCACCGTGCGCCAGGCGCCGATGCGGTCGACGATCAGCCCGGCCAGCACGCAACCGATATTCAGGAACACGATGCCCAGGCTGCTCAGGGCGAAGGTGTGGCTGGCGCTCATGCCGAAGGTTTTCTGCATCATGGTCGGGGTGATGACCACGAACACCACCACCGCGGAGGTCAGCACGCAGGTGAGAATCGCCGCCGGCAACAGGGCCAGGCGATGCTCGCGCAGCACGGTGCGCAGCGGCAGCTCGACGGCGCTGTCGCGTTGCTCCTGCATGGCCATGAACACCGGGGTTTCGCTGAGCCAGCGGCGCAGCCAGACGCCGATCACGCCGAACACCCCACCGAGCAGGAACGGGTAACGCCAGGCGTGATCGAGGATTTCCGCCGGGGTGAAGAGCTGCGCCAGCAGGGTCGCGGTCAGCGCGCCGATCAGGTAGCCGAAGGTCAGCCCGGCCTGCAGAAAGCCCAGGGCGTAACCGCGATGGCCGGCCGGCGCGTGCTCGGCAACGAACACCCAGGCGCTCGGCACCTCGCCGCCCACCGCCGCGCCTTGCAGCACCCGCAGCGCCAGCAGCAACAGCGGCGCGAAATAACCGATCTGCGCATAGGTCGGCATGATGCCGATCAGCAGGCACGGCAGGGCCATCATCAGGATGCTCAGGCTGAACACCTTCTTGCGCCCCAGGCGGTCGGCGAAGTGCGCCATGAGAATGCCGCCCAGCGGCCGCGCCAGGTAGCCGGTGACGAAGATCCCGAAGCTCTGCAACAGCCGCAGCCACTCGGGCATTTCCGGCGGGAAGAACAGCTGGCTCAGGGTCAGGGCGAAAAATACGAAGATGATGAAATCGTAGATTTCCAGGGCGCCGCCCAGTGCCGCCAGGCCCAGGGTCTTGTAGTCGGACCGGGAAAACGGCGCCGGCCGCGCGTCAGGGGAAAAGGACATAAAGCCACTCGGTGTTGGGCAGAATTCAAGGCGCCCATGGTCTACGCAAACGCCGCGAGGGACAACCGCAACACCCTTCTGGGTCGGTTTTTAGCGCGATCCTGTGCATTGAATCGGCGCCGCGGACGCCAATAATCGGCGACTTTCCCACCCGCAACAGGAAAGCCGCCATGAGCATCCATACCCGCAGCAAACGCCTGACCGTGCCGCAACTGGTGGCCATGAAAGGCCAGCAGAAGATCGTCTCCCTGACTGCCTACACCAGCCACATGGCGCGGCTGATGGACCCCTTCGTCGATTTCGTGCTGATCGGCGACTCCACGGCCATGGTCGGCTACGGCCGCACCTCCACCCTGGACATGAGCCTGGAAGAGATCATCGGCCACACCCGCGCCGTGGTCGCCAGCACCCGGCTGGCCTGCGTGATCGCCGACATGCCGTTCGGCAGTTACCAGGAGTCGCCGCAACAGGCCTACCGCAACTGTGCCGAGGTGCTGGCGCGCACCGGCTGTGACGCGCTCAAGCTCGAAGGCGGGCAGGCCCTGGCGCCGACCCTGGAGTTCCTGGTGCAGCGCGGGATTCCGGTGATGGCCCATATCGGCCTGATGCCCCAGTACGTGAACGTCATGGGCGGCTTCAAGGCCCAGGGCCTGAACGATGGCACCGCCCAGGCCATCGAGGCCGACGCCCGCGCCCACCTCGAAGCCGGGGCATTCAGCCTGTTGCTGGAAGGGGTGGCGGAAAACCTCGCGCGGCGTATCAGCGACTTCTCGGCGATGCCGACCATCGGCATCGGCGCCTCCCCCGCCTGCGACGGCCAGGTGCTGGTGACCGAAGACCTGCTGGGCCTGGGCGGGCCCCAGGTTCCGCGCTTCGTCAAACAGTACGCCGATGCCGGGGCGCTGATCAGCCAGGCCTGCGAGCAGTTCGCCGCCGAGGTGCGCGACGGCCGCTTCCCCGAGGCGCGGCACTGCTACGGCGTCTGATCGATGACCCGGGCCAGCCGTTGCACCGCGCCGGCGATGTCCTGACGCCAGTCGAGGGTGAAGCTCAGGCGCAGGTGATGGCGCCAGAGGCCTTGCTGGCTGAACATCTGCCCCGGGGCGATAACGATGCCCTGGCCCAGCAGTTGCTCATAGACCTGGGCCATATCCACCGGGCGCGTGGCCTCGGCCCAGAGGGTCGCGCCCCCAGCCGGGGTAACTACCCGCAGTTGCTCGGCGGCGTGTTCGGCCAGCAGCGCCTGCATCTGGCCCATGCGTTCGCGCAGCAGGCCGCGCAGTTGAGTCAGGTGCTGATCGACACGGCCGCTGCCCAGCAGCTTGGCCACGGCCTTCTGACGGATCGGCGACAGGCGGAACGCGCGCTCGAGAAAGTGCCGCTGCAACCTAGCACCCTGGCCCCGACACAGCACATAACTGAAGGGCGCCTCGGAACCAATGAACTTGTCGAAAGTGGAAAACACCAGCAGCCGTTCGGGATCGGCGTAATCGCGATACCGCGCCGGCTCCGGGGTGAAGCAGAACTCGCCATAGCTGTCATTTTCCAACAACCAGATGCCGCGCTCCCCCAGCCAGCGGCACAGCTGCTGTTTGTCCGCCGCGGGCATCAGGCTGCCGTGGGGCGTATTCAACGTCGAGGACAGCAGCGCCAGGCGCACCGGCTCGCGTTGCAGCACCTCATGCAGCCGCTGTCGATCGAAACGCCCTTCGGCATCCAGCGGCAGCTCGATCACCCGGATCTTCGCCGCCTGCAATTGCCGCAGGATCGTCCAGGAACAGGGCGACTCCACCAGGGCGACGCTGCCGTTCAGCTCCAGGGCATCCAGCGACAACGCCAGCACCGCGCGCAGGTCCGTGCCGAGAAACACCTGCTCGGCCTGCCAGTAATCCGTGGTCGAGCGGGTGTAGCGCTCGGCCAGCGCCGTGCGCAGCTCCGCCTCGCCAAACGGCTGGTACAGCGGCGCCTGGGAGCGCGGGTACTGGCGCACCAGCTCGCGCTCGGCCGTCAACAGCGGATTGTCCAGGGACAGCAACATCGCCGGGGCGTCGCTGCACAGCGCCAGCATTCCGGGCTGGCGGGCGTAGGCATAGATCCTGTCCAACAGGTCCGTATCCGACGCCAGCCCTGACGCCGGCATGGGGCGGCTGAAGTAGCCCTGCTTGGGCCGGGCGTAGATCCGCCCTTCGTCCTCCAGCAGACCGTAGGCGTACTTGGTGGTGGAAACCGAGACTTTGAGGCGCTGGGCCAGGGCGCGCAATGACGGCAGGCGCTGCTCGGCCGCGCTGGCGCCGTCCAACCACTCCACCAGGTAGCGGTAGACGGCCTGATAGGCGAAAGGCGTTTCGCGGCTCACCGCTTCAGGCGCCCTTGGCCAGGGCGATCGCCGCCTGGATCGCCGCGCGGGCCTGGGGGCTGTTTTTCCAGCAGCTGGAGCCGACCAGGGCCGAGGCCTGAGTGACGATATCCAGGGCATCGGCCCGGGCCAGTTGGGCGAGGGAATCGATGCCCAGTTGTTCGAGGCGGGCGACCAGGGTTTCGCCGACACCCTTGACCTTGAGCAGCGCCTGGCGTTCTTCGAGCGGGAACGGCATGTACTTCAATCCTTTGCAGTGGGTACCAATTGCCGCATTCTTGCACAGTTTTCGGCCGCCCCAGCCTGAGGCGGCCGACCTCCTGACAATCATAAAAAGACTTGAGGTATCGACGTGTCCACAGACATTGAAGACAGCCGTTCCGCCCGTTTTGCCCTGCGCTGCTCGAACTGGGCCGAGCGCTGGTTCCCCGACTCCTGGGTGTTCGCCGCGCTGGCGGTGGTCATAGTCGCCCTGGCCACCATGGCCATGGGCGCCAAGCCCACCGACACCGCCATGGCCTTCGGCGACGGTTTCTGGAGCCTGATCCCCTTCACCATGCAGATGGCCTTCGTGGTCATCGGCGGTTACGTGGTCGCCAGCTCGCCGCCGGCGGTGAAGCTGATCGACAAACTGGCGCGCATCCCGAAGAACGGCCGCTCCGCCGTGGCCTGGGTGGCGCTGATCTCCATGGTCGCCTCCTTGCTCAACTGGGGCCTGTCCCTGGTGTTCGGTGGCTTGCTGGTGCGGGCCCTGGCCCGGCGCACCGAGCTGCGCATGGACTACCGTGCCGCTGGCGCCGCGGCCTACCTGGGCCTGGGCGCGGTCTGGGCCCTGGGCCTGTCGTCGTCCGCCGCGCAATTGCAGGCCAACCCGGGCAGCCTGCCGCCGTCGATCCTGTCGATCACCGGGGTGATTCCGTTCACCCAGACCATCTTTCTCTGGCAGTCCGGCGTATTGCTGCTGGCCTTGATCGTCGTCTCGCTGGTCATCGCCTACGCCACCGCGCCCGGCCCGAACTCGGCGCGCGACGCCAAGGCCTGCGGCATCGACCCGAGCTTCAGCATGCCCAAGCCACAACCGCGCACCCGCCCCGGCGAGTGGCTGGAATACAGCCCGCTGCTGACCATTCTGCTGGCCTTGCTGGCGGCCGGCTGGCTCTACCACGAGTTCGCCACCAAGCCGGCGATCACCGCGATTTCCGGGCTCAACACCTATAACTTCCTGTTCCTGATGCTCGGCGCGCTGCTGCACTGGCGCCCACGCAGCTTCCTCGAAGCGGTGGCCCGCGCCGTGCCGACCACCACCGGGGTACTGATCCAGTTCCCGCTGTACGGCTCCATCGCGGCCTTGCTGACCGTGGTCAAGGGTGTCGACGGCCAGACCCTGGCCCACCACATCTCGACCTTCTTCGTGCAGATCGCCTCCCACGACACCTACGCGCTGCTGATGGGCATCTACTCGGCGGTGCTGGGCTTCTTCATTCCGTCCGGCGGCGGCAAGTGGATCATCGAGGCGCCCTACGTGATGCAGGTGGCCAATGACCTGCAATATCACCTGGGCTGGGCGGTGCAGATCTACAACGCCGCCGAGGCGCTGCCGAACCTGATCAACCCCTTCTACATGCTGCCGCTGCTGGGGGTGCTGGGGCTCAAGGCGCGGGACCTGATCGGTTTCTCCTTCGTCCAGTTGCTGGTGCACGCGCCGCTGGTGCTGGTGCTGCTGTGGGCGTTGGGTACCACGCTGAGCTATATGCCGCCTGTGGCGCCCTAATCTTTTGCGGGCGACTCGCTCCCCCGCAGGAGCGAGTTTGCTTGCGATAGGCCACCTGACCGAGGGTGCCCGCCATGCCGTCATCGCGGGCAAGCCTCGCTCCTACAGAAGCAGACCTACACCCTTTCCAGCCTCCCCCTACTATCTTCTAAGCCCCGTCCCAGAGCCTTTTCTGTAGTCTTGCCGTCATATTCGGTTGCTACCGTGCAGCCGAAATACTTTGTTACGAATTGATCGAAAGATAATCAGGGACCCGGCATGAGCGACGAAAACTCGAAAGACCCAGAGCACTCCAAGGCCACGGAGCCCCCCACCGACACCAGCCGCCGGCGTTTTCTCGGCGGCGTGGCGGTGCTGGGTGTCGGCGCGACGCTCAGCGCCTGCGGCCACAACGAGCAGACGCCGGGCAAGCCGGTGGAACGCCCGCTGTCGCCCGCCGAGCTGGACCGGGCGTTGCACGACAACGTGAAGAATGTGGTGGTGATCTATGCCGAGAACCGCAGCTTCAACAACCTGTTCGCCGACTTCCCGGGCCTGGAAAAACCGCTCTCGGCCCTCAAGCCCGCCGACTATCAGCAACGCGACCGGGACGGCAGCCTGTTGCCGACCTTGCCGCCGGTCTGGGGCGGTGTCGCCCAGGTCGGGCCCCAGGCCCTGGATGGCGTGACCTACCCGGTCGGTACCCAGTACCAGGAACACCTGCCCAACGCGCCCTTCGCCCTCAAGGGCCCCGATGGCGAAAACCTGCCCCTGAGCCTGGTCACCCGCGACCTGTGGCACGTGTTCTACCAGAACCAGATGCAGATCAACGGCGGCAAGAACGATGGTTTCGTGGCCTGGGCCGACTCCGGCGGCCTGCCCATGGGTTATTACGCCCAGAGCCGCTATGAGCTGCGCCTGTGGGATGTGGCCCGGGAATTCGTGCTGTGCGACAACTTCTTCCAGGGCACCTTCGGCGGCTCGTTTCTCAACCACCAGTACCTGATCAGCGCCGCCGTGCCGTTTTATCCGGATGCGGCCAATTCGGTGGCCAAGCCGCAGATCGCCACCCTGCAGAGCGACGACCCGCTCGACAGCCGCCTCAAGCCGCTGGAGCAATCCCCGGCCAGCGCCATGAGCGGCCCGCCGCAATTCGGCCCGAGCCTGCTGACCCCGGACGGCTACGCGGTCAATACCATGGCCCCGCCCTACTGGCCGACCTGGATCCGCGACCCGCAGCGCCCGGCCTATGCCAAGGCCGACCTGCCCAATGTGCTGGTGCCGCAACGCCACGACACCATCGGCGACAAGCTCTCGCGCAAGGACATCGACTGGGCCTGGTACGCCGGTGCCTGGCAGGTCACGCTGGACGCCTACAAGGATTCGGCGGGGATTCCGAAGATCCCCAACTTCCAGTACCACCACCAGCCGTTCAACTACTTCGCGCAGTTCGGTCCCGAGCAGCCGAACGAACGCAACCACCACCTGCGCGATGGCGGCCTGGGCGACGAGTCGAGCAGCAACCGCTTCCTCGCCGATGCCGAGGCCGGCAAGTTGCCGCCGGTGACGTTCTACAAGCCCCAGGGCAACCTCAACATGCACGCCGGTTATGCCGATGTGGCCGCGGGCGACCGGCATATCGTGCGGGCCCTGAAGGTGCTGCGCGAAAGCCCGCAGTGGCAGCACATGGTGGTGATCGTCACGGTCGATGAAAACGGCGGCTGGTGGGACCACGTCGCCCCGCCCAAGGGCGACCGCTGGGGCCCGGGGACGCGCATCCCGGCGCTGGTGGTGTCGCCGTTCGCCCGCAAGGGCACGGTGGACCATACGGTGTACGACACCGCGTCGATCCTGCGGCTGATCACCCGGGTGTTCCAGCTGGAACCGCTCGACGGCCTCAAGCAACGGGACGCGGCGATGATCGCCCGGGGGCAGGCGCCCATGGGCGACCTGAGCAATGCCCTGCACTTCCCGACCTGAACCGACGGCAGCGGCCGCCCCGGGCGGCCGTTTGCGGGTGCAGAAGAAAGATTTATTCCACCCTTTTCCTTGTCACCCGCTACTGTTTCAGTACGGAACTTACCTCGCATAGATGAGGCTAACGCTGACAAGGAGCCAAGCATGAAACTCGCAACATTATCCCTCCCCCTCGCCGCCCTGACCCTGGGCAGCCTGACCCTGAGCACAGCAGCCCAGGCCAACGTCGATCTGAAGCTGGGCAACACTCAGCGTGTCACCCAACTCTTCTCCTACCCCAACAACTGCAACGTGATCTGCTTCCGCAACTGGACGCTGGAACAGACCGTCGAGCACTACCTGACCCAAAGCGTGAAACGCGACGGCTACAGCACCGCCAAGGTCAGTGTGAAAACCGATAAAAACGAGCTGTACGCCAAGATCAGCGGTGTTCCGAAGGGCTATGGCAAGCCGCTGACCGCCCTGCTGGATGCCGGCGACCTGGCCTACAAGGGCGCCAGCAAACTCAACAGCGACGGCAAATGGACCTACAGCTGGTACCTGTTCCTGCCCCTGGGCATGGCCCTGGAAAACCGCAAGAGCGTCGAGCTGCTGCACTTCCCGCCGGACTACTCGCTGACTCAAGCCCAGGACTACCTGAAATCGGCCACCACCGACCGCTGGGCCACCCTGCTTACCACCAATGGCATTCCCACCGAGCAGACACCGGGCTACCAGACCATCATCGACATTGCGCCGATCGCCGCCCCGGCCACTGCCGGCAAGGACCTGGAAGGCGTCTACGGCTACTTCCAGGACTACCAGACCACCATGGTCAAGCAGATCAGCCAGAATGCCAGCGGCGGCGCCCTGCCGATGGTGGCCTTCGGCGCGCCGGTGCGTAACTGGATCAAGCAGCAGTACGGCGCCACCGTGAGTGTGCTGGGCCTGGCGCAGATCAGCCCGAGCGCGGGCCTGAAAGTGCCGGTGCTGGGTTCCAACCACCCGAGTTACATCTGGTACGCGGCGGACCCGGAGAACTACGACGGCGACGAGGCCAAGGCCGACGCGGCCGGTTTGAAGGTGATGGGGCAGGATTTGAGCGCCGCCTGCTGGCAGGCCGGGATGGGCAGCAAGCCGAGCAGCGATCCGGCGGCACAGCTCAAAAGCTGCACGCAGAACTGGCAGGTGGCCAACAAAGAGCAGACCTGCGCTCTGTTCTACACCTCGATCCGCAAGCTGACGCCGGAGCAGGCCCAGGCCAAGTGCACCACCACGCCGGTGCAGACCCAGTTGAAGCAGCTGAAGGAGCCGGCACCGTCGATGAGTAACGAGGCGCCGCATATCTGACAGGCAGCGCCCGCGGCAATCGCTATAGATCCATCACCAACAGGCCCGCGCCTGCAGGAAGGTACATCTCCTGCAGGCGCGGGCTTGTTCACGATCGGCGTTCAGGGCTTCAGAGCGCCCCGACCGGACGCAGGCGATACTGCGGCGGCAGCTGCTCGAAGCCACTGATGGTGGCGTTCAGGCTCTTCCAGCGACCGTCCTTGATGCCATAGATGCAACCGTGGATCGACAGGCTCTGCCCGCGATGCCAGGCGTTTTGCACAATGCTGGTGTGGCCGACGTTGGCCACTTGCTGGATCACGTTCAGCTCGCAGAGGCGGTCGACCCGCTCTTCCTCGGTGGCCAGTTGCCCCAGCACTTCGCGATGTTCGTAGTACAGGTCGCGAATCGAGCGCAGCCAGCCATCGATCAGGCCCAGCTGACGATCCTGCATCGAGGCGCGCACGCCGCCACAGCCATAGTGGCCGGTGACCAGGATGTGTTTGACCTTGAGCACGTCCACCGCGTACTGGATCACCGACAGGCAATTGAGGTCGGTGTGCAGCACCACGTTGGCCACGTTGCGGTGTACGAACAGATCCCCGGGCAGCATGCCGACGATCTCGTTGGCCGGTACACGGGCGTCCGAACAGCCGATCCACAGGTATTCCGGCGTCTGCTGGCGGGCCAGCTTGGAGAAGAAGTCAGGATCTTCCTGCTTGATCGCTTCGGCCCAACGCTCGTTGTTATCAATCAGGTCTTGTAGTTCGTTCATGCTGTGAAGCCTCAGGATTGATGCGTTGCTATGACAGACGACCGTCTATCGGGGTCACGCGCGTCTGTGCAGATACCGCTTATCCAGCCCGTGGAATCTTGAAGGGTTCTCAGGGTCCACCCTTTAAGCCCGAAAGTATGAGCAACCGTCATGACTGAATCACGACGTCCTTATGGTGCGCCTCAGCCCGAGCCCATCGACGATAACGAAGACCGCATGGGTTCCGTGGAAGAGCTGGATTTCGATGAAGAAGAACCCGGCGCCAGGGTCGGCGACCCTGCTTCCAGCTCTGTGGAGCATCGTACTCCCAACAGGCACATCCATGGCTCCAGCCTGACCGGCAACGCCGAGGATGAGCCCAACGACGATGAGCTGACCCCGGAAAACCTGATCCGCGAAGACGGCGCTCGTTCCGCCCATGAAGCCGGTGAAGACCAGCCGGCCGACTGGGACCTGAGCATTGTCGATGAAGACGATATCGGCGGCGGCAATGGCCTGGACGAAGCCGAACTGGCCCAGCGCGACCCGCTGGACGGCAAACCCTGACCCGTCTGCCCGTAGGAGCAAGGCTTGCCCGCGATAGCGGTGTGTCAGGCAAACCGCTATCGCGGGCAAGCCTCGCTCCTACGATAACGGGCTGATCCTCGCTCAATCCACCAGGGTGCAGGCCATCACCAGCGCATCTTCGCGCCCGCCAGTTGCTGGATAGTAATCACGGCGGCGCCCGACTTCGTTGAAACCGTAGCGTTCGTACAGACGATAGGCGGTCTGGTTGCTGGAACGCACCTCAAGGAAGCATTCGCGCGCGTCTTTCTGGTAGGCGCGCTTCATCAGCTCTTCCAGCAGGCGCAAGCCCAGGCCGCGGCCCTGGTTTTCCGGCTTGACGGTGATATTGAGCAGGTGGGCTTCATCAATGATCACCTGGATCACCCCGTGGCCGACCTGCTGGCTGCCTTCGAACATCAGCCAGACTTCATAGGATTTCAGGGCGTCGGTGAAAATACCGCGGGTCCAGGGATGGCTGAACGCCGCGTATTCGATTTTCAGGATGGTATCCAGATCCGCCTCGGCGGCCTGGCGGAACGATAAAGCGTCACTCATTGCTACTTTTCCAACGCGCCATCAGCCGACGCATGGCTTGCCAGACATCAGCCTTACGCTGTGGCTCTTCCATTAATAGTTCCAGCCCGGGCAGCGCCCAGGCCGAGCCCAGGCCTTCGACCTGGAGTTCACGGTTGTAGGACTGCGCATCGGCCTCGCCCGCGAAACGCACCGCCGGCTGGCCGATCAGCCACAGGCAGACGCAAGGTTCTTCTTCGACCCGCGCCCCGACAAAGGCCTGGACGAAATCCCGCGCCGCCTCCGGACCCTGGTCGAGATTGCCGCGGGTCAGCATCGGCCAGCGCACCGGCTCGGCGAGGATCTGCGGGCTGTCCGGCAAGCCAGCGGCGCGCAGCATGTCCTTGAGCAGCAGATAGGCCGGGTCGCGGCTCTGGAAGGCTTCGCCTGTGGGTAACTCCACCAGCAGCAGGCAACGACCGGCGCGCAGCAATTGCAGGGCGAAACGCGGTGGCGGCACGGGCGGAGCCTTGACCGGCGCCGGAGCCTCCTCGGCCTCCTCCACGGGCTTGCTGACCGGACGAACGGTAGCGCTGGCGGGACGCGGCACTTCGATTTTCGGTCGTTCGGCAGGCTTGGTCACAGGCTCGGCAACCGTTCTGGCCACAGGTGCAGGGGCTGCCGGGGCCTCGACCACGGGCTCGGCAATCACCAGCAACTCGGGACGGGACGGCGCCGCAAAGGGCAATTCGGTGCGCGGCAGCCAGCTGACCACCTGCATGGCGGACAGATAAGCGCGACGGCGGGACTCGATAAGCAAAGGTCGGCCACTTGTGGATAACTGAAGTGGGGGGATTCTACCGTCCTTCGTCGAAGATCGCCCGCAGTTGATTCGTCACAAAAACGCCCGTCCAGCCCATGACAAGACCGAGGGGTGAATCGTCAGCCTTCCGATGCAGTACAATCGCCGCTTTTCATTGCCAACCAGCCGGCCATTCCGATGATCGAACCCAAGCGCGTGTTGCGCGCCCTCGCCGAACACTGGGCACTTCTGGAGCCACTGTGCGAGCACTTCGACCAAGGCACCCTGAGCCTCGCCGAACTGCGTTCACAGCTGGCCGCACAGCAAATTGACAGTACGCCACAGGACATCACCAGCCTGCTGGACGTGTGGATCCGCCTGGATATCCTGGTTCCGGTGGCGAAAAGCCCGAACCGTTTCGAGCTCAACGCGCAGATCCATGACTTCCTCGCCTACCTGCGGCGCGAGCACCGCCTGGGCCTGTGCCTGGAAATCGAAGCCTACCTGCGCCACCTCGAACGCCTGGCCGGTTACATCCAGGACGCCTTCGACATCCGCGACGGCCATGACCTGGCCCGCCAGCTGCGGTTGCTGGACATGCGCGTGCGCGATGTCCTGAAAAAGCTCGCCAACGACGAACAGGCCCTGGTGGCCGTCGCCGAGCGGGCCAAGACCAGCGACCGGCAGATTCCCCTGCGTCAGCGGTACGCCGAGGTACTGGCCACCTGGGACGAATACGTCGAGCCGATGATCCAGCTGGTGAACGCCGACGGCGCCTTCGAGCAAGGCGTACGCAAGGTCGAGAACGTCCTGCTGCGCATGCTCACCGAACAGCAGCGCCTGGGCCATCTGGTGGACGACGACATGCTGCTGCGCACCCACGCGCGGATCCTGGAAATGCAGACCAGCGCCCAGCTGACCCTGCGTCACGCCCGGGAACTGCTGCTGCCGCTGAGGGAAGAAGCCCGCCGGCACAACGCCGTGACCCGCGGCGCGGCCCTGGCCCTGTCGGCCATCCGCCGCAAGGGCATCGACGCCGTGCCGCAAGCGGCCATGCCGCTGTTCACCCGTCCGCAAAGCACCTTCCTCGGCAGCTCCGGCCAGGTCGAGGCCTATGTCTACGCCCTGGCCAGCTTCGAGCCGAAGCCGACCCGCTTCCCCAAGGCGCACAAGAGCCACAAGGGTGGCGACGCGCCACGGGCGCCGCGCACGGTCCGCGAGATGCTCGACCGCTGCGAAGACGCGCTGCCGATGCCGGACCTGATGACCTGGCTGCTGGAACAGGAACCGGACGGCGCCACCGACGAGCTGCTGTACTGGTTCTCCCGCCTGTCGCGGGAAAAACGCTTCAAGCGCGAGCGTCTGGAACGCCGCGACTACCACACCCACGAGCACCAGGTCAGCCTGCGCTCCTTCGCCCTGCTCTCGGCCCGCGATGACCAGCCTGAGAATTCTGCGAGCACTCCACATGCATCTTGATCTTTCCGAACTGTCCCAACTGGCGCCGATCTTTCGCGAGCTGTTCAAGGGCTATCACATCAGCCGCCGCGACCCGGAGCTGTATTCCCAGCTGTCGAACTTCCAGGACCAGTACCGCACCCTGTTCAAGGCCCTGGGCTTCGAACTGGTGTGCGACACCCGCGGCTTCTACTACTTCGTGCCGGAGAACGCCGCCGCCCAGGTGAACAAGACCGCCCAGCGCCTGGCGCTGTTCACCTTCATCCTGGTGGAGCACCTGGCCGACCAGGGCCGCGACCCGGTCGCCGTGCTCGACGGCGGCAGCCTCGCCCGCGACGAACTGCCGTCGCTGCTGGAGAAGTACCGCGACCTGTTCATCCAGGCCGAAGTACAGACCCATGAAGAACTGGAAGAAAAAATCATGCGGCGCATGACCCAACTGGGTTTCGCCGGCGAGGAGCCGGGCATCTACCGCTTCCTGCCGCCGATGCACCGCTTCCTCGATGTGTGCCTGTCGGTGCAGCAGGACCGTGACCTGGCCGCCAGCCTGCACAGCGTGCTGCCGCTGCCGACGCCGGTGCTGATCGACGAAGACAGCGACGAAAAACTGCTGCAGACCGACGATCCGCTGGACCTCAGCGAATTCGTCGAACCGGAAAGTGAAGAGGACGCACTGGCCCGCGCCATTGCCGAAGAACAGGAGCTCGACGCATGAGCAAGGAACGCTACGGCATCCGCCGCTTTGCCCTTTTGAACACCGCCGGCTACAGCCTGGGCCTGTTCCCGCTGGAAGAGCCGCTGTCGGTCTACGGCGCGAACAACCTGGGCAAGTCGGCTTCGATCAACGCCCTGCAATTCCCGATCCTGGCGCGCATGTCGGACATGAGCTTCGGCAAGTACAGCCTGGAACAATCGCGGCGTTTCTACTTCGCCACCGATACCAGCTACATCCTGGTGGAAGTGTCCCTGCCCCATGGCCCGCACGTGATCGGCGTGGCCGGGCGCGGTCCGGGCGGCAGTTTCGGTCACCAGTTCTTCGCCTATGCCGGCTCGCTGGACCTGGCGCATTACCAGAAGGACGACACCTGCCTGCGGCAGAAAGAGCTGTTCACCAACCTTGAGCGCCAGGGCCTGAAGGCTTATGAACTCAAGCCGGATGAACTGCGCCGCTTGCTGGTGGGCGGGCATACCTCGATTCCGCTGGACCTGACCCTGATCCCGCTGCGCTCCACCAGCGAACAGAGCCTGAAGACCTTCCGCGCGCTGTTCATCAACCTGCTGCACATGCGCGAGATCACCGCGGCCAAGCTCAAGCAGCTGTTCCTCGACGCCTTCGAGCATAGCCTGCGCTCCGGCAGCGTCGACTACATCGCCGCCTGCGAAGAAGCCTTCCGCGACGTGCGCCGCATGGAGCAGGACTACAACTCGCTGGTCGCCGCGGGCCCACTGGTGGAAGCCTTGGGCAACGGCGTGAAGCAGCGCGACATCCTGCGCGGCAAACTGCATCGCCTGTCGCCGCTGCTCGATTCGCTGTTGGGCACCTGGTCCGACTACGCCAGCGCGCGCAAGGAAGAGCTGACCGTCCAGGCCGAGCACTACCGCAACGAACAGGACGCGCTGCAGAACGACCAGCGCAGCAGTACCCAGGAAATGATGCGCCTGGAACGGGAAATCACCGGCACCCAGCGCTGGCTCGGCGAACTCTCGGTGCTCAAGCATCGCTTCGCCCTGGTGGACGACGTCAAGGTCCTGGAGCAGCAACTGCTGGCGGCCAAGGATGCCCACGACGAACTGGCTGGCGCCCTGGCCCAGTCCCGGCAATTCTCCGCCGAGGACCTGGAAGAGCGTCTGCGCGACCTGGAAAAACGCCTGAAGTCGGTCAAGCAGCAGCTCGATAACGCCGACAACAACAGCTATGCGCGCCTGCGTGAGGAGTTCTCCCAGCAGGACGTCGAGCGCCTGATGCGCCTGTTCAACAGCCAATTGTTCAGCCTGCCGCTGGGCGAACACGGCATCGCCCTGGACGAGAACGGCGACTGGGTCAAATCCGTGGAGCTGATTCTCGATGGCTTCAAGGGCGAGCGCTTCGAAGTGCCGGGCTTGTCCATCGACATTTCCCACATCGAACCGCCGGCCTTGCAGGCCCTGGCGGACCGCGCAGCGCTGCGCGACCAGAAAGAGCGTCTGGACAAAGAACTCAAGCAGCTGAAAACCCAGGCCGCGGTGGCGGCCGACCGCGCCGCGAGCAAGACCCAGACCGAAGCGCTGTACCAGCAGGTGCTGGATGCGCAGAAAGCCCTGGAAGACTTCCGCCGCGCGCAGACCCTGAGCGCCGAGGAAGGCGAGAAGCTGGAACAGCTGGCGCAGATGGAAGCCGCCCAGGACGAACTCAAGCGCTCCAGCGACGCCTTCACCGAACGCGTCCAGCAGCTGTCGGCCAAGCTGCAACTGGTGGGCCGGCAGATCAGCGACATGGAAGCCAAGCAACGCACCCTCGACGACGCCCTGCGCCGTCGTCAGCTGTTGCCGGCGGACCTGCCGTTCGGCACGCCGTTCATGGAGCCGGTGGACGACTCCATGGACAACCTGCTGCCCCTGCTCAACGACTACCAGGACAGCTGGCAGGGCCTGCAACGGGTCGATGGCCAGATCGAGGCGCTGTACGCCCAGGTGCGCCTCAAGGGCGTGGCCAAGTTTGACAGCGAAGACGACATGGAGCGCCGTCTGCAACTGCTGATCAACGCCTATGCGCACCGTACCGACGAGGCCCTGACCCTGGGCAAGGCGCGTCGCGCGGCCGTCACCGACATCGCCCGGACCCTGCGTAACATCCGCAGCGACTACGACAGCCTCGAACACCAGTTGGCGCTGTTCAACCGCGAGATCAACAAACGCCAGGTGTCCAACCTGCAGAGCTTCCGTATCGTCCTCGCGCCGAACAAGGAAGCCCTCAAGCACATCGACCAGATCATCCACAGCGCCGGTCAGTACGAAGAAGGCGAGACCCTGTCGGTGTTCGACCTGAGCCAGAGCACCGAGCAGGACAACAAGAACGAAGAGGCCAAGGAATATCTGGCGCGCCTGGTAGCGGCCAACCACAACCAGTTGGGCCTCAAGGACCTGTTCGAGCTGGCGTTCGAGATCACCAAAGTCAATGGCCAGCCGGTGATCCACACCGATATCGATGGCGCGGCGTCCAACGGCACCACCATGACCATCAAGGCGCTGACCAACATGTACCTGTTGCTGCACTTGATGGATCGCGAGCAGGCCGGGCGCATACGCCTGCCGTACTACCTCGACGAGGCCGCGGACATCGACGAGAAGAACCAGGCAGCGCTGCTGGAAACCAGCCTGCAACTGGGCTTCGTGCCGATCCTGGCCAGTGTGAAGCCGCAGGTGTCGGCCCAGGTCGCCATCGACCTGGAAGGCGGCAGCGGCCCGAACGGTATCTACATCGACGAGGCGGACTGGAAGTACATCCGTCGTCACGATCAGGTCAAGGCTACCCTGAACGTCGAGTCGGAAGCCGAAGCGGAGCTGGACGAGGTGTAATTCACCCGAAGCCGTAAAACCAAAAAGGCCGTGATCTTTCGATCACGGCCTTTTTTGCTTCTGAGCTACTTACCCAACGGAATTTTCGGCGCCCAGGTCAGCCACTCGTCCTCGAACTTGTCGAACAACGGGAAGGTCTGCTCCGGCCGCGCCGGGTTGCCCATGCGCTCGCCATCCGGCGTGGCAAAGGCGATACCGCCCTGGATCAGGGTCTCCAGCGATTCGGTACGGACGGTTGCGCCCTTGAACAGGCCAATGTCGATACCAAACCCACTGCTGTTCCAGAAGCGCGTGCCGCCACGCACCAGCGGCGCGTACTTCGGCTCGATCAGGATATGGATCAGGACCCGGTCGGCGGTCTGGCCCAGCTCGTAGCCGGTAACCTTGCCCACCGTCACTTCACGGTAGGTCACCGGCACGCCGACCTTCAGCGAACCACGACGCTCTGCGCTCAGCACCAGGCTCAGGCCGGCCTCGGCAACCGCGGTTTCCGGTGGCTGGGGCAAGGCGACAAAGCTGGTTTGCGCGCCGAGGTTCTTCGCCGCCGGCTGCACCTCGATGTATTGCCCAGTCACCAGGGTTTCCAGGTTGGCGGTCTTGATCAACCCAAGCTCCGGCTTGACCACCCAGAACTGGCTGCCGACCCGCGCGATACGCTCCGGCACTTCAGTGATCCGAGCCTTGAGCAGCACCGACTGCAGGTCGCTGCTCAGGTCGACGTCCTCGACCTTGCCGACATCCAGGCCCTTGAAGCGGATAGGCGTGCCCGAACGCAGGCCATCGGCGCGATCGACCTTGATGCTGATCAGGGTGCCCTTCTGCGTCGCCTGCTCCTTGTCGGCATACAGGCGAAAGCGCGGGATGCGCTTTTTCAGTGGCACGTTGGGTTCCGGCGTGTCGAAGGCGATACCGCCGGCCATCAGGCTTTGCAACGACTCGCTCTTGACCTGGATGCCGCCGGTCAGGCCGCCGGTCAAGGTGACGCCGCTGGCGTTCCAGAAGCGCGTCGAACCATTCACCAGCCCTTCGTATTCCTTCTCGATGTGCACGCCGATGACCAACTGCTTGCGGGTCCGCGAGAACTGGTAGCTCTGCACCGAGCCGACTTTGACCTGCTTGTACAGAATCGGGCTGCCCACCTCCAGGGAACCGAGGTTTTCGGTGAACAGCACCAGGTGCAGGCCTGGGGCACGCAGGTCCAGTGGCGGCGCCTTGGGCCGTGCCTCGAACTCGCGTTGTGGGGCGCCGCCCTTGTCACCGGGGCGTACCGCGATGTAGTTGCCTTTCACCAGCGCTTCCAAGCCGGTGATACCCGCCAGGGAGATCGAAGGCTTGACCACCCAGAACTGGGTGCCTTGCACCAGGTAATCCTCGGCCAAGGGGTCCAGGGTCAGTTCCGCCGTGGCGCTGGAGAGATCCGGGTCGACCTTGAGGGCCTTCAGGTTACCGACCTGAATCCCCTTGTACATGACCGGTGTCCGGCCTGCCTGGAGCCCTTCGAAGTCACTCAGCTTGACCTTGACCCGGATGCCCGCCTGCGCCGCGTCAAAGTCTTCGTAGAGACGGAACGGCAGGGTCGGGTCGGTGGGCGGGCTGTCCCGGCGATTCTCCGGGGTGGCGAAGGCGATACCGCCGGCGACGATGCTGGCCAGGGATTCGCTACGCACTTTCACACCGGACAGGTTGGCGTCGATGCTGATGCCACTGGCATTCCAGAAACGCGTATGTTTGCGCACCAGATTGGCGTAGGTCGGCTCGATAAAGACTTTGATCTCCACCGTGTTCTGGTCTTCGGAGAGCAGGTAGCTTTTCACCTGGCCGACCTGGATCTGCTTGTAGAACACCGGGCTGCCGCGGTTCAGCGAACCCAGGCGGTCCGCCTTGATGGTCAAGTGCAGGCCCGGCTTGGCATCCGATAGCGGCGGTTCTTCGGCCAGCGCCTTGAACTTGCGCGCAGGCTCACCCTCACCCGGGCTGATAGCGATGTAGTTACCTGAAACCAGGGTTTCCAGGCCGGTGATCCCGGCCAGGGTCACGCTCGGCTTGACCAGCCAGAAGCGGGTGCTGCTTTTCAGGTATTGCTGGACGTCCTTGTTCATCTCGACGGTGGCAATCACCCCCCTGGTGTTGCCTTCGTCGTCCAGGGCCAGGGCCTTGACCTTGCCCACCGACATCCCTTTGTAGACCACCTCGGTCTTGTTGGCCTGGATGCCTTCGCCACTTTCAAAACGCACCTGGACCTCGATACCGGTCTGGTTATAGGCACGCCAGCCCAACCATCCTCCGATCACCAGCGCGATCAGGGGCAGGACCCAGATGGCCGACCAGTTCGAAGCCGGACGGGTTTTAGCTTTAGGCAAATCACTCATTGTCGTCGTCCGACTCCGTGTTATCCCAGATCAGTCGGGGATCAAAAGTTACTGCGGCGAGCATCGTCAGAATCACCACACTGGCAAAGGCCACCGCGCCGAGATTGGCCTCGATGCTGGCAAGTCGACCGAAATTCACCACCGCCACCAGGATGGCGATCACAAAGATATCCAGCATCGACCAGCGGCCGATGAACTCGATAAAGCGGTACATCCAGATGCGTTGCCGCGCCGATAACGGCTGGTGGCGCTGGACCGAAAACAGCAACAGGGCAATACCCACCAGCTTGAAGGTAGGTACCAGGATACTGGCGATGAACACCACCGCCGCGATCGGGATCATGCCGTGCTGCACCAGTACGATCACCCCCGACATGATGGTGCTGGGATCACCCTGGCCGAGTGAGGTGACCGTCATGATCGGCAGCATATTGGCCGGGATGTACAGGATCGCCGCGGTAATCAGCAGCGCCCAGGTGCGCATGATGCTGTTGGGGCGACGAGCATGCACCAGGGCCCCGCAGCGAGTGCAGGTCTGCTCATCGGTACCGGGTTCCTGCCTGTTCAGCTCATGGCATTCGTTACAGACCAGAATGCCCGCATCAATCGCCCGCATGCGTATCCTCCCCCGCCAAGGCATCCCATATCTGATGGGGCGACATGACCACCTCCAGCCACACCTGAACCAATAACAAACTGACAAAACATACCAGCCCCAGGCCGACCGTCATGGCAGCCAGGTCCGCGAGTTTGACGATGGCGACCAATACGCCCATCAGGTAGACCTCGAGCATGCCCCAGTCCCGCAAGTGATGATAAATGCGGTACAGCAACAGCCCGTAACTGCGACCGATATCCAGGCGAATGCTCAGGAGCACGAACAACTGGCAGATCAGTTTGAGCAGTGGAATGCCCATGCTGCAGAGAAACACCACCACCGCCACGCCTTGCATGTCGGTATTGAACAAACCGACGACGCCACTCCACACGGTGTCCTCCGAGGATTGTCCGAGTAGATTGAGCTGCATGATGGGTAAAAAGTTCGCGGGGACGTAGAGCAGTAGCGCGGCAATAACCAATGCCAGGCTGCGATCCACGACATTATGGCGGTGTGCGTATAACTCATAACCACAGCGGGGACACTGGGCTTTTTCTCCGTGGGCCAACTCTGGCTTGCGCATCAGCAAGTCGCATTCGTGGCAGGCCACCAGGTCATCCAGCGGCAACTCCGACAGCCCGGGGGCGTCAACCGTATCTGACATACAAGGTTCTGGCTCTGAAAAGGCGTGGAGCTATTCTAGAGGTCCGTCCCGAAAATAACTGTGCAAAATTGTTTGGAGATAAGAAACACATTTTTTGCGCACAAAAACAAAACCCCAATTGCTTTCGCAATTGGGGTTTCGGAATTTAATCTTGACGATGACCTACTCTCACATGGGGAAACCCCACACTACCATCGGCGATGCATCGTTTCACTGCTGAGTTCGGGATGGGATCAGGTGGTTCCAATGCTCTATGGTCGTCAAGAAATTCGGTGTGCCGATTCGTCTTTCGACGCTTCAGCAAATTGGGTATGCGATAGTTTGTGTGTTTTCTCGAACTTTCGGTTCGTTTCGTCTTCACACACCGCAACTTGCTTCTAAGCAAATTGCTTGGGTGTTATATGGTCAAGCCTCACGGGCAATTAGTATTGGTTAGCTCAACGCCTCACAGCGCTTACACACCCAACCTATCAACGTCGTAGTCTTCGACGGCCCTTCAGGGAACTCAAGGTTCCAGTGAGATCTCATCTTGAGGCAAGTTTCCCGCTTAGATGCTTTCAGCGGTTATCTTTTCCGAACATAGCTACCCGGCAATGCCACTGGCGTGACAACCGGAACACCAGAGGTTCGTCCACTCCGGTCCTCTCGTACTAGGAGCAGCCCCTCTCAAATCTCAAACGTCCACGGCAGATAGGGACCGAACTGTCTCACGACGTTCTAAACCCAGCTCGCGTACCACTTTAAATGGCGAACAGCCATACCCTTGGGACCGGCTTCAGCCCCAGGATGTGATGAGCCGACATCGAGGTGCCAAACACCGCCGTCGATATGAACTCTTGGGCGGTATCAGCCTGTTATCCCCGGAGTACCTTTTATCCGTTGAGCGATGGCCCTTCCATACAGAACCACCGGATCACTAAGACCTACTTTCGTACCTGCTCGACGTGTCTGTCTCGCAGTCAAGCGCGCTTTTGCCTTTATACTCTACGACCGATTTCCGACCGGTCTGAGCGCACCTTCGTACTCCTCCGTTACTCTTTAGGAGGAGACCGCCCCAGTCAAACTACCCACCATACACTGTCCTCGATCCGGATAACGGACCTGAGTTAGAACCTCAAAGTTGCCAGGGTGGTATTTCAAGGATGGCTCCACGCGAACTGGCGTCCACGCTTCAAAGCCTCCCACCTATCCTACACAAGCAAATTCAAAGTCCAGTGCAAAGCTATAGTAAAGGTTCACGGGGTCTTTCCGTCTAGCCGCGGATACACTGCATCTTCACAGCGATTTCAATTTCACTGAGTCTCGGGTGGAGACAGCGCCGCCATCGTTACGCCATTCGTGCAGGTCGGAACTTACCCGACAAGGAATTTCGCTACCTTAGGACCGTTATAGTTACGGCCGCCGTTTACCGGGGCTTCGATCAAGAGCTTCGCGTTAGCTAACCCCATCAATTAACCTTCCGGCACCGGGCAGGCGTCACACCCTATACGTCCACTTTCGTGTTTGCAGAGTGCTGTGTTTTTAATAAACAGTCGCAGCGGCCTGGTATCTTCGACCGGCATGGGCTTACGGAGCAAGTCCTTCACCCTCACCGGCGCACCTTCTCCCGAAGTTACGGTGCCATTTTGCCTAGTTCCTTCACCCGAGTTCTCTCAAGCGCCTTGGTATTCTCTACCCAACCACCTGTGTCGGTTTGGGGTACGGTTCCTAGTTATCTGAAGCTTAGAAGCTTTTCTTGGAAGCATGGCATCAACCACTTCGTCACCTAAAAGGTAACTCGTCATCAGCTCTCGGCCTTAGAATCCCGGATTTACCTAAGATTCCAGCCTACCACCTTAAACTTGGACAACCAACGCCAAGCTGGCCTAGCCTTCTCCGTCCCTCCATCGCAATAACTAGAAGTACAGGAATATTAACCTGTTTTCCATCGACTACGCTTTTCAGCCTCGCCTTAGGGACCGACTAACCCTGCGTCGATTAACGTTGCGCAGGAAACCTTGGTCTTTCGGCGTGGGTGTTTTTCACACCCATTGTCGTTACTCATGTCAGCATTCGCACTTCTGATACCTCCA